>NZ_CP029352.1:660000-1005951 GCF_003130795.1 Azospirillum thermophilum
CTACCAGCTGCCGCCGGTCTCCGGTCAGGGGCTGTTCACCAGCGGTGAGCCCGACTTCCGCCTGACCGAGCCGCACCGCACGGCCAGGGAAAGCCCGGTCATCCGGCTGGCCCACCTGCTGCGCCGGCAGGAGCTTCCCCGCCGCTTCGGCTCGGTCGGCAAGGTGCATGTCCTCCCGCTGGAGAGGCGGACCCAGTCGCTGGTGATGCGGCAATCGTCGCAGGCGATCTGCGGGACCCACCGCGTCCGCACCACCTACACCCGGCGGATGCGCTCCCTGCTCGGCCATGAAACGGTCATGCCGCAGGCGGGCGAGCGCGTCATCTGCCGGCGCAACCAGAAGGACGAGGGGCTCTACAACGGGATGATCGGCACCCTGACGCGGCCGGCGGCCGAGGCGACGGGCCGCGATGCCGGGCTATGGTCGCTGGGCGTGCAGATGGAGGACGAGTTGCGGCCGCGCGGCAAGCTGATCGTCCATTCCTGGATGTTCCAGGCCCACTATGAGGAGGGGATGGTGCAGCCGCGGGTCGGCAAGGACATCCAGCTCTACGACTGGGCGTGGCTGATCACCTGCCATGCGTCCCAGGGCTCGGAGTTCCCCTCGGTCACCGTGGTCGATGATTCCGCGGCCTTCCGCGAGCACCGGTGGCGGTGGCTCTACACGGCGGTCACCCGCTCGCGCGAGGAGCTGGTTCTCCTGCTGCGCAACGTCGATCTCGGCGGCCCGTGGCAGATCCCCGCCTTCGACGACGGCCTGCCGTCCGGCTGAGGCCGGGGTACGGTCACTCCGCCCCGGCCGGGATCATCAGGTTCGTCAGGGCCCAGCTCCGCGCCTCGGCCGCCCGTTCCCCCTCGAACACCTTGTGCAGATGGACCAGCAGGCGGTTCGCCCCCTCCTCCTGCAGCACGCGGTAGACGTGGGTCCACGGGCCGTGGCGGCGGTGGACGACGACATGGACGGTGGCGCCGACGTAGCGTCCGCCCTTGCGCGGCGGCGGACAGGATCCGACCTGGAAGGCGCTGTCGTCCGGTCCGAGGACGAGCGAGAGGTCGGGGGCGGTGACAATGGCGTCCGGCATTCGGTCCCTCCTTATCGACGGTCAGGAGGGCTGACGCAGTGGCGCGGTCCCGTTTGGTTGCCGGTACGGCCACATCCTCCCTCGCGGGAGCACCACCTTGCCCGGGTCGGCAGGTTGGTGTTGGGCGCCAGCCCAACTCTTGATGCTGCGATGACGTATACTAAAGACCACGCCTGCTCCGCAAGCCGGGAACCGGGCGGCTTCCGCATGGCCGTCCCCCGCGGAACGCCGCCCGCTCCCCCTCAGGGGGCGAGGCAATAGGCGATGGCAGGCGCGGCGAGGACGTTGAGCAGCCCGACCAGCACCATGACGAGCCCGGCGATCGAGCCTTCCTCCCGGCCGATCTCGTGCGCCTTGGCGGTGCCGGCACCATGGGCGCCGACGCCGAACAGCGCGCCGCGGGCGAGCGAGGTGCGGATCGGCAGCCAGCCCAGCAGCAGTTCGCCCAGCACGGCGCCGAGGACGCCGGTCGCCACCACGAACACCGCGGTCAGGTCCGGGATGCCGCCGATCTCGCCGGAGACCGTCATGGCGAAGGGCGTGCTGATGGACCGCGGCAGCAGGCTGAGCCGCAGCGTGCCGTCCAGGCCGAGGACGGTGGCGAGCGCCCAGCCGGTCAGGATGGCGGTCGTGGTGCCGGCCAGCATGCCGGCGATCAGCACCGGCCAGTGCCGGCGGATGATCGCGCGCTGCTCGTAGATCGGGATGGCGAAGGCGACCGTCGCCGGGCCGAGCAGGCCGATCAGCCAGCCGGTGCCGCGGATGTACTCGCGATAGCTGACATGGAAGGCCAGCACGGCCAGAATCAGCAGGGCCGGCGTCACCAGCAGCGGCATCAGCCAGGGAACCCGCCGCCGCCGGTACAGGCGCTTTGCCACGAGATAGAAACCGATCGTGGCGGCGGACCAGACCGACGCCTGGACCAGCGGTTCATCCAGCAACGGAATTGGCAGAGCCATGCTTCGATCTCCAGGTGTAGCACAGGTCGACGGTGACGGCCGTGACGGCCATGACCGCGAGCGTGCCGCCGGCGATGACGACGAGGATCTTGAGGCCGAGCAGCCCGAGCAACTCCCGGTGGTCGGTCAGCGCCAGGACGGCGGGCACGAAGAACAGCAGCATCTCGGCGAGCAGCCATTCGGCGCCGCGCCGCATGCTGCGCAGGCTGAGGCGGTGGCTGGCGAGCAGCGCCAGGACGATCGCCATGCCGACGATGCCGCCGGGCACGGGCAGGTGGGTCAGGCGGACCAGCGCCTCGCCGGCCAGCCAGAACAGGGCGATGAAGCCGGTCTGGAGAAGCCGGCTGCGGCGGACTCTGCGGAGAAGCAGGAGATGGATGCGGGTCATCGGGGGGACGGCGATCTGCGGTCGTTGTCCCTGGAATGTATGCCGCACCGCGCTATGATCAAAATGACTTGTCCGACTAGAATCAATTCCATTATGGAATGAGCATGGAATTCAGGACGCTCCGCGCCTTCGTCGAGGTCGTGCGCCAGGGGGGATTCTCCCAGGCGGCGAAGGTCGTCTTCGCCACCCAGTCGACGGTCAGCAAGGCGGTGAAACAGCTCGAGGATGAGCTCGGCGTGCCGCTGCTCGACCGCAACGGCCACCGCAGCACGCTGACCGCTCCCGGCGAGATCGTCTACCGGCAGGCCCTGCGCATGCTGGCGCAGCGCGACGAGCTGCTGGCGGAGCTGGACGATCTGCGCGGGCTGCAGCGGGGCACGCTGCGGCTCGGCCTGCCGCCCATCGGCTCCAGCACGCTGATCGCGCCGCTCTTCGCGACCTATCGCCAGCGCCACCCGCGCATCGACATCCGGCTGGTCGAGCATGGCAGCGACCGGCTGGAGGAAATCCTGCTGGCCGGCGACATCGACATCGCCGCGTCGCTACTGCCGGTCGCCGAGGATTTCGAGTGGCAGGAGATCTGCCGCGAGCCGCTGGTCGCCCTGCTGCCGGCGGGCCATGCGCTGGCCGGCCGGCCGGGCGTGACCCTGCTCGACCTCCGGGACATGCCGTTCCTGCTGTTCGAGACCGGCTTCGCGCTCAACCGGATCATCCTGGGAGCCTGCCGCAGCCGCGGTTTCGAACCGGTGGTTTCCGTGCGGAGCAGCCAGATCGACTTCGTCGTCGAACTGGTCGCCGCCCGGCTCGGCGTCGCCTTCCTGCCGCGGATGATCGCGCTGCAGCGGGCGCATCCCGGCGTCGTCCGGGTGCTGCTGGAGGCGCCGGAGACCGACTGGATCATGGCAATGGTCTGGCGGCGCGGCGCCTATCTGTCGAACGCCGCGCGGGCGTGGCTCGACCTCGTCCGCTCGGTCTTCCCGGCCGGCGGCGGCAACCCGTCCCGCTGAGCTCGTCCCGCTGAGCCCGTCCCGCTGAGCCTGTCCCGCTGAGCCCGGGCGCCTGCTATGCTGCGGTCATGACCGTCCTGCCCGATCCTCCGCTCCTCGCGATCACCGACCGCCGACAGGCAGCCCTGCCGCTTCCCGACCTGGCGGAGCGGCTGTTCGCGTCCGGGCTGCGCTGGTTGTCGCTGCGCGAGAAGGACCTGCCGGCGGATCAGCTCCTGGCCCTGGCGGGCGCGGTGCTGCAGCGGGCGCGCCGGCACGGGGCGCGGCTGACGCTGCATGGCGAGGCACGGCTGGCGTTGGCCGCGGGGGCGGACGGGGTTCATCTGCCGGATGGCGGCGACGCCGTGGCGGCCCGGCGGCTCCTCGGACCGCGCGCCCTGATCGGCGTCTCCTGCCATGACCGGGAGAGGCTGCTGCGGGCGGCGGGGGAGGGGGCGGACTACGCGACCCTGTCGCCGGTCTTCGCGACGGCCAGCAAGCCGGGCTACGGGCCGGCGCTGGGGCCGGATCTGCTGCGGCGGATGGTCGCCGGCGTGCCCATTCCCGTCCTGGCGCTGGGCGGGGTGGAGGCGGGGAACCTTGCCGGCTGTCTGGAGGCCGGTGCGGCTGGCGCCGCCGTCATGGGGACCCTGATGCGCGATCCGGACGGCCTGCCGGCGCTGCTCCGCGAGGTCGGTCAGCGGGCGTAGCGGACTCCGGCGGTGCCGGGCATGCGCAGCGCCCGGCCGGCGCAGGCGTCGCAGGCCGTCTGGTAGGCCTGCAGGCTGGCGCGCAGATCGTCGGGCAGGGGGATCGAGCCGAAGCCTTCCAGGGCCGTCGCCACCACCGTCAGCCGGCCGCACAGCCGCACCGCGCCGCCCACCTCGCCGTTGATCCGCAGATCGATGGAGCTGCGGCCGATCCGTTCGATCATCACGCCCAGGGTCAGCGTCTCGCCCATGCGGCTGGGGATCACGAAATCGCACTCGGCATGGACGATCGGCAGGCCGATCCGCCGCTCGACGATCAGGTCGGCGTAGTTGATGCCCAGCCCGTGGGTGAACCAGTCCTCCACGACGCCATTGAACATGTCGAAATAGACCGGGAAATAGACGATTCCGGCCGGGTCGGTGTGGGAGAACCGGATGGGCCGCTGCACGCGGAAGGCGCCCGCGGGAAGCGGAAGATGCCGTGCCGGCGACCGGCGGTCGTTGGTCGGCAGTCCGAGTGTGTCGGGCATGTTCGGCGCTGGTCCTGCGCTGGTGGTCCGGTCAGAGATGACGATATGGTACCGACAATTCGTATATCAAACGTTTAAGCCGGCAAAAACTTCTGCCGGCCGTCACGGTCCCGGGCGGTGCGACCGTTGCGGCCCTTGCCTTGGGCGGGGCTTTGGCGCAAGACGTCCGGGAAACACACGACAAACAGCCGCGGAGCCGCCGAGATGACCACCGGGAAGGTCCCCCCTGTCGCCACCTGCGACCTGTTCGACACCTTCAAGGATGCCGCCCGCTTCGTGCTGCCGGGCTTGCGCGACTTCGGGGCGGTGACCCGCTTCGCCGGGCCGGTGGTCACGGTCAAGTGCTTCGAGGACAATTCCCGCGTCAAGGAACTGCTGGCGACCCCCGGCCAGGGGCGCGTGCTGGTGGTGGACGGGGCCGGCAGCCTGCGCTGCGCGCTGATGGGCGACATGATCGCGGCGTCGGCCGTCAAGAACGGCTGGGCCGGCGTGGTCATCTGGGGCTGCGTGCGGGATGTCGGCGAATTGGCGACGCTCAACCTCGGCATCAAGGCCTTGGGATCCATTCCGCGCGCCTCCACCCGACGGGATCAGGGACTTGTCGATGTCCCGGTGGAACTGCCCGGCGCCATGGTGAAACCCGGCGATTTCTTGTTCGCCGATGAGGACGGCATCGTCCTGCTCACCCCGGAACAAGCTGCAGGCCTAAAATAACTCTGTGGCCTGAAATGGTCATACCATGGACAGGTAATACCAGTACAAGGGCTGCACTTGCTTCAAGCTGATCGCTGTGGCGAAGCCGGTGCGCCCCCTTGCGCTTTGATTTGGTCGGCGATATAAACCGACCGGATTTCACGCGGGCCGTCTCACGGTTCCCACCCAGGGCCGGCCTTTCATTTATGAGGTACCTGCCGTGCTCGAAGCATACCGTCAGCACGCGGCCGAACGCGCCGCTCTCGGAATTCCGGCCCTGCCCCTGACCGCCAAGCAGACGGCGGAGCTGATCGACCTGCTGAAGGCGCCGCCGGCCGGCGAGGAGCAGTTCCTCCTCGACCTCATCACCCACCGCGTTCCGGCCGGCGTCGACGATGCCGCCCGCGTGAAGGCCGGCTTCCTCGCCGCCGTCGCCAAGGGCAAGGACGACTGCCCGCTGATCTCCAAGGTCAAGGCGACGGAGCTGCTGGGCACCATGCTCGGCGGCTTCAACGTCCAGCCGCTGATCGACCTGCTGTCGGATGCCGAGTGCGGCGCCGCCGCCGCCGAGGGTCTGAAGAAGACCCTGCTGGTGTTCGACTTCTTCCACGACATCAAGGAGCTGGCGGACAAGGGCAACGCCAACGCCAAGGCGGTGCTGCAGTCCTGGGCCGATGCGGAGTGGTTCACCTCGCGTCCGGACGTCCCGGCCTCGATGAAGCTGACGGTCTTCAAGGTGTCGGGCGAGACCAACACCGACGACCTGTCGCCGGCGCCGGACGCCTGGTCGCGCCCGGACATCCCGCTGCACGCGCTCGCCATGCTGAAGAACCCGCGCCCGGGCATCGAGGCGGACGAGCCGGGCGTGCGCGGCCCGACCAGGCAGCTTGAGGCGCTGAAGCAGAAGGGCAACCTGATCGCCTATGTCGGCGACGTGGTCGGCACCGGTTCCTCGCGCAAGTCCGCCACCAACTCGGTGCTGTGGTTCACCGGCGAGGACATCCCCTTCGTCCCGAACAAGCGCTTCGGCGGCGTCTGCCTCGGCACCAAGATCGCCCCGATCTTCTACAACACCATGGAAGACGCCGGTGCGCTGCCGATCGAGCTCGACGTCGGCAAGATGGAGATGGGCGACGAGATCGAGCTGCGCCCCTATGAAGGCAAGGCCTTCAAGAACGGCGAGCTGATCGCCGAGTTCAAGGTCAAGTCGGACGTGATCTTCGACGAGGTGCGCGCCGGCGGCCGCATCCCGCTGATCATCGGCCGCGGCCTGACCGCGCGGGCCCGCGAGGCGCTGGGCCTCGCCCCGTCGACCCTGTTCCGCCAGCCGGCCGCCCCGGCCGACAGCGGCAAGGGCTTCACGCTGGCCCAGAAGATGGTCGGCCGCGCCTGCGGCCTGCCGGAAGGCAAGGGGGTCCGTCCGGGCACCTATTGCGAGCCGAAGATGACCACGGTCGGCTCGCAGGACACCACCGGCCCGATGACCCGCGACGAGCTCAAGGATCTCGCCTGCCTGGGCTTCTCGGCCGACCTCGTGATGCAGTCCTTCTGCCATACCGCCGCTTATCCGAAGCTGGTGGACGTGAAGATGCACCACGAGCTGCCGGACTTCATCTCCACCCGCGGCGGCGTCGCGCTGCGTCCGGGCGACGGCGTCATCCACTCCTGGCTGAACCGCCTGCTGCTGCCGGACACCGTCGGCACCGGCGGCGACAGCCACACCCGCTTCCCGATCGGCATCAGCTTCCCGGCCGGCTCGGGCCTCGTCGCCTTCGCCGCCGCCACCGGCGTCATGCCGCTGGACATGCCGGAGTCGGTGCTGGTCCGCTTCAAGGGCGAGATGCAGCCGGGCGTCACCCTGCGTGACCTCGTCAACGCCATCCCGCTCTACGCGATCAAGGCCGGCCTGCTGACGGTCGAGAAGAAGGGCAAGAAGAACATCTTCTCCGGCCGCATCCTGGAGATCGAGGGTCTGCCGGACCTGAAGGTCGAGCAGGCGTTCGAGCTGACCGACGCCTCGGCCGAGCGGTCGGCGGCCGGCTGCACCGTGCTCCTGAACAAGGAGCCGATCATCGAGTACATGACCTCCAACATCACGCTGATGAAGTGGATGATCGCCAACGGGTACGCCGACGCGCGCACCCTGGAGCGCCGCATCAAGGCGATGGAGGCGTGGATCGCCAATCCGGAACTGCTGAAGCCGGACGCCGACGCCGAGTATGCCGCGGTGATCGAGATCGACCTGGCCGAGATCAGCGAGCCGATCCTGGCCTGCCCGAACGATCCGGACGACGTGAAGACGCTGTCCGAGGTCGCCGGCGACAAGATCGACGAGGTCTTCATCGGCTCCTGCATGACCAACATCGGCCACTTCCGCGCCGCCGGCAAGATCCTGAACGGCAAGTCGGACATCCCGACCCGCCTGTGGATCGCGCCGCCGACCAAGATGGACGCGATGATGCTGACCGAGGAAGGCTATTACGCCACCCTCGGCAAGGCGGGTGCGCGCATGGAGATGCCGGGCTGTTCGCTCTGCATGGGCAACCAGGCGCAGATCCGCAAGGGGTCGACCGCGGTCTCGACCTCGACCCGCAACTTCCCGAACCGTCTGGGCATCGACACCCGCGTCTACCTGTCCTCGGCGGAACTGGCCGCCGTCGCGGCGCTGCTCGGCAAGATCCCGAACAAGGACGAGTATCTGGCCCAGGTCGGCGTGGTGAACGAGGCTGCCTCGGACATCTACCGCTACATGAACTTCGACCAGATCCCGGCCTTCCAGGAGATCGCGGAGAAGGTGGAAGTCGCCGCCTGATCCATCCCCAGGCGCTCCGACCAAGCCGCTCTGACAAGGAAAGCCCGTCCGGCACACCGCCGGGCGGGCTTTTCCGCGTCTCGGGAGGAGCTTACGGTCAGATCAACGGCCGGGGTCCGGAACCGCCAGCCCATAGAAGGCGGCGGCGTTTCCGCCGAACACCGCCGGATGGTCGGCCTCCGGCACGAGGTCGAGGCACATCGCCAGCCACTCCCCATAGTCCCCGGCCAGCCGCAGCACCGGCCAGTCACTGCCCCACAGCAGGCGGTCGGGGCCGAACAGCTCCAGCAGCGTCTCGACATAGGGGCGCAGCGCCGCCGGCTCCCGCCGTCCGCCGGCCTCGGTCAGCAGGCCCGACAGCTTGCAGTGCAGGGCGGGCAGGGCCGCCAGACCGGCCATGGCGCGGCGCCAGCCGGCAAACTCGCCCGTCGCGATGCGCGGCTTGGCGCCATGGTCGATCACGATGGGAAGGTCGGGGTGCCGCGCCGCGAAGGCGGTCAGCGCCGGCAGATGATCCGGCGTCACCAGCGCGTCGAAGCGCAGCCCGTGCGCCCGCATCGCCGCCACCGCGGGATCGAGTGCCGGGTCGTCGATCCAGGCGGGGTCCGCGAGATCCTGCAGCATCGGCCGCAGCCCTTTCAGCGCCGGGTGGCCGGCAAGCCGGGCGATTTCCGCCGGAGCGTCCGGTGCCTTCAGGTCCGCCCAGCCGACCACGCCCAGGATGAAGGGATGCCGGTCGGCGAGGTCGAGCATGAAGCGGGTGTCGTCGCCGTTTTGCAGGGTCTGCACCAGGACGGTTCCGCCGATTCCGCAGGAGCGCAGCAGCGGCTCCAGGTCCGCCGGCAGGACATCGCGGTGGATGGCGGCAAGCTCCGGCGGCGGCCACTCCCCCCGCCGGTCGCGCAGCAGCCAGAAATGCTGGTGGGCGTCGATGCGCATCGGCCGTCCCGGTCAGGCGGCCGGGGAGGGAAGCGGTGCGGTCTCCTCCACCAGCCCGCGCTCCTTCAGGACGTCCCAGAACTCCGGTGGGATCGGCTGCTCGAACCAGTCGATGTTGGACTGGAGCTGACCGGCCGTCCGCGAGCCGGAGACGCAGGTGACCACTGCCGGATGGGCCATGGGGAACTGCAGGGCCGCGGCGGGCAGCGGCACGGCGAATTCGTCGCACACCGCCCGCAACGCCCGGACGCGCGCCACCACCTCCGCCGGCGCGTCGGCGTAGTTGAACTTGTTGTTGCCGACCAGGATGCCGGAGTTGAAGGGACCGGCGATGACGATGGAGGCGCCGGCGCGCACGCAGGCATCGAGCAGCGGCAGGCTCCTCTGTTCCAGCAGCGTATAGCGGCCGGCCAGCATGGTGACGTCGATGTCGAACGCCTGCAGCGCGTCCTGCACCACCTCATGCTCGTTGACGCCGAGCCCGACGGCAGCGACCTGCCCGCCGGCCCGCAGTTCGCCCAGAGCCCGGAAGCCGCCGCCCCGGGTGAGCTGCGTCCAGTAATGCTCGTGCCGGTCGCCGTGGGTGAAGCGGCCGATGTCGTGGACGTAGAGGATGTCGATGTGGATCAGCCCCAGCCGCTGCTGGCTGTGCTCGAACGACTTCAGGATCCCGTCATAGCTGTAGTCGTAGACCGGGCGGAAGGGCAGGGGCCGGACGTAGCCGTCCTCCTCCGCCCCCACCGTGGCGTCCGGCACCATCAGGCGGCCGGCCTTGGTGCTGACGGCATAGTGCGACCGCTCCCGCTCGCCGAGCAGCGTGCCGAGACGCCGCTCGGCGCGGGTGAAGCCGTAGAAGGGGGCGGTGTCGTAATAGCGCAGCCCGGCGTTCCAGGCGGCGTCGGCGACGGCCTCGGCCTCCGCCAGGCTGGTCCAGCGGTAGAGCCCGCCCATCTGGGCGCAGCCCAGCCCCATGACGGTGAGCGACAGATTGCTGCGGGGAAGCGTTCGGCGGTCGGTGACTTTCATCGCAAGAGGCCTCGTGTCCGGCGGCAGGGGAACGCTCAGTATAGGACGTCGCGGGCCTCGGGCTTCTCGATGTTGTCCTTGGTGACCATCACCACGCCGGTATCGACGAATTTCTCCACCTTCTCGCCCTTCATCACCCGGGCGACCGTCCGCACGCCGAGCTGCCCCATCTGGAAGGAGCCCTGCACGGCGGTGGCCGCCAGCGTGCCGTCGCGCACGAAGCCCTGCAGGTCCTGGTTGCCGTCGAAGCCCACGGCGACGACGCGGCCGGCCTTGCCGGTCTGCACCAGGGCGCGGCCCATGCCGATGGCGGTCGGTTCGTTGGCGCCGAAGATGCCCTTCAGGTCGGGGTTGGAGGTCAGCACGTCGGTCGTCTGGTTCAGGGCGGTCGCCATCTGCGACTGCGAGTAGAAGGGACCGACGATCTCCAGCTTGGAGTTCTCCTTGATGTACTTGGTGAAGCCGCCGACCCGGCCGATCTCCGACCCGGCCCCGGCGACATAGGACATGACGGCGATCTTGCCGGTGGTGCCGACGCGGTCGATCAGCGCCTTGGCGCACAGCTCGCCCGCCTTCGCGTTGTCGGTGGCGAGGAAGGACTGGTAGTACTGCTTGCCGCTGTCGGAAATCTGGGAGTCGATCAGGACGACGGGGATCTTGGACTCCCAGGCCTTCCTGATCGCCGGCACCAGCGCGTCCGGGTCGGACGGGGCGAGCACGATGCCGCCGACCTTCCGGTTCACCGCGTTCTCCACCATGTTCACCTGGTCGGCGATGGCCGATTCCGAGGCCGGGCCCTGGAAGGTCAGGCTGTAGCCGCCGCCCACCTCCTTCATCGCGGTTTCGGCACCCTTCTGGACATTCTGCCAGAAGGTGGAATTCACCGTCTTCACGATCACCGCGATCTCCTTGTCGGCCGCGGCCGCGGCGGCGGAGACGGACACGAGCGCGATGGCGGAGGCGACGAGGCACGGGATCAGCTTGGGCATGGGGTCTCTCTCCACTGTTCCGTTGTCTTCTTGGGATGCCGCCCCCGCTCAGCGGCGATGGTTCAGCGGCGGTTGCGGAGCTGGTCGATCCACACGGTCAGCAGGATGACCAGCCCGATGATGATCTGCTGCGTGAAGGCGGAGACGCCGTTCATGTTCAGTCCGTTGCGCAGGATGCCGATGACGAAGGCGCCGATCGCCGTGCCGGAGATCGTGCCGACCCCGCCGATCAGGGAGGTGCCGCCGATCACCGCGCTGGCGATGGCGTCCAGCTCGTACATCACGCCCTCGTTCGGCTGCGCCGTGACGAGACGCGACATCAGCACGCAGCCGGTCAGCCCGGCCAGCGTGCCGGACAGCGCGTAGGTGAACAGGGTCACCCGCGCGACATGGACGCCCGACAGCCGGGCGGCCTCGGCGTTCGAACCGATGGCGTAGATGTGGCGGCCCAGCACCGTGCGGTTCAGCATCACCGCGACCGCCACCGCGATCACCACCATCAGGATCACAGGATAGGGAATGCCGGGGAAGGCGACGTCGGGGAAGCCGTCCTCGCCGATGGTGACGATGCGGAACAGCGCGCCGTTGCCCAGCTCCCCGAAGGACTCGCCGAGCCCGGACACCGCGCGGGCGCCGGTGATCTGCAGCGCCACGCCGCGCGCCACCATCATCATGCCGAGCGTGGCGATGAAGGGCGGCAGCTTCAGCCGCGTCACGCACAGCCCGTTGGCGACGCCGCACAGCGTGCCGACCAGGATGCCGGCGAGCATGGCGACCGGGACGGGCAGGGCCGCCTCCTTCACCGCGAGCGCGGCGACGACGCCCGACAGGGCCAGCACCGAGCCGACCGACAGGTCGATTCCGCCGGTGATGATCACGCAGGTCATGCCGATGCCGAGGATGGCGATCGAGGTGACCTGCAGCGCGATGGTCATCGCGTTGCCGACCGAGAAGAAGGCGTCGCTGGTCAGCGAAAACACCATGGCCAGGACGACCAGGCTGCCGATCGCGGCGAATTTCTGGATCAGGTCCTTCTGCCGGTCGCCCGGCTGGAAGAACAGCTTCTGCTTGTCGTCGGGCAGGCTGGTCATGGCGATCCCCGGTGCGCCGCCCGGCCCGCCGTCCCGAGGGAGTGGCCGGAGGCGTAATGCATGATCTCTTCCTGGCTGGTCTCGCGGGTGGTCAGCACGCCGGTCACCCGGCCCTCGTGGAACACCACGACCCGGTCCGTCAGGCCGAGGATTTCGGGAAGTTCGGAGCTGATCAGGACGATCCCGATCCCCTGCGCCGCCAGCTCGTCCATGATCGTGTAGATCGCGAGCTTGGCGCCGACGTCGATGCCGCGCGTCGGCTCGTCGAAGATCATGATCCGCGACTGGCGGAACAGCCATTTGCCGATGATGATCTTCTGCTGGTTGCCACCCGACAGCAGGCGGGCCGGCTGATGCACCGTCGGGGTCCGGATGTTGAGCATCTGCACATAGCGCTGGGCGACGCTGATCTCCTGGTCGAAGTCGAGGAAGCCCAGCCGGTTCGCCACCTTGCCCGCGGCGGCCAGCGTCATGTTCGCCGCGACCGGCATCTTGATGGCCAGCCCGTCGCTCTTGCGGTCCTCCGACAGATAGGCGATGCCCTCGGCGATGGCGTCGCGCGGCGAGCGGATCGTCAGGGCGCGGCCGGCGAGCCGGATGGTGCCGGAGTCGAGCGGGTCGGCCCCGAAGATCGCGCGGGCGACCTCGGTCCGGCCGGAGCCCATCAGGCCGGCGAACCCCAGAATCTCGCCGCGGCGCAGGGTGAAGCCGACATCGTGGAAGACCCCGCGCCGGGTCAGCCCCTCCACCGCAAAGATCACCTCGCCGGTCGGGACGGCGGTGCGCCCGGGGAACTTCTCCTCCAGCGAGCGGCCGACCATCCGGGCGACGATCTCGTCGACGCTGGTGGACGCGAAGTCGTCGGTCGAGACATAGCGGCCGTCGCGCAGCACGGTGACGCGGTCGACGATGCCGGCCATCTCGTCCAGCCGGTGGGAGATGTAGACGATCCCCACCCCGGCCCGCTTCAGCTCGCGGATCACCTGGAACAGCAGCCGCGTCTCCGACTCCGTCAGGGAGGAGGTCGGCTCGTCCATGATCAGCACGTCCGCGTCGAGCGACAGCGCCTTGGCGATCTCCACCATCTGGCGCTGAGCGACCGACAGGCGGCCGACCGGCCGGTCCGGGTCGATGTCCACGCCCAGCCGGTCGAGGCAGCGGCGGGAGTCGGCCCTCAGCCGCTTGCGGTCGACGAAGGGGCCGCGGCGCGGCTCGCGCGCCAGATAGATGTTCTCCGCCACCGACAGGTGGGGAACGAGATTCAGTTCCTGGTGGATGATGGTGATGCCGGCCGCCTCCGCCTCGCGGGAGGAGGCGAAGCGCCGCGCCTCGCCCTTGTAGACGATCTCGCCGCCGTCCGGCTGGTAGAGGCCGCTGATGATCTTCATCAGGGTCGATTTGCCGGCGCCGTTCTCGCCGCAGACGGCATGGACCTCGCCGCGCCGCAGGTCGAAGCGCACCTGGTTGAGCGCGAGGACGCCGGGGAACTCCTTCGTCACGTTCTCCAGGCGGAGGATCACCTCGTCGCCCGCCGGGCGGAGGGGCGTGTCCCGTCCTGGCGGCAGGGCGCCGTCGCGCACCGCGGAGTCCCGCATCCCCCCGTCCTCCCTTGTCTTGCCCGCCGCCCGATACCTCCGGCACCATTTGGGCGGGGGACGGGCATGGTCGTGAAAGGCAGTCTTGTCCGCCTGATTGGTCAGGCCAGTTAGGTTGGTGCACCAATAATCCGTTAAAGAAACATGGTCAAGCCGGTTTTCGGTTTCCGAGCGATTGGCCTGACCGAAAGACGTGCCGCCCCTTGGCACCTGCGTCACTGAAGGGCGAGGCGGCGGATCGGCCGGTTCGTCCCGCAGGGGCTTGTGAAGCGGCACCGCGGCCCTTATGGTAAGGCCAGTTTGTCCGTACCACTGACGAAACCGCCAGCGCCGGTGCCAGCCGATGATGACCCAGGCCAAGCAGATCGAGCCCCGGCGCCTCTACCAGCAGGTGGCCGACCAGATCCGTGCCCTGATCCAGAGCGGTCATTTCCCGCCGGCCAGCCGGCTGCCCTCCGAACGCGACCTCGCCCAGCAGCTCGGTGTTTCGCGCCCGTCCCTGCGCGAGGCGCTGATCGCGCTGGAGCTCGACGGCAGCGTCGAGATCCGCATGGGCTCGGGCATCTATGTCTGCCCGCCGCCGGAGCGGCCGGCCTTTCCCATCCGCTCCATGGGCGAAAGCCCGACCGAGCTGATGCAGGCCCGCGCGGCGATCGAGGGGACGGTGGTCGTGCTCGCCTGTGCCCGCACCACCCCGGAGGGGCTCGGCGCGCTCGCCGAGACGCTGCAGGCGATGCGCGCCGCGGTGGCGGCCGGGCGCAAGCCGCTGGAGCTCGACCGGCAGTTCCATGTCGGAATCGCCGCGATGTCCGGCAACACCGTGCTGGTCCGCCTCGTCGCCGAGCTGTTCGACGAGCGGCACAGCCCGATCTCCACCCACCTCAGCGTCCGCTACGAGAGCTCGGGAACCTGGAAGTCGGCGCTGGCCGAGCATGAGGCGATCTTCGCGGCGCTGAAGGCGGCGGACCCGCTGCAGGCCCAGGCGGCGATGCGCATGCATCTGCAGGCCTCGACCGAACGCTGGATCGGCGACTGACGAGGAAGGAGCCCCCGCATGCTGAAGTCGCTCGACCCGCTGCTGTCCCCCGACCTGCTGTGGGTGCTGGCCGCCATGGGACATGGCGACGATCTCGCCCTGGTGGATGCCAACCACCCGGCGGAGACCATCGCGCGGGCGACGGTCTCCGGGCGGCTGGTCGTGCTGCCCGGCGTCTCCATGGCCCGCGCGGCGCGCGCCATCCTCAGCGTCCTGCCGCTCGACGCCTATGTGCCCGACCCGGTGCGCTGCATGACGGTGGTGGAGGACCCCGCGGCCGTCCCGCCGGTCCGGCGGGAGGTGCAGGCGGAGATCGACCGGGCCGAGGAGCGCCCGACGCCGCTGGCGGGCATCGAGCGTTTCGCCTTCTATGACGCGGCGAAGGCCGCCTTCGCCGTCGTCCAGGCGGGCGACCCGCGCCCCTACGGCTGCTTCCTGTTCCGCAAGGGCGTCATCGCCGGCGACCGCCCGTGAGGGATCAGGCTCCCTCCGGCCGCAGCAGGGTCCTGGTCAGGCTGATCCAGTAGCTGGCGCCGATGGCGAGGTTGTCGTCGTTGAAGTCGTAGTTCGGGTTGTGCAGCAGGCAGCCGCCGTCGGTCGGCCCGTTGCCGATCCAGATGCAGCAGCCCGGCCGCTCGTTCAGCATGAAGGCGAAATCCTCCGCCCCCAGCGAGGGCATCGGCTCGTGGTCGATGTTCTCCTCCCCGACCAGCCGGGCGGCGACCTCGGCGCACAGCGCGGTCTGGCGCGGATCGTTGATGGTCGGCGGATAGCAGCGCTCGTAGCGCGTCTCGGCCGTGCAGCCGAAGGAGGCGGCGGTATGCTCCGCCAGCGTGCGCAGCCGCGCCTCCACCGTGTCGCGCACGCTGTCCTTGAAGGCCCGGACGGTTCCGCGCACCGTCACTCGGGCCGGCAGGGCGTTCCAGGTGTCGCCGCCGGAAATCTGCGTCGCCGAGACCACCGCGCTGTCCAGCGGATGCAGGCTGCGGCCGGTGATGCTCTGCAGCGTGGTCAGCAGGTGGCCGGTGGCCGTGATCGCGTCGGCCCCCATGTGCGGCATGGCGGCATGGCTGCCGGTTCCGTGCAGGACGATCTCGAAGATGTCGTAGCTGCCCATGATCGGGCCGGGGCGCAGGGCGACCTGCCCGACCTCCAGTCCCGGCCAGTTGTGCAGGCAGAAGACGGCGTCGACGGGGAAGCGGTCGAACAGCCCGTCGGCGATCATCTCGCGCGCACCGCCCTCGTTCTCCTCCGCCGGCTGGAAGATGACGTGCAGCGTCCCCTGGAAGTCGGGATCCTCCGCCAGGATCTTCGCGGCCCCAGCAGGGCGGCGGTGTGGCCGTCATGGCCGCAGGCATGCATGCGGCCGGGGTTGACCGAGCGGTAGGGGAGGTCGTTGGCCTCCTCGATGTGCAGGGCGTCCATCTCGGCGCGCAGCGCGATGGCGCGCGGTCCCGGTTTGCGCCCGCGCAGCGTCCCGACGACGCCGGTCCGCCCCACTCCGGCGGTCACCTCCAGCCCGAAGGAGCGCAGCTTCTCCGCCACGAAGGCGCTGGTCTGCACCTCCTCGAAGGCGGTTTCGGGATGGGCGTGGATGTGGTGGCGCCACTCGCGCATCGCCGGAGCCAGGGCGGCGGCGGCCGGGTGCAGGCGGACATGGGCGGGGACGGTCATCGCAAGGTCTCCGTCGGGCGGCCGCCCGATAAAGGCCGGCCCGGCAGGGCGGCAGGCGGGGCGGCGGGGAACCGGGTCATCTGTCTCTACTCCCTCTTCAACCACCGGTGCCGGCACTCCGTCTTTCCAGGAGGATGCCTGCCGGCCCGGTAGCGTTGGGCCGTAGCATAACCCGTCCCGCTTGCAGGACGTAGCCTTCATCGGAGACAAGCGCGGGCCGCGCGAACAATCCGGCTGCGCAAGCGTGTTCGCCCCGAGGGGGAGGGCCTCCCATCCGTCCTGAGTCCTGTGCCAGCCGGAGGAGCCTCAGCGGCAACTGCGGAAGCCGCCCATGTCGAAATGGAAGTGGTCGCGGTGGGCCTCGTTGTACTCCGGTCCGAGCACCACGTCGAAGAAGCGGCAGGCGCCGTCGCGGATCTCGCGCAGGAACGCCGCCCGGCGCGCGTCCCCGCCCGCCGGTCCCGCCTCCGCCGCTTCCGGTCCCGTCTTCTCCGGCTCCCTCCAGTCCCGGAGGAGGGAGATCTGCGTGCCGTCCTTCAGGACGAAGGCCGCGATGTCGATGGCGTTGGCCGTCGCGTGCTCGCTCCGCCGTCCGCTCTCCCGGTTGTAGAGGTTGCGGCAGGCATAGGTCCCGAGGTGACGGACCCGCGCCACCGGCTGGCCGAAGTGCTTCCGCGCGGCCGGTTGCAGGGCATGGATCTCGAACAGCATCCAGGCGGCGGCGACCGGGCAGGTGGCGACGAAGCCGCCGTTGAACGCCACGCCCGAGCGGTCCACCCGCACCGTCCCGGTCAGGCTGCAGCCCTGGTTCGGCCCGTCCGCCGGGGCCGGCCGGTCGGGCTGGGGGGTGAAGCGCAGGGCGGTCGGGGCGAGCGCCGCATGGCACCGCGCCGGTTCACCCTCCAGGCGGGAGAGCTTGTAGCGGGTGAGGAAGCCCGGCTCCTCCGAAATGTCCAGCGGCGCCCAGGGATCGTAGCGCGGCGGCAGGACGAGGATCCCCGCCCTGACGAGGACCAGCGCCCCGCCGGCCGCCGCCAGGATCAGCAGCAGGACCAGCCACGGGACGAGCCGGCGCAGGCGCGTCATGACGGCGTCAGCGGTCGAGCAGCCCGTGACGGCGGTGCCAGTCCTCCAGCGATTCCTCCGGGTAGCGGGCGAAGCGCACTTCGCCCGGCCCCTCCGGCACGCGGACCCAGGGCGCCTTGAAGTCCAGCATGATGTGCACCCGCTCCGGCGGTTCGGGCAGCGGCGTGTCGATCGCCGAGGCGAAGGGGTGGACCAGCTCCGGCCAAGCCGGATCCTCCGCCCACAGGGCGCTGCCGCAGTGCTTGCAGAAATGGCGGTGCGACGGGCCGGGGCAGGTGCGGCCGGGATTCTGCGGATCCTCGATCGGCGCCCGCCAGGTCGCCACCGCCTCGCGCCCCTCCACCTCCAGCGTGCCGGCGTCGCCGCCGAGGTTGATGGCATAGCCGCCGCCCCCGGCGCTCTTCCGGCAGATGGTGCAATAGCAGCGCATGTAGGGAACCGGCGTCGGCGAATTCAGCGTGAAGCGGACGGCGCCGCAGCGGCAGGATCCCGAAAGCCTCATGTCCTCTTCCTCCGTCCGGGGTCTTCGGCGTGTCTTCACGACAACGGCGATGGCCGGAACGGCGTTCCCTGTCGAGCTGTTGCAATGCGGTCCGGAGCCGAGAGGAAAACCTCATGTCGCAGACACCGCCACAGACACCCGCCGCCGAGCCGATGGAGGTGTGGCTGACCGTCAACCGGGTCGACTACACGCTGCATCTGGCGCCGTGGACCAGCCTGCTGGACGCGCTGCGCCTGCATCTCGGGCTGACCGGCAGCAAGAAGGGCTGCGACCACGGCCAGTGCGGCGCCTGCACGGTCCTGGTGGACGGGCGGCGGATCAACGCCTGCCTCACGCTGGCCGTCATGCTGGACGGCCGCGAGGTCACGACCATCGAGGGGCTGGCGTCCGGCGACACCCTGCATCCCCTGCAGGAGGCCTTCATCGAGCAGGATGCCTTCCAGTGCGGCTACTGCACGCCGGGCCAGATCTGCTCCGCCGCCGGCCTGATGGCGGAGGGCCGGGCGACGACCGACGACGAGATCCGCGAGCTGATGAGCGGCAACATCTGCCGCTGCGGCGCCTATCCCAACATCCTGGCGGCCATCAGGCAGGCCATGGCGCAGCAGGCGCGGCAGCCGATGGGGGAGGGGCGATGAGGGCCTTCACCTACGACCGCGCCGACAGCGTGGAGGGCGCCGTCCGCGGGATCGCCGGGCGACCGGGCAGCCGCTTCGTCGCCGGCGGCACCAACCTGCTCGACCTGATGAAGGCCGACGCCATGCGGCCCGCCCACCTGATCGACATCTCCCGCCTGCCGCTCGACCGGATCGAGGAGACGGCCGACGGCGGGCTGCGGCTGGGGGCGCTCGCCCGCAATGCCGACACCGCTTATGACGAGCGGGTGAGCCGGCGCTATCCCATGCTGTCCAAGGCGATCCTCGCCGGGGCGTCGCCGCAGCTCCGCAACATGGCGACCAACGGCGGCAACCTGCTGCAGCGGACCCGCTGCTACTATTTCTACGACAGCGCCACCCCCTGCAACAAACGGGAGCCGGGATCGGGCTGCGGCGCGCTGGTCGGGGTGAACCGCATCCATGCCATCCTCGGCGCCAGCGAGCACTGCATCGCCGTCCATCCTTCGGACATGTGCGTCGCGCTGGCGGCGCTGGAGGCGACGGTGCGCGTTGTGGGTCCCGGCCCCGGCCCCGGCGGCGGGCCCGGCAGCGAGCGGACGATCCCCTTCGCCGCCTTCCACCGCCTGCCCGGCGACGCCCCGCACATCGACACCGAGCTGCGGCCGGACGAGCTGATCACCGCCATCGACCTGCCGCCCAAGGGCTTCGCGGAGCATTCGACATACCTGAAGGTGCGCGACCGCGCCTCCTACGCCTTCGCGCTGGTCTCGGTGGCGGCGGCGCTGGAGATCGCCGACGGGACGGTTGCGGAGGCCCGGCTGGCGCTGGGCGGCGTCGCCCACAAGCCGTGGCGCGACGAGGAGGCCGAGCAGGCGCTGGCGGGCAAGCCGCCGACCGGGGAAAGCTTCCGCGCCGCCGCGCGCATCCTGCTGCGCCGCGCGCAGGGCTACGGCCACAACGACTTCAAGATCGACCTCGCCGAGCGCGCCATCGTCCGGGCGCTGGCCGAGGCAGCCGGAACGGAGGCCGCATGATCGCGAAACCCAGCATTCCCGACCTGCTGCGCGAACCGGGCGCCCGGATCGGCCGGCCGGTCAGCCGGGTCGACGGCCGGCTGAAGGTCACAGGCGCCGCCAGATATGCGGCGGAGCACGACGCGTCCGACCTCGCCCACGGCTACATCGTGTCGAGCGCGATCGCCCGCGGGCGCATCACCCGCATCGACACCCGCGCGGCGCTCGCACTGCCCGGCGTCCTGCAGGTCTTCACCCATGAGAACCGGCCGAGCCTCGCCTGGTTCGACCGCAAGTGGAAGGACCAGGACGCGCCCAAGGGCTCGCCCCTCCGCCCGCTCTACGACGCGGAAATCCAGCATGCCCTGCAGCCGGTGGCCCTGGTGGTGGCGGAGAGCTTCGAACTGGCCCGCCATGCCGCCCGGCTGGTCGAGATCGAGTATGAGGAGGCGACCCACCAGACCGACCTCCATGCCGTCCGCGACCAGGGCTTCACGCCCGGCAAGGACAAGGGCGGCTTCCAGCCCCCGCCCAAGCCGCGCGGCGACGCCGACCGGGCGCTGGCCGAGGCGGAGGTCGCGGTCGACGTCTCCTTCACCCAGGCCACCGAGTACCACAACCCGATGGAGATGCATGGCTCCACGGTCGTCCACCACCCCGACGGCACGCTGACCGTCTATGACAAGACGCAAGGGGCGCTGAACACCCAGACCTATGTCTGCAACGTCTTCGGCCTGTCGCAGGCCCAGGTGCGCGTCCTGTCGCCCTTCGTCGGCGGCGCCTTCGGCTCCGGCCTGCGGCCGCAGCATCAGCTCTTCATGGCGGTGCTGGCGGCGACGCAGTTGAAGCGCTCGGTCCGGGTGGAGCTTTCCCGCCCGCAGATGTTCAGCTTCGGCCACCGGCCCGAGACGATCCAGCGCGTCGCCCTCGGCGCCCGGCGCGACGGCACCCTGACCGCCCTCATTCACGAGGCGGTGCAGGAAAGCTCCCGGTACGAGAATTACGTGGAGATCGTCGTCAACTGGTCGGGCCAGCAGTACAGGTGCGACAACGTGCGGCTGGACTACAAGCTGGCCCGGCTCGACGTCCATACTCCGCTCGACCAGCGGGCGCCCGGGGCCGCCACCGGCGTGCCGGCGCTGGAGATCGCCATGGACGAGCTGGCCTGTGCGCTCGACATGGATCCGGTCGAGCTGCGGCTGAAGAACTACACGGACGTCGATCCCAACACGGGCAATCCCTTCTCCAGCAAGGAGCTGCGCGCCTGCTTCCGGCAGGGGGCCGAGCGGTTCGGCTGGGCGAAGCGCACGCCGCAGCCGCGCTCGATGCGCGACGGGCGCTATCTGGTCGGCTGGGGCATGGCGGCCGGCGTGTGGGACGCCATGCAGGGGCAGGCGACGGCCCGCGCCACGCTGGGCATCGACGGCCGGCTGACGGTGTCGAGCGCCACCGCCGACATCGGTACCGGAACCTATACGGTGATGACGCAGATCGCCGCCGACGTGCTGGGGCTGGCGATGGAGGACGTGACCTTCCTGCTCGGCGATTCCTCGCTGCCGATGGCGCCGATCGAAGGCGGGTCCTGGACCGTCTCCTCCGTCGGGTCGGCGGTGAAGGCGGCCTGCGACCGCGTGCGCGACCGGTTGGTCGGGCTTGCCCGCAAGAGCAACGAGGGGCCGCTCGCCGGCCTGCCGGCGGAGGAGGTGACGATGGCCGACGGCCACCTCGTCGCCCGCTCCGACCCCGCCCGCCGGGTGCCGGTGACGGAGGTGATGCGGGCCGCCGACCTGCTGACCATCGAGGAGGAGGCGCGCTCCGTTCCCTATTACCTCGCCCGCTCGCGCCACGCCTTCGGCACCCATTCCGCCGTCTTCGCCGAGGTGCGTGTGGATCCGGAGCTGGGCACCATGCAGGTGACCCGCGTCGTCAGCGCCGTCGCCGCCGGCCGCATCATCAATCCCAAGACCGCGCGCAGCCAGATCATGGGGGCCGTCGTCTGGGGCCTCGGCATGGCGATGCAGGAGGAGGCGCTGATCGACCACCGGCTCGGCCGGGTGATGAACCACGACCTCGCCGAGTACCATGTCCCCGTCGCCGCCGACATCCACGACATCGACGTGATCTTCGTCGAGGAGCAGGACGAGATGGTCAACCCGCTGGGCGCCAAGGGGGTGGGGGAGATCGGCATCGTCGGCGTCCCGGCGGCCATCGCCAACGCCCTCTACCACGCCACCGGGGTGCGGGTGCGCGACCTGCCGATCACCGTGGACAAGATCCTGGCCGGGCTGCGGGCGGAGCGGTGACGGGACGGGCAGGGGCAATTTGTCGCACTGCCCGGATGTGGTGCGCCGCACATGTCGTTGTTTGACATGGTCGGGGCGGCCGGACCGGTGCATGATCGCCGCATCGGCGTCCGCCGGCCCCGCCGCCCTTCCGCCCCTTCAGGAACCAGTCCGATGCGCCGACTGCACCAGCTCTTTCCCGGCCTGCGCAGGCACAAGCTGATCGCCTTCCTGCTGACCCATCTGGCGATCGGGGTGACGGCGGGAATCGTGCTGTGCATCGGCCTGCTGGTGCTGGACGTGGCGCACCTGCGCACCCTGATCTTCGGCTCGGAGTACTGGCTCGTCGGGCTGTTCCTGCTGTTCGGCTCGGTCTGCGGCACCTTCGGCAGCCTCGCCATGGGGGTGGCGGTCATGGGCCTCGGCGACTGGTCGGACCATCCCGACCGCGACTATTGACCGTCCGCACCGCCGCAGGGAAAGTACAACCCCCTCGCGCAACCGGAGACCGCCCCCCATGTCCGCCGCAGTTTCCTCCCCCGTACGCCGCCGCGCCCTGGAGGTGATCCGCGACCATGCCGATCTTGCCGGCCGGCGCGTCGTCGACGTCGGCTGCGGCGAAGGCGGGCTGGTCCGCGCCCTGACCGGCCTGGGGGCCGAGGTCGTCGGGGTCGAGTGCGGACGGGAGATGCTGGAGCGGGCCCGCGCCGCCGAGCCGGCGGGCGGCGAACGCTACCTGGAGGGGGTGGGGCAGGCTCTGCCGCTGCCGGACGCGGCGGCCGACGTCGTCGTCTTCATGAACAGCCTGCACCATGTCCCGGTGGAGCATATGGCCGCCGCCCTGTCCGAAGCGGCGCGCGTGCTGGTTCCGGGCGGTCTCGCCCTGGTCAACGAGCCGATCGCCGACGGGGACTTCTTCCAGCTCACGCGGCTGGTGGAGGACGAGGAGGATGTGCGCAGCGCGGCCTATGCGGCGGTCCGGGATGCCGCCGCCGGCGGCCGGTTCGTCGAGCGGGCGGAGGTCGTCTATCTGAACCCGGTGCGGATGGAGAGCTACGAGGCCTTCGCCCAGCGCATGGGCCTGATCGACGAGACCCGCAAGGCGCGCGTCGCCGCCGGCGAGGAACTGCTGCGCAGCCGCTTCCACGAGCTGTCGGAGGTCCGCGACGGCGCCCACTGGTTCGACCAGCCGGCCCGTCTGAACGTGCTGGTGCGGACGGGGGGATGAGGTCCCCCCGCCACGCCGCGGGCGTTTCCCGGCCGGTTCAGCCGGCCTTCTTCCCGGTGAACTGGTCGAAGGCCTCCAGCGCCTGGGCGGCGTACATCACGGAGGGGCCGGCGCCCATGTAGATCGCCATGCCCATCGTCTCCAGCACCTCCTCGCGGGTGGCGCCCAGCTTCACCGCCGCCTCGGCATGGAACGCGATGCAGCCGTCGCAGCGGGTGGCGACGCCGATGGCCAGCGCGATCAGCTCCTTGGTCTTGGTGTCGAGCGCATTCGCCTTCAGCGCCGCCTGGGCGATGGCGGAGAAGCCCTTCATCACGTCCGGCGCGCCGCCGCGCAGCTCCTTGACGGCGCCGGACAGTTCCACGGCCATCTGCGGCCAGTTCTTGTGCATCTGAGACACTCCTGCTTCACGGAAAAGGCGACGGCGCCGCGGGCGGGCCGGTCGTATGTCTGCATTTATATTAGAAAAGCCTGAATTAACGGTCAAGCGGGAACCGGGCCCTTGGCGCGGGCTGGTCCTGCCGGCCGGGACCGTCTTGACCGCGGTCAAGGATAGACCGACCGGATTAGTCAACTGTGACCCCGACTGGCGGTGCCAAGCCGCCACTGCCGAGGCTCGACGGAACGGCTGCCAAGGGCGTTCTTCCGCGGCCTGATCCAGGGGAACCGAACCAATGACGGAACGCTTTACCAAGGCGGCCGCCCGAAATATTTTCTACGGCGGATCGCTGTTCTTCTTTGCCGCCTTCGTCTCCCTGACCGGGGCCAGCCACGTTTATGTGGTGGAAAAGAGCACCGACAGCAAAGGCCTGACCGAGAGCGTGGCCCGCGGCAAGCATGTGTGGGAGAAGAACTCCTGCATCAACTGCCACACGCTGCTGGGCGAGGGCGCCTATTTCGCGCCTGAACTGGGCAATGTCTGGGTGCGCTACGGCGGCGACAAGGATCCCGACGGTGCGCGGATGGCGCTGAAGGCGTGGATGGGCGCGCAGCCCAGCGGCATCGAAGGCCGCCGCCAGATGCCGCAGTTCCACCTGACCGAACGGGAGCTCGACGACCTCGCCGACTTCCTCGCCTGGACCAGCCGCATCAACACCCAGAACTGGCCCCCGAAGGTCTCGGGCTGAGAAGGGATCAGACCCATGAAATACGAATCCCAGAAGGCGGCACTGCCCTTCTTCTACGGCGCGCTCGCCCTGTTCGCCGTCCAGCTCCTGGTCGGGCTGCTCGCCGGCACCGTCTACGTGCTGCCCAACACCCTGTCGGAGCTGCTGCCCTTCAACATCCTGCGCATGATCCACACGAACGCCCTGATCGTGTGGCTGCTGATGGGCTTCTTCGGCGCCGCCTACTACCTGATCCCGGAAGAGGCGGAGCGCGAGCTGCACAGCGTGAAGCTGGCCTACATCCAGTTCGGCCTGTTCATGTTCGGGGCGCTGGCCGCCGTCGCCGGCTACGTCTTCCGCATCCACGAGGGGCGCGAGTTCCTGGAACAGCCGATGTGGATCAAGGTCGCCATCGTCGTCGTGGCGCTGATCTTCCTCTACAACATCTCCATGACGGTCCTGAAGGGGCGGCGCACGGTCATCACCAACATCCTGGTGATGGGCCTGTGGGGCATCGCGATCTTCTTCCTGTTCTCCTTCTACAACCCGACCAACCTGGCGCTGGACAAGATGTACTGGTGGTACGTCGTCCATCTGTGGGTCGAGGGCGTGTGGGAACTGGTGATGGCCTCGATCCTCGCCTTCCTGATGATCAAGATGACGGGTGTGGACCGCGAGATCGTCGAGAAGTGGCTCTATGCCATCGTCGGGCTGGCGCTGTTCTCCGGCCTGCTCGGCACCGGCCACCACTATTACTGGATCGGCACGCCGGGCTACTGGCAGTGGATCGGCTCGCTGTTCTCGACGCTGGAGGTCGCCCCCTTCTTCGCCATGGTCGTCTTCTCGATCCAGATGGTCCTGAAGGGCGGGCGCAACCACCCGAACAAGGCGGCCCTGCTGTGGTCGGTCGGCTGCGCGGTCTTCGCCTTCCTCGGCGCCGGCGTCTGGGGCTTCCTGCACACCCTGTCGTCGGTCAACTACTACACCCACGGCACCCAGGTCACCGCGGCGCACGGCCATCTCGCCTTCTTCGGCGCCTACGCCATGATCAACCTCGCCATCTTCAGCTATGCGATGCCGCACCTGCGCGGCGTGGCGCCCTACAACCAGACGATCAACAAGCTGAGCTTCTGGCTGATGTGCGGCGGCATGACGGTGATGACCTTCGCCCTGACCTTCGCGGGCGTCGTGCAGGTCCATCTGCAGCGCGTGCTGGGCATGGACTACATGAGCGTCCAGGAGCAGATCGCCCCCTTCTACTGGGTGCGTCTCGCCTCGGGTGTCGCGGTTTTCATCGGCGCGCTTCTCTACCTCTACGCCCTGCTCGGCCCGGCTCCGGCCTCCAAGCGGGCGTCCATCGGCGGCAGCGTCCAGCCGGCGGAATGATGCCGGACTGAAGCCTCCCCCTCCCCCCGACCGGGGGAGGGGGTTTTCCAGGAAAACGGGAGACCCCTCATGACGCGCAGCGCGCTGAAGGCAGTCGCGGACGAACTCGACATTCCCTATTACCGGCCGGTCGGCGACGAGTGCGAGCTGTTCGAGCACGCCTTCCGCCACCGGCTGCCGCTGTTGCTGAAGGGGCCGACCGGCTGCGGCAAGACCCGCTTCGTCAGCCACATGGCGGCGAAGCTCGGGCGGCCGCTCTACACGGTCTCCTGCCACGACGACCTGACCGCGGCCGACCTGACCGGCCGCTACCTGCTGAAGGGCGGCGACACGGTCTGGGTGGACGGCCCGCTGACCCGCGCCGTGCGCGAGGGCGCCGTCTGCTACCTCGACGAGGTGGTGGAGGCGCGCAAGGACGTGACCGTCGTGCTGCATCCGCTGACCGACGACCGCCGCCTGCTGCCGCTGGAACGCACCGGCGAACTGCTGGAGGCGCCCGACGGCTTCATGCTCGTCGTCTCCTACAATCCCGGTTACCAGAACGTCCTGAAGGCGCTGAAGCCCTCGACCCGCCAGCGCTTCCTCGCCATCGAGTTCGACTTCCCGGAGCCGGAGGCGGAGACCGCCATCGTCGCCCGTGAAAGCGGCCTGCCGGAGGGGCGCATCGCCCCGCTGGTCCGGCTGGCCGGCGCGCTGCGCGACCTCAAGGGCCAGGATCTGGAGGAGGGCGTCTCCACCCGCCTGCTGGTCTACTGCGCCACCCTGATCCGGTCCGGCATCAAGCCGGAGCGGGCCATCCGCACGGCGCTGATCGAGCCGCTGACCGACGACGCCGACGTCCGTGCCGCCCTGCTGCGCGTCGCCGACATCGCGCTCGGCTGACCGGGCCGACGAGGAAACCAAGGAGGCGGGACGAGGGCCATGCTGCTGTCGCTGTTCGAGCCGGAAGAGACAATCGGCCGCCACTGGCACCGCCTGATCGGCGGCCGGACGAGCTATCCGCGCCATCCCGGCGCCGCGGTGGCGCTCGACGCCATCCGGCCGCGCCTCGCCATCTTCTTCCGCGGGCTGGGCGGTGACCGGGCGGTGCGGCTCGCTTCGGCGGCGCGCACCTCCTCCGGCCACCGGCTGGCCCTGCTGGAACGGATCGGGCTGGGCCAGGAGAAGGTGGAACGCCCGGCGCTCGACGGCGACGTCCTGCAGCTTCCCGCCGTCCTCGACGTGCTGCCGCGGGCCGAACTCAACCAGCGGCTCTACGAGTGGCTGGCCGCCTACTTCGCCCATGCCGAACCGGATGCCGGCCCGCTGCCCGCCGACCCGCTTCGCGCCGACCTGCTGGCGCTGCGCCGGGCGAAGGCGACGACCGCCCGTGTCCTCGCCTCCTGGCCGGGACTGCGCCGCCTCCATGCCGAGCTGTGCGAGGCCCTGCGCGCCGTGCGCCCGAAGCGCGCGCTGCCGCCGCAGGAGGCCGCGGTGGAGGCCGCCGTGCTTGCCCTGCTCGGCGCGGGCCATGGCGGAGACATGCTGGACGAGGCGGTGCCGCTCGACCGTTTCGCCGCCCCCGTCGGCTACAGGCCCTTCCTGCCCGTTCCGCTGTGGGGCGAGGTGGCCGGGGCGGCCGGGCAGGGCGAGGCCGCCTTTCCCGAATCCGGCGCCGCCGATGGCGCTCCCGAGGCGGCGGAGAGCGACGGCCAGCGCCGCAAGGCGAAGCGCCGGGACAGCGATCAGGTGAAGCGCGAGGATCCGCTGATCCTCAACCGCTTCGAGAAGATCATGGGGCTGGCGGAGATGATGAACATCCCGCGCTCCGTCGAGGACGACGACGAGGACGGAGCCCGGCAGGCCGCCGACGACATGGAGGAGATCGCGCTGTCCCAGCATCAGCGCAAACCCTCCACCCGCCTGAAGATGGACCTCGAACTGGCCGCCTCGGCGGTCGATGCCGCACCCCTGCAGGCGGAGCGCACCTATCCCGAGTGGGACTATCACCGTCGCGCCTATCACCCCGCCCACTGCCGGGTGATCGCCGAGGCGGCGACCGAGCAGGGCGAGGACTGGAGCCCGGACGAGGCCGCGCTGCGCCGCATCCGGCAGGTGCGCCGCCAGTTCGAGGCGCTGCGCCCCAAGCGGACGCTCTTCACCGGCCAGCCGGACGGCGACGACCTCGACCTGTCGGCCCTGGTGCGCAGCCGCGCCGACCTGCTGGCCGGCGGGGCGGGCAGCGAGCGCGTCTACCAGACCGCCCGCAGCGCGGCGCGCGACCTGGCGGTCGCCGTGCTGGTCGACACCTCGCTGTCGACCGACGGCTGGGTCGACGGCCGCCGCGTGCTCGACGTGGAGAAGGAGGCGCTGCTGGCGCTCTCCGGCGGGCTTGCCGCCTGCGGCGACGACCATGCCATCTTCTCCTTCACCTCGCACCGGCGCAGCAATGTGCGCGTGCTGACGGTGAAGGGGTTCGACGAGGCGCCGGGCGGTGCCGTCCAGCGCCGGGTCCAGGCCCTGAAGCCCGGCCACTACACCCGCATGGGGGCAGCGCTGCGCCATGTCGCGGCGATGCTGGCCGAGCGGCCGAACCGCCACCGGCTGCTGATCCTGCTGTCCGACGGCAAGCCCAACGACGTCGATCATTACGAGGGGCGCTACGGGATCGAGGACACCCGCGTGGCGGTCCAGGAGGCGCGCCGCCAGGGCATCGCGCTGTTCGGCATCACCGTCGACGCCGAGGCGCGCGACTATTTCCCCTATCTGTTCGGCCGGCGCGGCTACGCGATCTTTCCGCAGGCCAGCCATCTGACCAAGGCCCTGCCGGCACTCTACCGGCAGGTCGTCGGTTGAGGGGACGGCAACAGGACCGGGACCATGACCGTGATCGATTCGACCGACTCCGACGAGATGCTGGAGGAGCAGGCGGGCGCCGACCCGCTGGCCGGGCTGCCCGGCCATCCGATGATGTGGATCCTCATCCTCAGCGAACTCGCCGTCTTCGGCATCGCCTTCGTCGGCTTCGCCGTCGCCCGGCTGCTCGACCCCGCGGGGTTCGCGGCGGGGCAGGCCCATCTCAGTCCGCTGACCGGCGGGCTGAACACCATCGTGCTGGTGACCAGCGGCTTCCTGGCCGCGGCCGGCGTCGCCGCGGCCCGTGACGGGCGGCGGGGCCGGGCGCGCGGCCTGTTCGTGGTCGCCGCCGTGCTCGGCCTTCTGTTCCTCGGCGTGAAGGGAACGGAATACGCCGCCTCGATCGCCGCGGGCCACACGCTCGACAGCGGCGGCTTCTTCACCCTCTATTATCTGCTGACCGGCTTCCACGCCCTGCATGTCGCGCTCGGCATGGTCATCCTGCTGATCGTCGCCTGGAAGGACAGCGTCGAGAATCTGGAGACCGGGGCCTCCTTCTGGCACATGCTCGACCTCGTCTGGGTCCTGCTCTACCCGCTGCTCTACCTGCTGCGCTGACAAGGGAGCGGACCGATGCGCCGCACGATGACCATGCCGCCTCGCACCCTCGCCGGGACCTGGGTCCTGCTCGCCGGGCTGACGCTCGCCACCATGCTGGTCGGCGGCGGCGAGGGGCAGGGGCGCTCCCTGGCGCTGGCCGGCGCCGCGCTCGTGATGGTCTTCGCCTTCGTCAAGGGGCGGCTGATCCTGACCCGCTACATGGGCCTCGGCGCGCCGGCCACGGGATGGCGCCGGGGGCTGACGCTCTACCTGCTGCTCGTCTGCGCCGTGATCCTCGGCGCCTACCTGTTCGGCCTGACCCGCTGATCCCGTCGGAGACACCGCCATGAACCAGGCACAGATCGGCCTCCTGATCGTCACGCCGCTGCTGATCGGTGTCGCCGTCGCCCTGCACCGCGAGGGGGTGATGAGCCGGGGCGGCGTCGTGCTCGCGTCGCTCGCCTCGGTTGCCGCCGCGGCATGGCTGTTCTTCACGCAATGACGATTTCCCAGAAAAATCGCCTGTCTTGACCGCAGTCAAGACTCCGTGGCGGAGGCTGGGCAATACTGCCCGCACAATCGTTCTCTCGATTGCGTCATCACCAGCTGATGACTCTCCCGTTTTGCCCTTGATGCGTCCATCGGCCTTGGCTGATGGGCGCCTTTTTTTGAACTGTTCCAGTCCGGCGACCGCGAGCACCGCAGGGGGCAAGACGAAAACCGGGCCCAGGACAATGCCTGGACCCGGTTGCCGGCCGCGATGGCGTGGGGGCGGAAGCCGCTCAGTGCTTCATCTCGCCGAGCTGCTTGTGGGAGTCGCCGCTCTTGTCGAGGATGATGCTGTCGTCGGGGGCGCCCTCGACCTCCAGGATGCCGATCAGGCCCTTGGTGGCACGGCTCAGCGCATGGTCGACCAGCGCGTACTTGCCGGGATAATCGACCTTGAACTCCACCATCGTGGCGCCGCCGGGGGCCACCGTCACGGTCTGGATGCCCTTCGCCGGCTCGCTCTCCAGCCCGCCCATGGTGTAGACGCGGTCGAAGATCTCGCCGATGACGTGGAAGGAGGAGGTCAGGTTGGGGCCGCCGACGCCGAACCAGATGCGGACCGTCTCGCCGACCTTCGCCTTCAGCGGCTTGTCCTTCGACAGGGCGCCGACCGTCCCGTTGAACACCAGGTAGTTCGGCCGCTCGTTGACCAGGCCGTCATAGTCGTCCTCGGCCGTCGGAATGTTCTTGGCCTTGGCTGCATAGATTTCCTGCTGCATCACATAGTACTCGTGATCGACCTTGGCCATTCCGGCCTCCGGCTCCACCACGACCAGACCGTACATGCCCTTGGAGATGTGATGGGCCACCATCGGCGTGGCGCAGTGGTAGACATAGACGCCGGGGGTCAGGGCCTTGAAGGAGAACTCCTTGGTCTGGCCCGGCTCGACCTGCGTGATCTGCCCGCCGCCGAGTAAGCCGGTCGCGGCATGGAAGTCGACGCTGTGGTTCATCGTCGAATTCTGCGCGTTGGTGATCTTCACATCCACAGTATCGCCGACACGAACCCGCACCATCGGACCGGGAACGGTGTTGTTGAACGTCCAGTAAGTGTAGTTCGTACCGTCATCCAGCTTGGCCTCGACTTCCGTTGTGAGGAGGGAGACCTGATGGGTCTTGGGGGCCCGCTTGGCGGACGCTTCCGGAGCGGGAACGGATGCGGGATCCAGGACGATGTCGACCGTCGCATCCTTGACCTTCGGGTCCGCGTACAGCGTGGTCGCCGGGACCGCGCCGCCCCCGAGAACGGTCATCAGGGCGACGGTGCCGGCGGCGGTGAGGAAGGCCTTGGTTTTCATGGCACGGTCCAGTTCTGTGTTTTGCGTGCCCGGATCATTACAGCAGTACCCGATGATTTACTTGATCAAGGTCAAGTCGCAATCTGGTCACACCCCTGCCCCGTCCGCCGCCTTCGGGCCGTGCGCCCAAGGGGAGCCGCGGAATTCCGCCGGCAGCGGCGTCAGGCCGCATGGTGCGGCGCAACACCACACCCCATAATTGCCGAGAACTCCTCGCGGGTGGTCATCATGTCCGCATCCCTGGCCGGGCCAGTACGGGAGGTATCGGTAGCCGACCCGCGTCTGCCCGTTCCGCTGGCGCTCGCCCTTGCGTTTTCCGTCGCGGCGGGGGCCTTCTGGGTCAGCCGGCAGAACTACCTGCTGTTCCATTCCGTGGTCGAGACCTTCCGGGTTCTGACGGCGGCCAGCATCTTCGCCATCGCCTGGCACTCGCGCCGCTATCTCGGCGGCGGGAACCTGTGGTTCCTCGGCGTGTCCTTCGGCTGCACCGGCGTCATCACCCTGTTCCATATGCTGGCCTACAAGGGCATGGGCGTCTTTCCCGGCGCCGATGCGAACCTCGCCACCCAGCTCTGGATCGCCAGCCGGGGGATGGGGGCGCTGGCCGTCTGCATCGCCGCCTTCACGCCGCACCGCCACTTCCCCCCCGTGCCGACCCTGGCCGGGGTGGCCGGCGTCACCGGGCTTCTGCTGGCTTCCATCTTCCTGTACCCGGTCTTCCCCGACTGCTACGTCGAGGGGCAGGGGCTGACGCCCTTCAAGCGGGTCAGCGAGTATGTGATCGTCGCCGCCTTCCTCACCGGTCTGGTCGGGCTGCACCTGCATCGGGACCGCCACCGCCCGACGAGCCGGACGCTGGTCGCCATGGCCTTCGGGCTGGATGCGCTGGGCGACTTCGCCTTCACGCTCTATGTCGACGTCTACGGCACGCTGAACTTCCTCGGCCATGCCTTCGTCACCGGATCGGACATGCTGGTCTACACGGCCATCGTGCGCAGCGGCATCCGCCGGCCGCAGAACCTCGTCTTCTGGATGATGGAGAGCGACCGCCGGGCGCTGCGGGCGGTGGTGGAGCGGCAGAACGTCAAGCTTCTCGAAACCGCCTCCGAGCTCCAGCAGGAACATGCGGAGCTGGAGCAGACGCGCCAGATCCTCGACGGCTACCGGGCGCGCGAATCCGCCATCCTCGACACGGTGGGCGAGGCGATCCTGACGCTGGACGCCGCCGGCACCGTCACCTTCGGCAATGGCGCCGCCCAGCGCCTCAGCCCGGATCTCAGGGTGGGGGAGCCGGCGCCGGCCTGGCTGCAATCGGCCATCGGGGCGGCGGGGCGCGGCGGCCAGCCGGAAATCGAGCTGTCGCTCACCGCCTCCGGCGGCGCCGGCCGGACGATCGAGCTGGCCGTGCGGCCCCTGCCCTCCGACACGGGCGCGCTCGTGGCCGTGCTGCGCGACGTCACCGGCAAGCGGGAGCTGGAGCGCCAGGCCCTGCGCCACGCGGCGGCGCTGCGCCGCTCCCTGGTGGAGACCATCGGCGTCGTCTCGCAGATGGTCGCCATGCGCGACCCCTACACGGCGGGGCACCAGCGCCGCGTCGCCTGCCTCGCCTACGAGATCGCCCGCGAGATGGGGCTGGAGGAGGAGGAGGCGGTGGGCATCGCGCTCGCCGGCACGGTGCACGACATCGGCAAGATCAGCGTGCCGGCGGAGGTGCTGAACCGCCCCGGCCGCCTGACCGCCATCGAGTACGAACTGCTGAAGACCCACGCCCAGGCCGGCTACGAGATCATCAAGAACGCCCAGCTTCCCTGGCCGGTCGCCGACATGATCCACCAGCACCACGAGAAGCTGGACGGCAGCGGCTATCCCCAGGGACTCAAGGGCGAGCAGATCGTGCGCGGTGCCCGCATCCTGGCGGTTGCCGACGTGGTGGAGGCGATGGCGTCGCACCGCCCCTACCGGCCGGCGCTGGGCATCGAGGCGGCGCTGGCGGAGATCGAGCGCTGCGCCGGCGTCTCGCTCGACGCCGCGGCGGTCGCCGCCTGCACCCGCCTGTTCCGCGAGCGGGGCTATGCCTTCTCCGAACTGGATGCCGTGACCTTCGTGCTGGAGCGGGTGAATGCGGTGCCCTGAGACGCGGTAGCCTCGGCGGCGACGGGCGGCAGGGCCGGGAACGGCGCCCGGCTGCGGGTGTTCATGCTCCACACCCCGCAAGCCGAGACGACCCGCACCGATGGCCGAGGACACCGCCCGCCAGCTCCAGGCACGCCCCATTCCGGTGCCCAAGGTCACCGCGCCGGGATCGCCGCAGACCACGCTCCTGGTCATCGCCCTCGTCGTGGTGGCGCTCTACATCGGGCAGGACATCCTGATCCCCATCGCGCTCGCCGTGCTGCTGAGCTTCGTGCTGAGCCCGATCGTCAGCCGCCTCGAACGCTGGCGCCTGGGCCGCGTCCCTTCGGTGCTGGCGGTCGTGGTGCTGGTGTTCGTCGGGATCATCGGCTTCGGCGCGGTGGTGGGCAGCCAGATCGGCGACCTCGCCGACAATCTGCCGAACTACCGGCACAACCTCCACGTCAAGCTGCAGTCGCTGCGCTCCTCCGCCGCGACGGCCGACAACAACGGGGCGCTCAAGCAGGCGACCGACGCCTTCCGCGACCTGCGGCGCGAGCTGGAGCAGGTGACCGGCCAGTCGCCGGCCACCGCCGAGGGTCCGCCGCCGGCGTCGGGCGCGCAGGCCTCCGCCCGTCCGCCGGGGGAACGCGAACCGGTCCCGGTCCGCATCGACCAGTCCGGGACCGGCGCGCTGGAGGTGGCGCGCGACCTGCTGGGGCCGGCGCTGGCGCCCTTCGCGACCGCCGGCCTGATGCTGGTCTTCACCATCTTCATGCTGCTGCAGCGCGAGGATTTGCGCGACCGCATGATCCGGCTGGCCGGCTCAGGCGACCTCAGCCGCACGACCGAGGCGATGAACGACGCCGGGCAGCGGGTCAGCCGCTATCTGCTGATGCAGCTCGTGGTCAATGTCACCTACGGCATTCCCATCGGGCTCGGGCTGTGGCTGCTCGGCGTGCCGAACCCGCTGCTGTGGGGGCTGCTGGCGACGGTCCTGCGCTTCATCCCCTTCCTGGGGCCGGTGATCGCCGCCAGCTTTCCCATCCTGCTGTCCTTCGCGGTCGATACCGGCTGGACGCTGCCGCTGCTCTGCATCGCCCTGTTCATCGCGGTCGAGCTGTTCTCCAACAATGTGGTGGAGCCCTGGCTGTACGGCAGCGCCACCGGCCTGTCCTCGCTCGCCATCGTCGTCGCGGCGGTGGTGTGGACGACGCTGTGGGGGCCGGTGGGGCTGCTGCTGGCGACGCCGCTGACCGTCTGCCTCGTGGTGCTGGGGCGCCATGTGCCGCAGCTCCATTTCCTGGAGGTGATGCTGGGCGACCGGCCGGTGCTGCCGGACGAGGCCAAGGTCTACCAGCGCCTGCTCGCCGGCGATCCCATCGAGGCGACCGAGATCACCGAGGAGCGGCTGGCGTCGGCCTCGCTGACCGAGGTGGGCGACACCCTGCTGCTGCCGGCCCTGTCGCTCGCCGAGCAGGAACGGCAGCGCGGCGCCCTCAACGCCGCCGGCCGCCAGACGGTGGGGGAGGGCATGGCGGCCCTGCTGGACGAACTGTCGGACAGCGAAGGCACGGCGGCGCCCGACGCCCCGCTGGTCCTGTGCGTCGGCACGCGCAACAACCTGGACGAGGCGGCCGCCGGCCTGTTCGCCGAGCTGCTGCGCCGGCGCGGCCTGCGTGCCGACGTCATACCCTGCGAGAAGGCCTCGACCCGAGCCATCGCCAGCCTCGGCACCTCCGGCGTGTCGGCCATCGCGCTGTCCTCGCTCGACCCCTCCGGTCTTGCCCATATCCGCCGGCTGGTGCGCCGCCTGCGGCTGCATTTCGGTCCGCAGGTTCCGGTGATCCTCTGCCTGTGGAGCGCCCATCCCGAGGCCGACGCGCCGAAGCGCGCGGCCGGCGAGACCGGCGCCGACCGCATCGCCACCAGCCTGGCGAGCGGCCTTGCCGGCCTTGCGGATCTCGGACTCCCGGCCGGACCGGCGATCGAGCCGGAGACCGCGGAGCCGGCGGCTGACCGGACGGGATAGCCGGTGGAGCGGATGGGGAGGGTGGGGCCGGCCGGGGAACTCTCCGATCCCGGCCGGGGTTGGGCCGGGCATGACCGAGGACGCCGATTCTCCCGACATGGACCGCCAGTTGGAGCGGATCCGCTGCTACCAGCGGATCCTGAACGACTTCGGCCGGATCGCGTCCGAGACGAAGCGGCTCGGCCAACTGCTGCACATCGCCTGCGTGCAGAGCGCGCGCGGCATCGGGATCGGGCACACCAAGGTGATGCGCTACCGGCCGACGATGGGCGACCTGCTGATCGAGGCGGGGGTGGGGTGGAAGCCGGGGGTGGTCGGCCAGACGAAGCTGGCGATCGACGTCGCCTCGCCGCCGGGGCGGGCGTTGCAGTCCCGCCAGCCGGTGAGGATCGACGATCTGCCGAACGACCCGGACTTCCGCTGGTCCTCCGTCCTGCAGGAGCACGGCATCGTCTCGGTCCTCAACACGCCGATCGCCGCCGACGGGATCGTCTGGGGCGTGCTGGAGGTGGACAGCGCGGTCATCCGCCATTTCGGCGAGGACGACGTCGTCTTCCTGTCGGCGATGGCCAACATCCTCGGGCTCGCCATCCAGGGGATCCTTGCCGGGAAGCACGCCGAGGACGTCGCGGCACGGTCCCTGCGCGAGGCCGAGCGGCAGCGGATGCTGATGCGGGAACTGGTGCACCGCGACAAGAACGACTTCCAGACGATCATGTCGATCCTGATCATGCAGAAGGCCAGATCGACGGATCCCGAGGCCGCGCGGGGTCTCGTCCACATCATGGACCGGGTTGCGGCGATCAGCATGGTGCATGACCAGCTCGCCCTGCGGCCGAACCAGCGGACGATCGACATCGCCGCCTATCTGCAGGCGCTCTGCGGCAACCTGCGCCACCGCCGCGAGGACGTCACCATCGAGACGGCGGCGGAAAGCCTGGAGCTGACCCACGAGCGGACCGTCTCGCTGGGCCTGATCACCAACGAGCTGGTGACCAACGCCATAAAGTACGCCTTTCCCGACCGCCCGGGCACGATCCGGGTCCAGTTCTCCGCCGACCGCGAGAGCGGCCAGGGCACGCTCGTCGTCGCCGACGACGGCGTCGGCATGGGATCTCCCCGACCGGGAAGCTCCGGGCTGACCCTGGTCGGCGGGCTCGCGCGGCAGATCGGCGGAACGGTCGAGCAGGTGCCGGTGGAGCGCGGAACGCGCTTCCACATCGGCTTCCTGCTCGTGAGCTGACCGTCCGGCTACTCGACCGTCACGCTCTTGGCGAGGTTGCGCGGCTGGTCGACGTCGGTGCCCTTGAGCACGGCGGTGTGATAGGCGAGGAGCTGCACCGGGATGGCGTAGAGCAGCGGCGCCACCAGCGGGTCGCAGGCCGGCAGTTCCACCGACCAGCGCACCTTGTCCGACAGCTTGTCGATGCCCTTCTTGTCGGCCAGCAGCAGAACCTTGCCGGAGCGGGCGCAGACCTCCTGCACGTTCGACACCACCTTCTCGAACAGCCCGTCCGACGGCACCAGGACGATCACCGGGACGTTGTCGTCGATCAGCGCGATCGGGCCGTGCTTCAGTTCGCCCGCCGCATAGCCCTCGGCGTGGATGTAGCTGATCTCCTTCAGCTTCAGCGCCCCTTCCAGGGCCAGCGGATACATCGCCCCGCGGCCGAGATAGAGCACGTCGCGCGCCTCCGACACCTCCTGCGCCAGCTCGCGCAGGCGCTCGTCATGCGCCAGGACGTCGGCGGCGCGCGCCGGCACCTCGCGCAGGGCCTTGGCGATCTCCTGCATGCGCTCGGGCGGGATCACGCCGCGCGCGCGGCCGACCGTCACCGCCAGGCAGGCGAGCGTGGTGAGCTGCGTGGTGAAGGCCTTGGTCGAGGCGACGCCGATCTCCGGCCCCGCCATGGTGTAGAGCACCGCGTCCGACTCGCGGGCGATGGTGCTCTCCTGCGCGTTGACGATCGACAGGATCTTCTGGCCCTGGCGCTTGCAGTAGCGCAGCGCCTCCAGCGTATCCAGCGTCTCGCCCGACTGCGAGACGAACAGCGCCACCCCGCCCTCGGGCAGCGGCGCCTCGCGGTAGCGGAACTCCGAGGCGATGTCGATCTCGACCGGCATGCGGGCCAGCGTCTCGAACCAGTATTTGGCGACGAGGCCGGCATAATAGGCGGTGCCGCAGGCGACGATGGTCAGGCGCGGCGCCTTGGCGATCTCGAAGGGGAACTCGGGCAGAGCGATATAGCCGGTTTCCGGGTTGATGTAGGCGTTCAGCGTGTCGCCGATCACCTGCGGCTGCTCGTAGATCTCCTTCAGCATGTAGTGGCGGTAGCCGTCCTTGCCGATCAGGGCGCCCGAGACCGCCGTCGTCTTCACCGGCCGCTCGACCACCGCGCCGCTGGCGTCGTGGACGACCGCGGCGGTGCGCGACACCACCACCCAGTCGCCGTCCTCCAGGTAGCACAGGCGGTTGGTCAGCGGGGCCAGGGCGAAGGCGTCGGAGGCGAGGTACATCTCGCCGTCGCCATAACCGACGGCCAGCGGCGTGCCGTGGCGGGCGCCGATCATCAGCTCATGCTCGCCGGCGAAGACCAGCACCAGGGCGAAGGCGCCGGTGAAGCGGCGGAAGGCGGCGGCCGACGCCTCGACCGGCGTCATCCCCTCCTTCTCCAGGTAATAGGTGACGAGGTGGGCGATGACCTCGGTGTCGGTGGCGCTCTCGAACACGTAGCCGTGGCCGATCAGCTCGTCCTTCAGCTCCTGGTAGTTCTCGATGATGCCGTTGTGGACGACGGCGACGCGGGCTGTGGCGTGCGGGTGGGCGTTGTTCTCGGTCGGGCCGCCATGGGTGGCCCAGCGGGTATGGCCGATGCCGACGGTGCCGGGCAGCGGCGCCTCGCGCAGCCTCGCCTCCAGGTTCAGCAGTTTGCCCTCGGCGCGGCGGCGCTCGATGCCGCCGTTCACCAGCGTCGCCACGCCGGCGCTGTCATAGCCACGGTACTCGAGCCGGCGCAGACCCTCGACCAGACGGGGAGCCGCGTCGTAGATGCCGTTGATGCCGATGATGCCGCACATGGAAGGGAGAACTCCTGGATGAAGGGGGCCGCGGAAATGCCGGTCCGGGGCTCAGGTTACGCCTTTTTCGCCTTTTCGCTCTGCTTGCGTTCGCGGAACTCGCGCGCCCAGGCGGCGTAGGCCTTCTGGGGACCGCGGGCCACGGCCAGCGCGTCGGCTTCGACGTCGCGGGTGACCACGCTGCCGGCGCCGACGATGGCGCCGTCGCCGATCTTCACCGGGGCGACCAGCGCGCTGTTGGAGCCGATGAAGGCCCCCGCCCCGATGTCGGTGTGGTACTTGCCGAAGCCGTCATAGTTGCAGGTGATGGTGCCGGCGCCGATGTTGGCCTTCGCCCCCACCCGGGCGTCGCCGATGTAGGTCAGGTGGTTGACCTTGGCGCCCGCCTCGACCTTGGCGTTCTTGATCTCGACGAAGTTGCCGATATGGGCGTCGGGGCCGATCTCCGCCCCCGGCCGCAGCCGGGCGTAGGGGCCGATCTGGGCGCCCGTCTCGACCCGCACCTGCTCCAGATGGCAGAAGGGCTTGATCTCCACCCGGTCGCCGACCCAGACCCCGGGGCCGAAGACCACGTGCGGGCCGACCACCACGTCGCGGCCCAGCCGGGTGTCGGCGCTGAAGGTGACGCTGTCGGGGTCGATCAGCGTGGCGCCGTTGTCCATCGCCGCCTTGCGCAGGCGGCGCTGGATCAGCCGCTCCACCTCCGCCAGCTCGGCGCGGGAGTTGACGCCCACCACCTCCGCCGGCGAGGACTCGACGACCGCGCAGGCCAAGCCGCGGCTGCGGGCGATCTGCACCACGTCGGTCAGGTAGAACTCGCTCTTGGCGTTGGCGTTGCCGATGCTGTTGATCAACCCGAACATCCGGGCGCCGTCGAAGGCCATCAGCCCGGCGTTGCACAGGCCGACCCGACGCTCCTCCTCGCTGGCGTCGAGATACTCGACGATCTTCTCCAGCCCGCCGCGCGCGTTCAGGATCAGCCGGCCGTAGGCGCCGGGGTCCTCCGGACGCATGCCCAGCACGACCACCGCCGGGTCGGCGGCCTGGCGGCGGGCGGCCACCATGGCGCGCAGCGTGTCGGGCGTCACCAGCGGGGTGTCGCCGTAGAGCACGACCACGTCGCCGGTGAAGCCCTCCAGCAGCCCGAAGGCGGAGCGCACGGCGTCGGCCGTGCCGCGCTGCTCATGCTGGACCGCGGTGGGGAAGGGGGCGACGGCGGCGGCGACGTCGTCCATGCCCGGACCGACCACCACGACGACATGGTCTGGATCCAGCGCCTTCACGGCGGCCAGCACATGGCCGACCATCGGCCGCCCGGCGACGCGGTGCAGCACCTTGGGCAGGTCGGACTTCATGCGGGTGCCCTTGCCGGCGGCAAGGATCACGCAAGCAAGGGGACGATGGCTCATTCCGGACAATCCTGTATCACGACTATAGGCCTGGCCAGCGACGGCGGGAGCGGCTCGCCGGCTCGCACTCGAAGGTGGGGCGACGCCTCATGCACCGCAACAACGCGCATGATGTGCCACAGTTGGAGGCGACCGCCCAAGTCAAGTTTTGTGTCACGCTGACACAGTCCGGCGGTGTCTCCGGCCCGCGGCGGCTGCTTCTCCGGACGGGGCATGGCGTCCGCCGGGGGTGCGTGCTATGCCAGCCGGCATCTTCCGTCACCATGACCGGCCCAGCGATGACCTTTCCCTTCTCCGCGCTCGTCTTCGACCTCGACGGCACCCTGATCGACAGCGCGCCGGACATGACGCGCGTCCTCAACCGCATGCTCGGCGAATTCGGACGCCCGGCGGTGACCGAGGCGCAGGTGCGCGGCATGGTCGGCGACGGCTCCGCCAATCTGGTGCGCCAGGCCTTCGCGGCGACCGGCGCGCCGCTGGAGGGGGAGGCGCTGCAGCCTGCGCTGTCGCGCTATCTCGACCTCTACTTCGAGGACGACCAGCCCTCCACCCTCTATCCCGGCGTGGCGGAGACGCTGGCGCACCTCGCCGACCGCGGCGTGCATCTCGGCCTGTGCACCAACAAGCCGGAGCGGATCAGCCGCAAGCTGCTGGGGCTGCTGGGATTGGCCCCGCTGTTCGGTGCGGTGGCGGGCGGCGACACGCTGCCGGTCAAGAAGCCCGACGGCCGCCACCTCTCCTGGGTGCTGGAGCGGCTGGGCGAGGATCCGGCGTCCCCGCGCGCCGCCATGGTCGGCGACAACGGCAACGACGTGAAGGCCGCCCGCGCGGCCGGCATTCCGGTGGTCGCCATGAGCTATGGCTATCCCCGCATGCCGGTCGCCGACCTCGGCGCCGATCTCGTCCTCGACCATTTCGCCGATCTGCCGGCGGCGCTGGAGTCCGTCGCGTCCCGCCGATAGACACCACGGGATACTATCCCGGTGCTATCCCGTTGGCGAGACCCGCTATCCCTCGGGATAGGGGACGGGGAGGTGCCTTCTCCGTAATATAGTCTCTGAACTATCCACCCGCCGGGGTCCGCTTCGGCGGGTGGGAAGAGAAGGAGAGGCACCCATGGCCGGAACAATGGCTCAGATCATCCGGCTTGGCGGGGTGGACGGCTTTGCCGCCATGCTGAACGGGGCCCTGCTCGAAATCGGCACCCGCTGCCTGTGGCCGACGGCGGAAGCGCTGCGCCACGATGCCGAACGGGAGGGCGTCGCGACCTCCCCCTACGTCATCGACACCCGCCCGGTCCTGTCGCGCCCGGTCATTGCCCGGCGGGCGGCGGCGTAGGCGATCCGTTGATCGCCACCAGGTGGATGACGACGGCGCCGAGCGCGCTGTCGGTTTCCACCCGGACGGGGATCGGCGGCGCGCCGGCCACCACCGGCGCGATCCACAGATCGACCGGCGGCCGGTCATCCGCCATCGCGCCGTCGCGACCGTCGTCGCGTTTCCAGAACATGGTGGTCGGCGGCCGCGGGCTGTAGCCGGCCACCGGCGTATAGGTGACCCGGCATTCCCGGGCGGGGCCGGCGAAGATCGAGTAGCGCGACGCCGAGACCGTCCGCATGCCGGAATCCCGCATCGTCATGTCGTAGCGGCGGCGCCCGTCATAGACCGGCACCGTCCGGGTGCAGCCGTTGCCCCGGCTGGTCGCCACCAGCGCGCTCAGGACTCCGCTCAGCGGATCGACGGTGGCCCGCCGCAGATCCTCCGGCACCGCAGGCCGGTCCTCCTCTTCCGGCGGCGGCTCCACCGCCGCGGCGACCGTGCCCCGCCCGTCATAGGTGAGGGTGACGTTGCGCGGCTTGCCGCGGAAGAGGCTGGTCTGGGTGTGGCGGACCGGCGCCAGCGCCTCGCCCGTCACCGCGCCGGTGCTGTGCGACCGGGTCTGCCAGGGGAACAGCCGCCCGAGGAAGCCGCCGGTCTCCGCCCGCACCTCCACATCGTAGCTGCGGTCGGTGAGGGTCAGCACCGCCTGCGCCTCCAGCACCGACACGCCGCCGACATGGATGCGGTAGGTCGCATTGAGCGGTGCGGCGAGTGCCGGGGCGCCGGCCGCGGCGAGGATCAGGCCCGGCAAAGCGGCGGTGCGGAGTGCGGCGAGGCTGGTCACGGGGGCGCTCCAACGGGTTCGGGACGGTGGCGGAAAATCTTTCATATAATGCGCATCTCGCGCTTGACAGCGGCAGGGCAAGGCCTTAGAAACCCGCCTCACCGCAGCGCCGGGCGGCGGACGGACCGGAAAAACGGTCCAGACGCAGGAACGGTGCTCCGAAACGGGTTTTCCGGTTCGGGCGCGTAGCTCAGCGGGAGAGCATTCGCTTCACACGCGAAGGGTCACAGGTTCAATCCCTGTCGCGCCCACCATATCGAAGAAGGCTCCGGGCCCCGTGTCCGGGGCCTTTTTCCATGTGCGCCCAGCATGGGCGCGTTCTTGAGGGTGTAAGTCCCTCCGTAAGCTGGTCACGGCGAACGAAGAGAAGCGCAACTGCGGAAGGGCAACCGACCGTGGGAAGGAAGCGTGGATCGCAGCTGCGGGCCGATGAACAAGAACCGGATATGAGGCGGTGCCGACCAGGGCGAGCGGGCATGGAACCGCGAAGCTCTTGTGACCAAGGGTCGGTGGCGTAAATCCGGCGGTCGTGCAGCGAAGGAACGCGTTCTTACCTGGGGAGATCCCGCCTTGCGCCTGAAAGGGCGACGGCGTCGAGCCGGAGCGGGAAGTCAGCAGAGGCCATAGTAGGCGAGGCGCGAGCCGGACCGAAGGGCCGAACGAGGGAGAATGGAGTCCACCCGACGATGCGTGAGGCCATGCGTCAGATGCCGGAGTGCTGCAAGTTCTCCAGCCGATCCTCGATCCCGGCTTCAGCGACCACAGTTACGGCTTCCGTCCCGGCCGGAGTGCGCACGACGCCGTCCTTGCGGCGCAAAGCTTCGTGCAGTCCGGCCGGCGGATCGTCGTGGATGTGGACCTGGAGAAGTTCTTCGACCGGATCGACCATGACCTTCCGATCGACCGTCTGTCCAAGAGGGTCCCGGACCCGGCCATCATCCGGCTGGTGCGGGCCTACCTGGATGCCGGCGTCATGGAGGACGATGGGGCGGTCGCACGGCGTCGGACGGGTTCCCCGCAAGGGGGACCGCTGTCGCCGCTGCTGGCCAATCTGATCCTGGACGAGGTGGACAAGGAACTGGAACGCCGGGGCCATGCCTTCTGCCGCTACGCCGACGACTGCAACGTCCATGTGCGGTCGCGTCGGGCGGGAGAGCGGGTGATGGCCCTGCTGCGGCGCCTCCATGGCCGGTTGCACCTGACGGTGAACGAAGCCAAGAGCGCCGTGGCCCCCGTCTTCGGCCGCAAATTCCTCGGCTATGCCTTCTGGGCCGGACCGAAGGGAGAGGTCAGGCGGAGGGTCGCCGACAAGGCGATCACGGCGTTCAAGGACCACATCCGCGACCTGACGCCCCGGCTGACGGGACGGTCGATGGCCGCGGTGGTGGCGAGGCTGCGCGATTTCCTGCTGGGCTGGAAAGCCTACTTCCGACTGGCGCAAACTCCAAAGGTCCGGCGAACGCTGGACGAATGGATACGCCACCGGCTGCGGGCCATTCAGCTCAAGCAGTGGAAGCGGGGGAAGACCATCTTCCGGGAACTGACGGCCAGAGGGGCCAAGCCCGCCGTCGCCCAACAAATCGCGGCCAATGGCCGACCCTGGTGGGGCAACAGCGGCAAGCTTCTCAATGCAGTCCTCACGATCAAATGGGCAGACCAACTCGGACTGCCCAGGCTCGCATGACCTCAATCCCCCGAACCGCCCGGTGCGGACCCGCATGCCGGGTGGTGTGGCAGGGGGGCGACCTTCTCGGGTCGCCCCCTATGCCGATTCCGGCGCGGCCGTCCCGTGATTTTCGCAGCCGCGAAGCCATGGATTGATACAGATCAGCTACGCTGGCCGCCGCGATGGATTAGAGCTTATGGTCTATTCCACCGCTCGATGGACCACGCCCCCATGGAAGATTCGCGCATCACTCTCCTCGCCCTCGGCCTGCTCGTCGTCGTGCTGGTCGTCCTGATCGGCTCCCTGGTCATCAGCCCGGTGGTGACGGTCGCGCTCGTGGCGCTCGGCGCCTGGCTGAATCTCGGCTACCTCGTCGCGATCACGCTGAAGCGCTGACCCCGGACCGTTGCGGCAGGGTGGGAGCAGCCGGCCCTGCCGCTCCGGTGGAAATGATCCGTCTCCGGCGAAGCTCCGCTGGACAGGACCGGTCCGGCAGTTTATTGCAGCGCCCAATTCGACGTTCGTGCGATTTCGCCATTCGTGGAGGACACGCGATGCCGACCGAGGGGGCTGCCCAGACCGAAACTCTGCCCGGCGCGCGTCCGGCCCTGCCGGTCGTCCGGACCGTCGGGGATCTGCGGGCGCAAGTCTCCGCCTGGCATGCGGCCGGAAAGACCGTGGCGCTGGTCCCGACCATGGGCGCGCTGCACGAGGGGCATCTGGCGCTGGTGCGCCGGGGCCGCGAACTGGCCGACCATGTGGTGGCCAGCGTCTTCGTGAACCCCACCCAGTTCGCCCCGCACGAGGATTTCGACAAGTATCCCCGCGACGAGGCGGGCGACGCGGCCAAGCTGGCCTCGGCCGGCTGCGACCTGCTCTATGCCCCGACGGTGCGCAGCATGTATCCGGAGGGATTCGCCACCTCCATCAGCGTCGGCGGTCCGTCCCAGGGGCTCTGCGGCTTCTTCCGGCCCCAGATGTTCGGCGGCGTCGCGCTGGTGGTGAGCAAGCTGTTCCTGCAGGCCCAGCCGGACATCGCCATCTTCGGCGAAAAGGACTATCAGCAGCTCCTCGTCATCCGCCGCTTCGTCCGCGACCTCGACATCCCCGTCCGGGTGGAGGGGCTGCCGACGGTGCGCGAGGCGGACGGGCTCGCGCTGTCCTCGCGCAACGCCTATCTCAGCCGCGAGGAGCGGGAGCGGGCGCCCCAGCTCCATGTCGCGCTGGTCGAGGCCGCCGCCCAGATCGCCCGCGGGGTCGAGCTGGGCATCGCGCTGGACGCGGCGCGCATGCGCATCGCCGCCGCCGGCTTCAGCAGCATCGATTACGTCGAACTGCGCGACGCCGAGACGCTGGAGCCGGTGGACTCCCTCACCCGTCCGGCCCGCCTGCTGGCCGCCGCCTGGCTGGGCAAGGCCCGGCTGATCGACAACGTGCCGGTTCCGCCCACGGCCTGAAGGTTCCGCCCACGGCCTGAAGGGCCACAGGGACCGGGTCGCCATTCGGTTTGACGCTCCGGCCGCATTTGCCTTAACTTGTCGGCAGATCTGGCCGCGGCCCCGGACCGGGGCGGAAAGGACCCCTTGCGGTTCCTCCATAGGCGCTCGAACGGGGAGCCCGTCTCCCTCGTCCCCGTGATCACCGTGGGAACGCTGGTGGCGCTGGCCCTGCTCGGCATGCTGGGGATGGTGGTGGCCGCCCGGACGCCCTCGGCCAGCCGTTCCGGGGACAGCGCGTCATCCATCCCGAAGAAGCACTACGCCGTCCTGCCGCCGATGACCTTCACGCTGGGCGGCGGCGATGCCCGCACGGTCGACGTGAAGGTTCTGCTGGAGATCGATCCGGCGGTCAGCGACAAGGTCGCCGATCCCTATCTTCCGCGCATCGCCGACCAGTTGTCCGACCGCATGCGCCAGATCGATGCCGGCCAGCTCAACGGGGCCGAGGGCGCCCGGCTGATGAAGAGTGCCATCGCCGGCGTCCTCAGCCACGAGATGCGCAACGTGCGCGTCCGCGAAATCCTGCTCGACCAGATGGTGGTCCGCTGACCCGTCCGGGGCGGCGCCCGCCTCACCGCATCGCGAACAGCTCCTGGTGGAAGCGCCGGTCGACCGGCAGGCCCTGCGCCGCGAAGTCCTCGCGCAGGGCACGGCCGAAGCCGGCCGGGCCGCAGAACCAGATGCTCGCCTTGCGCCAGTCGGGCACCAGCGACCGGATGCGCTCGCCGTCCAGCCGGCCGTCGCGGGCGTCGTGCAGCACATGCAGGCGGATCCCCGCGGCCTGCGCATCGGCCTTCAGCTTGGCGATGGCCTCCTCGTCGTAATCGGCGGTGGTATGGAAGAGGTCCACCGCCGGCAGCGCCTGCCGGTCCGCCGTCTGCCGGTCCACCGTTTGCCCCGCCGCCTGCCGGGCGATCTGCTTCATGCGGGCGATGAAAGGCGTGATGCCGATGCCGCCGCCGACCCAGATCTGGTGCGGGCAGCGGTCCTCGAAGGTGAAGCAGCCATAGGGGCCTTCGACCGTGACCGCCTGCCCGATGTGCAGGCTGTCGCGCAGGCGGCGGGTGTGGTCGCCGAGCTCCTTGACGACGAAGCTGATGCGGCGGTCGGCGTCGTTCCAGGCCGAGGCGATGGTGAAGGGATGCGGCCCTTCCGACCGGTCGGTGGTGAGGAAGGCGAACTGGCCGCTCTTGTGGCCGGGCCAGCCGGCGGGGATGGCGATCTCCATCTCCGTCGTCCGCACCCCCGGGTAATAGTGCAGGGCGGTCAGCGTGCCCTCGGCCTTGCGCGCCCGGCCGACCCGGCGCAGCAGGACCACCACCGCGGCCCAGGTGCCGCCCGCCAGCAGTGGCGCCAGCAGCAGCCCGACCGGCGACAGCCAATAGCCGAACTTGGTCAGCACCACCGCATGGAACACCAGGACCAGATAGCTGAGCGCCAGCAGCCGGTGCGTCTTGAAGAAGGCGCGATAGGGAAAGCGCGGGATCAGCGCCAGGACGATCAGCAGCGCCGCGGCATAGAAGGCCCATTCCCCGACCCCCTCCGCCGTGCCGCGCAGGCTCTGGAAGAGCTGCTCGACCGGGTTTTCCAGGACCGGGCGGGGGCCGCGGACCGGACGCTCCAGCAGCCCCCAGCCGACCGCCCATTTCGGTCCCTGCGCCCACAGCCAGTGGAAGACCGCGACGCACAGCGCGGTGATGCCCAGCCATTTGTGCAGCCGGTACATCTTGTCGAGCCCGCCGATCCGGCGTTCCGGCCAGCGGGGGCGGAGCGCCAGGATCATCGCGACGCTCATGCAGCCGATGGCGAGGATGCCGCTGTACTGCATGACCGACGCGCGCAGCGCGAAGAAGTTGGGCACCTGAAACGCCAGCGGATCCGCCGCCACCCAGACGAGGCTGAGCAGCGCCAGAATGCTCCAGAGAGCGATTCGGAGTCTTTTCATGATGGCCTTCTTGTCTTTTCCGTCGCGCCTGATGTGCCCAGTCTGCGCCGGGCACCGTAACGCCTTCATGTCCGGCGGGACCGGCGACGGTTACGGAGTGTAACAGCCGGCGTCCGGTGCTCCCGAACCGTCCTCATCCTCCCACGGTCATGCTGAACCGTGGCTGAACGGATGCGGAGGGTCGGGCGCGCGAGGCGGTTGCATGATCGGCCCCGCCGCCGGACACTGTCGCCCCTGCGTTTCCCCAACCGCTGTCCGGTCGAGCCATGACGAAGAAGACCACCATCGCCAGCCTGTCCCGCCAGATCGAGGAGGGGGCGACGACGAGCGAGGCGCTCGTCGATGCCGCCCTGTCCGCCATCGCCGCGGGCGGGGAGGAGGCGCGCAAGACCTTCACCGCCGTCCACGCCGATGCGGCGCGCGCCGCGGCGCGGGCGCAGGATCTGCTGCGTGCCGCCGGGCAGCGGCCGTCGCCGCTCGCCGGTCTTCCGGTGTCGGTCAAGGACCTGTTCGACGAGGCCGGACACCCCACGCTGGCCGGCTCCAAGGCGCTGGAGGGGGGTCCGCCGGCCCTGCGCGACGCCGATGCGGTGGCACGGCTGCGCGCGGCGGGGGCGGTCGTCGTCGGCCGCACCAACATGACGGAGTTCGCCTTCTCCGGCGTCGGCATCAACCCGCATTACGGCACGCCCGGCAATCCGGCCGATCCGGCGCGCATTCCCGGCGGCTCCTCCTCCGGGGCGGCGGTGTCGGTCGCCGCGGGCCATGTGCCGCTGGCGCTCGGCACCGATACCGGCGGCTCGGTCCGGATTCCGGCGGCGCTCTGCGGCATCGTCGGGTTCAAGCCGACCCAGCGGCGGGTGCCGCTGCGCGGGGCGCTTCCGCTGTCCTGGACGCTCGATTCGATCGGGCCGCTCGCCCGGACGGTCGCCTGCTGCGCCGTCGCCGACGCGGTGCTGGCCGGAGAGCCGGAATGGCTGCCGCCCGCGGTGGCGCCGTCCGGCCTGCGCTTCGCCGTGCCGCAGTCGGTGGTGCTGGACGATCTGGAGCCGTCGGTCGCCACGGCCTTCGAGACCGCCTGCCGCCGCCTGTCGCTGGCCGGCGTGCGCCTCACCGAGCTTCCGATGACCGAGCTGGAGGAGATCGGGGCGGCCAACGCCCGCGGCGGCTTCCCCGCGGCGGAGGCCTTCCACTGGCACCGGGCCCTGCTGGAGGAGAAGGGCGACCTTTACGACCCGCGCGTCCGCAGCCGGATCGAGCGCGGGCGGACCATGACCGCCGCCGACTACATCGAGGTGCAGCAGCGGCGCGCGGGCCTGATCGCCCGCACCGACCGGCTGTCGGCCGACTATGACGCGCTGGTGATGCCGACGGTGCCGATGCGTGCCCCGCCCATTGCCGCCTTCGCGGACGACAGGGACTTCGCGCGGCTGAACATGCTGTTGCTGCGCAACTGCGCGCTGTTCAACTTCCTCGACCGCTGCGCGATCAGCCTGCCGATGCAGGAGCCGGGCGACCTGCCCTGCGGCCTGATGCTGGTCGGGGCGGCCGGCGCCGATCGCCGCCTGCTCTCCATCGCCGCCGCCGTTGAGCCGGTGGTAGGGCCGGTGGTAGGGCCGGTGGTCGGGCCGGTGGCGGACTGACCGCCGCCCGGCCGCGCTGCGGTCAGAAGATCACCTGGCCGGCCATCAGGGCCAGCACCAGGAAGATCAGGAACAGGATCAGGGCGATGCCGAAGAGGATCTTCGCCACCCCCGCCGTCGCCGAGGAGATGCCGGTGAACCCGAAGGCGCCGGCGATCAGCGAGATCACGAAGAAGATTAGGGCCCATTTCAGCATCGTTCCCTCCTGCTGAGCTGTCGGTCGTCAGTCGTCGCAGGAGGGAACCCCCGGCCACGCTCGTGGTTCCCTCGGTCTTGCGGCCGGGGCCGGAAATCCGCAGGCCCCGGCGATCCCGTCACCGGGGCCCGCAGTGCCGGTCCTTCCGTAGGAGTTACTGCGGCTGGCTGTTCGTCTGGCCGGCGGTCCCGGTGGTCCCGGTGGTCCCCGTTTCGGGGTTGCCGGTCCCGCTGGCGCCCGACTGTCCGGCGGGAGCGGTTCCGCCGGTGGTGCGGCCGCCGTTGTCCTGGCCGCCGGTGCCGGTCTGATCGTTCAGATTCAGCGCGGACAGCGTTTCGGCGTTGATCTGGCCGGTGGCGCGCAGGTTGTTGTCGCGCTGGAACTGGCGCAGAGCGCGGCGGGTGTTCGGCCCCCAGATGCCGTCGACCGAGACGTCCCGGCCATCGGTCCGGTCGTTCAGCGCCTGCTGGATGGTCCGCACCCGTTCGGCGCTGAGCGGCGAGCGGTACTCCGATCCGCGCGCCGCCGTCTGCCGCGACGACCGGCCGGTGGTGGTGGACGAGCTGTTGTCGTTGCTCGTCATGTCCTGGGCCTTCTTCTCCAGCCCTTCATCCATGGTCGCGCCGGCCGCGGCGCCGCCGACGCCGCCGACCACCGCCCCGACCGGGCCGCCGACCAGGGCGCCGGCAGCCACTCCACCGGCGCCGCCGGTCGCGGTCCTCGTGGTATCCGTGCTTCCACATCCGCTGAGCGCGACCAGCGCGCCGGCTGCGGCAATCATCATCGGGAGCTTGCGCATCGCATCCGTCCGGTCCGTTGTGTCGACAAGGGGCATGTGCCCGATCAGCCCCGGCGCCGCCTCGGGCCATGTCCGGGCCGGGCGTGGCGGACCGCGTCGCGGTCTGCTGCCGGGCTGTCGCTCTAGACAATCTTTCGGGACGGTATTCGGTTCCCTTCCCCGCAGCGCCTCCATCAAAAAAGGCACCGTCGAACGAGCGCCGGTGCGCCGGCCGGTGCCGTACCGCGTCGGGTCTCGGGGCCGGGCGCGCGTGACGGGACCGGCGGAACCCGGTTGGTAGCGGAGGAGAGCCGCCGGCTCCCCAGTCCCGGCCGGCGGCCGGCAACCAACGAGGAACCGCCAGATGGCAGACCAGAACCGCGACGACGACCACATGAAGGGCACCATCGACGCTGCCAAGGATCTCGGCGCCGGCGACCTTCCCGGCGAGACCGACCGCAGCCGCGAGGAGGCCGAACGGACGCGCCGTGCCGCCCGCAGCATGGCAACCGGCAACGTGCCCCACGGCGGCGACGACCCGCAGCACCTCACCGGCGACACCCAGCACACCCCGATGCCGAGCGAAACCGGCGGCAAGGGCAATGTCGGCGACGTCTCGATGAAGCGCGACGGCTGACCCGCCGGCCGCGGAGGCCGCCGGCTGCCCTGGCCGGCCGTCCCCGCGGTCCGCGTCGCTCCCGTCGTGCCCCGCTGAAGATGCCCCGCTGAAGGCTTGCCGCCGGCCGTCCGGCGTGATCTGTTCGTTTGGAGACCAAACAACGAACGGGATCGCCGATGGCCGGACGCATGAGTGTGGCGGAGCTGGAGGGCCGGGTGGGGCGGGAGATCGGCCTGTCCGACTGGGTTCCGGTGGACCAGCCGCGGATCGACGCCTTCGCCGAGGTGACGGAGGATCATCAGTTCATCCATGTCGACCCGGAGCGGGCGCGCCGCGAGGGTCCCTTCGGCGGCACCATCGCCCACGGCTTCCTCGTTCTCTCCCTGCTGGCTCCGATGACCTATCAGGTCGTGGCGGAGCTCGACGGGCTGGCGATGTCCGTCAATTACGGCTTCGACCGGCTGCGCTTCCTCGCCCCGGTCAGGGCCGGCTCCCGCATCCGCGGGCGCTTCGTCCTGGCGGAACTGTCCCGCCGGACCGACCGCGAGAGGATCGCCCGATTCGCCGTGACGGTGGAGGTGGAGGGAGGCGACAAGCCGGCGCTTCTCGCCGACTGGCTGGTTCTGCTCGTGCTCGATCCGCAGACTGCCGGGGCCTGACCGCCGGCCATCGACGCAGGTCGTCCGACGCAGAAAGGCGAAGAAAAAGGGAGGGGAGCGCCATGGATCGCAAGACAGAGAGCCGTGCCGACTATCGCCATTTCCGAACCATCCCGACACGCTGGATGGACAACGACGTCTATGGCCACGTCAACAATGTCGTCTACTACAGCTATTTCGACACGGTGGTGAACCAGTACCTGATCGAGGCGGGGGCGCTGGTCATCGACTCGAGCCCGGTGATCGGACTGGTCGTCGAGACCGCCTGCAACTACTTCGCGCCGATCACCTTCCCGACCGGGTGGAGGCCGGGCTGCGCGTGGCGAGGCTCGGCACCAGCAGCGTCCGCTACGAGATCGGGCTGTTCCGCAACGACGATCCGGCGCCGGCCGCCTGCGGCCACTTCATCCACGTCTATGTCGACCGCGGGACGCGGCGCCCGACGCCGCTGCCCGATGCGCTGCGCGCGGCGCTCGAACCGCTGGTGGCGGCGGGGACGCCGGACGCCCGGTAGCGGCCCGATCCTGCGGCCGGGAGGGATGGCGCCGCGCGGCGGACTGTTCGAAAACGTCGAACAGTACGTCCCGGATTATCCGCCTTCTGCCCGGTCGTCCGGCAGGCCACACTCGCTGCCGAGACCAACAACGGCATGTCCAATCCCAGGGAGCTCTTCATGGCCAAGGTTCTGGTTCTCTACTACTCGTCCTACGGCCACATCGAGACGATGGCCCATGCCATCGCCGAGGGTGCGCGCAGCGCCGGTGCCGAGGTGGACGTCAAGCGGGTGCCGGAGACGGTGCCCGAGGCGATCGCCCGGAATGCCCACTTCAAGCTGGACCAGAGCGCGCCGGTCGCCACGGTGGCCGAGCTGGAGCAGTATGACGCCATCGTCGTCGGCACCGGCACGCGCTTCGGCCGCATGTCCTCGCAGATGGCCGCCTTCCTCGACCAGGCCGGCGGGCTGTGGGCGCGCGGCGCGCTCAACGGCAAGGTCGGCGCCGCCTTCACCTCCAGCGCCTCGCAGCATGGCGGCAACGAGACCACGCTGTTCTCCATCATTACCAACCTGCTGCATTTCGGCATGGTCATCGTCGGGCTGCCCTACAGCCACCAGGGCCAGTTGACGATGAGCGAGATCGTCGGCGGCGCTCCCTACGGCGCCACCACCGTCGCGGCCGGCGACGGCTCCCGCCAGCCTTCCGAGATCGAGCTCGCCGGCGCCCGCCACCAGGGCGAGATCGTCGCCCGCACCGCCGCCAAGCTGTTCGGCTGATCCGCAGACCTTTCATTCCCCGTGTGCCAGGACGGCTGCCGTTCCCGACAGGAGCGGCAGCCGTTCGCGTTTGACGGTCCGGCTCCAGGGCCGGCGATCCTCATCCTGTTGACTCCAGGATATTGGATCTTCATTCTATCATCATGGAACAGACGGAATCGGATATCGATGCCCGGCTCGCGGCGCGGCTGCGGGCATTGCGGGCTGAACAAGGGCTGACGCTCGACGGGCTGGCCGAGCGGGCGGGCGTCAGCCGCTCCATGATCTCGCTGGTCGAGCGGGGGCGGAGCAGCCCGACCGCCGCGGTGCTGGACCGGCTCGCCGCCGGGCTCGGCGTCAGCGTCGCCTCGCTGTTCGACGGGATCGGGGCGGAGCAGGCCTCGCCGCTGTCGCGGCGGGCCGATCAGCGCGAATGGCAGGATCCCGCTACCGGCTATGTCCGGCGCAACCTGACGCCGCCCGGCATCGCCGCGCCCGTCACGCTCGTCGAGGTGACGATGCCCGCGGGCGCCCGCGTCACCTACGACACCGGCCCGCGCGCCGCCGTCATCCACCAGCAGCTCTATGTGCTGGAGGGCGAGATCGCCTTCACCGTGGACGGCGGGACCGTCCATCTGCGGGCCGGGGACTGCCTCGCCTCGCAGATCGACGGCCCCAGCGGCTTCCACAATCCGGCCGACCGGCCCGCCCGCTATCTCGTCGCCGTCGCCACCGGACCGGCACGCAGCGGGGCCGGGACCGCCAAGCCCGGCATCGCCAAAGGTTGAGGAGCGAGACCGTGAGCGACCTTGCCTATTCCATCCGCCGCCTCTCACCGGGCGAAGCGGTGACGCACATCCCCGCCCTGACCGGCATCCTGCTGGACTGCGTGGAGGGTGGAGCCTCCGTCAGCTTCATGGCTCCCCTCGATCCGGCGCGGGCGGAAGCCTTCTGGCGGCAGATCGCGACGGACGTCGCCCGCGGCGACCGCCTGCTGCTGGTCGCTGCGGAAGAGGCGACGGGCGAGCTTCTGGGCACGGTCCAGGTCGTCCTCGCCCAGACGGACAACCAGCCCCATCGCGGCGACCTCTGCAAGATGCTGGTCCATCGCCGCGCCCGCCGCCGCGGCGTCGGCGAGGCGTTGATGCGCGCGGTGGAGGAGGAGGCGCGGGCGGCGGGCAAGACCCTGCTGGTGCTCGACACCTCGACGCCGGAGGCCGAGCGGCTCTACGAGCGGGCGGGCTGGGTGCGGGTGGGTTTCATCCCCGACTACGCCCTGATGCCCGACGGCCGCCCCTGCGGCACGACCTACTTCTACAAGCGGATCGGCTGAGGGGCGGCGCCTTCGGTCCGGGGCTCCGGCTACTGCTTCGGCAGGGCGTAGGCGATGACGTGGTCGCCGGGCGTCGTGCCGATGGAGCCGTGGCCGCCGGCGACATGGACGACGAACTGGCGGCCGTCGGCCATGTAGCTCATCGGCGTCGCCTGGCCGCCGGCCGGCAGCCGGTGCTCCCAGAGCTGCCGGCCGGTGGTCAGGTCGTAGGCGCGCAGGTAGTTGTCGATCGACGCGCCCAGGAAGGCGACGCCTCCCGCCGTGATCATCGGTCCGCCGATGCCCGGCACGCCGAGCCGGATCGGCGGCAGCGGCACCGGGCCGGCATCCTGCACGGTGCCGTTCCTGTGCTTCCAGGCGATCTGGCCGGTGCGCAGATCGACCCCGGCGACATAGCCCCAGGGCGGCGCCTGGCAGGGCAGGCCCAGCGGCGAGGTGAAGGGCTGCATCCGCACCGCATAGGGACCGCCGACATTCATGTTCAGACCGGCCTCGCCGGTGTTGACCTTCTGGCCCGGCCCGACTTGGTCGCCGGGGATGAGCTGCGAGGTGAAGGCGAGGTATGTCGGCATGCCGAACATCACCTGCCGCACCGGATCGACCGCGACGGAGCCCCAGTTGAACACGCCGAAATTGCCGGGATAGACCAGCGTCCCCTGCAGCGACGGCGGGGTGTAGCGTCCCTCGTAGCGGAGCGAGTGGAAGCGGATCCGGCAGGCGAGCTGGTCGAACAGGGTGACGCCCCACATGTTCGATTCCTTCAGCGGCTCCGGCATGAAGGTCAGGCCCGACACCGGCTGCGTCGGCGAGGAGAAATCCTCGGGGATGGTGCCGCCGGGGGCGGGGACCTCCCTGATCGGGAAGATCGGCTCGCCGGTGCGGCGGTCCAGCACATAGATGTCGCCCTGCTTGGTCGGCCCGACCAGCGCCGGCACCCGGCCGCCGGGCGTATCGAGGTCGAGCAGGACAGGCTGGGCCGGCACATCCATGTCCCACAGGTCGTGATGCACCGTCTGGCGGACCCAGCGGAGCTGCCCGGTCGCCAGATCCAGCGCCACGATGGAGGAGGAGAAGCGTTCCACCTCGGGGCTGCGGCCCATGCCGAGCTGGTCGGGCGTCCGGTTGCCCAGTGGCACATAGACCAGCCCCAGCGTCTCGTCGGCGCTCATCACAGACCAGCTGTTGGGGGAGTTGGCGGTGTAGGTCTCGTCGGGGCCGAGCGGGGTGGTGCGGTCGGGATTGCCGGAATCCCAGTTCCACACCAGGGCGCCGCTGCCGGCGTCATAGGCGCGGATGACGCCCGACGGCTCCTGCATCGCATAGTTGTCGTTGACCGATCCGCCGATGACGACCAGCCCCCGCGCCACCACGGGCGGCGAGGTGGAATAGTAGAAGCCGCTCTTCCTGTTCGGCATGTTGGCCCACAGGTCCACCGTGCCCTCGCGGCCGAAGCCGGGGCAGGGCGTGCCGGTCAGCGCGTCGAGCGCGATCAGCCGGGCGTCGGCGGTCGGCAGGAAGATGCGGGCGGCACAGCTCTGCCCGCTCCGCGCGGGATCGGCATGGTAGGAGACGCCGCGGCAGGTCTGATGCTGCCGGTTGTCGTCCAGCGGGATCTTCGGGTCGAAGCGCCAGCGCTCCTGCCCGGTCGCGGCGTCCAGCGCGATGGCGATGTGGTGCGGCGTGCAGAGATAGAGCAGGTCCCCCACCTTCAGCGGCGTCACTTGGTAGGTCGTCTCCGACACGTCCTCCGGCCGCTTCATGTCGCCGGTGCGGTAGGTCCAGGCCACCTGCAGCTTGCCGACGGTCTGCGGCGTGATCTGGGCCAGCGGCGAATAGCGCTGGCCGTAGGGACTGCGGCCGTAATCGTGCCACTCGCCCGCCGGTACGCCGCCGGTGTCGGCATCGGGGGTGACGGCGCCGGCGGTCAACCGCCCCTCCAGGTCGTGGGGATCGCGCAGCATCGATGCGCCGGCCACCGCCAGCGCGGCGATCACCGCGATCCACAGCGCCGCCCGGCCGATCCACCAGCCCGGCGTCCGCCCGGTCGCCCAGGGGGTGAGCAGCCACAGCCCGAGAAGCACCACCAGCCCGCCGCGGGTGCCGAGCTGCCACCAGTCGAGCCCGACCTCCGACAGCGCCCAGCCCAGCGTCCCGGCGATCAGCAGGGCGTAGAGCAGCCGTGCCGCCGGGCTGCGCCGCAGCACCAGAAGCGACGTCGCGAGAAAGGCGATGCCGGCCAGCAGATAATACCAGCTTCCGCCCAGCGAGATCAGCCAGCCACCCCCGAATCCGAGGGCGAGCCCGATGACGAGGAAGAGAATGAAGGTGATTGCCATAGCCCCGGCTCCCTGGTTCGGGACAGGAACACGGGGATCCGGCAACCGTTCCGTTCCAGCCGACGCAACGCTCAGCCTTCGGTCCGGGGTGTGGCATTATTACGGTAGAGCTCCGGCCGCCGGTCGTCCAGATGCGTTCCCGCCGCCCGCAAGGCCGCCAGCCGGGCCGGATCCAGTTCCGCGACCAGCAGCTCCTCCGACTGCCCGGCCCGCGCCAGGACCGATCCGTCCGGCCCGGCGACCGTGCTGAGCCCGCAATAGGTCAGCCGTCCTTCCCGGCCGCAGCGGTTGGCATAGGCGACGTACAGGCCGTTCTCGAAGGCGCGGGCGGGCACGATGGTCTCGGCGACGATGCGGTAGGGGTCCATCAGCGCGGTCGGCACCAGCACCGCGTCCGCCCCGGCCAGCGCGTGGCGGCGCACCAGCTCCGGGAACTCGACGTCGTAGCAGATCAGCACGCCGCAGCGCAGCCCGCCGACCTCCGCCAGCGCAAAGGCGTCGGGCCCCGCCGCAAAGCAGGACCGGTCGAGTTCGCCATAGAGATGCGTCTTGCGCTGGTTCAGCAGGGGCCGCCCGTCCGGCCCGATCAGTTGCGCGGCATTGTACACCGCCCCGTCCGCCCCCCGCTCCGGATAGCCGTAGAGGATGGCGATGCCGCTGGCCCGGGCGGTCTCCGCGAGGCGGGCGGCGCTCGGCCCGTCCGCCGGCTCGGCCCCGGCCCGCACCGCGTCGGGACCGATGTCGTAGCCGGTCAGCACCATCTCCGGGCAGATCAGCAGCGCCCCGCCGCCGGCCGCAGCCTCCGCCGCCGCCCGCCCGATGCGGTCGAGCGTGCCGGCCTTGCCGTCGCCGCCCCCGGTCTGGAACAGCGCGATCCGCATCAGGCCGCCCCGCCGCGCCGCGCCTCCAGCGCCCTGACGGCGAGGCACAGGATCTCGAACAGCATCTGGCCGGCGGCATGGGCGGTGTTGGTGGTGGCGTCGTACTGCGGCGCCACCTCCACCACGTCGCCGCCGATGACGTCGATCCATTGAGGCCGCGCAGGATCTGCAGCGCCTCCCGCGTCGTCAGCCCGCCGATCTCCGGCGTCCCGGTCCCCGGCGCGAAGACCGGGTCCAGGCAGTCCACGTCGAAGGAGACATAGACCGGCCCGTCGCCCACCACCCGGCGCGCCGTCTCGATCACCGCCGCGATGCCCATCTGCGGGATTTCCTCGGCATGGATCACCGTCATGCCGCTGTCGTAGGAGAACTCCCACAGATATTCGGCGCTGCCGCGGATGCCGATCTGCACCGTGCGCTCGGGATCGAGCACGCCGTCCAGCACCGCCTGACGGAACGGCCCGCCGTGATGGAACTTCGAGCCCTCATAGGCGCCGCCGGTGTCGCAATGGGCGTCGAAATGGACCATGCCGACCGGCCGCCCCCGCCCCAGCGCCTTCAGGATCGAATAGCTGATGGAATGGTCGCCGCCGACCGACAGCGGCACCACGCCGGCATCCATCACCTTGTGGTAGAAGGCCTGGATGTCGGCATGGCACTGCTCCAGGCTGAAGCGGCTGCCCAGCGGCACGTCGCCGACGTCGGCCAGCTTGCAGGCGGCGGCCGGCACCATGCGCAGGGCGTGCTCGTAGGGGCCGATGCGCTCCATCGTGCGCACCGCCCGCGGCCCGAAGCGCGAGCCCGCCCGGTTGGTGACGCCGAGGTCCATCGGCACGCCGATCAGCGCGATGTCCAGCCCGGCGAAATCGGGGCTGTCCGCCGCGTCCGGCAGATAGGGCGCGTCCAGCAGGGTGGAGACGCCGGCGAAGGGCTGGAAGCGCTTGCCCCCGCTGAACTGCAGGGTCGCCACCCGGCGGAACTCCGGGTCGTGGAAGTCGTCGCCGCCGGAGCCGCTGTATTTCGCACGCAGACGGTCGAGGTTCTGGGGATCGGTCATTGCGGGTCTCGTCAGGAAAATCCGGGGATCAGTCGTGCTTGGCCCAGGCGCCGAGCAGCCGGGGCAGGTCGCCGAACCGCGCGATCAGGCCGAACACCAGCGCGGTCAGGGCGACGAAGAGGACGGTCACGGCCGCCATGGTCGGCGTGTAGCCGTAGCGCAGCGCGTTGAAGATCTTGATGGGCAGCGTCTCCAGCGTGAAGCCCACCACCATGTAGGCGACGATGTACTCGTTCAGCGACAGCACGAAGGCGAAGGCGAAGCCGGAGATCACGTAGGGCCGCACCAGCGGCATCACCACCGTGCGCAGCACCGTCCGGTCGTCCGCCCCCATGGTCGCCGCCGCCTCGACATAGGAGCGGTCGACCGCTCCGAATCCCAGCGACAGCGTCACCAGCGGCAGCGTCACGAAGAAGATCGCGTGGCTGACCACCACCGTCCAGGGAGCGCCATATTCGCCGACCGCCGCCCAGAAGCTGAGGAAGCCCAGCGCGGTGATGACCGGCGGCAGGATGAAGGGCGTCATGCCCAGCACCTCGAAGGCGCGGGCCCAGGGCGCCTTCCAGCGCCACAGGAACCAGGCCAGCGGAAAGGCGATCAGCACCGCCAGCGCCGCCGACAGGGTGGCGACCACCAGGCTGGCGACCAGCGCGTCCCGCCAGCCGGGATCGGTGAAGACCTCGGCGTACCAGGACAGCGAGAAGCCCTTGGGCGGGAAGTCCAGCGACTTCCTGGCGTTGACCGACACGCCGGCCACCACCATCAGCGGGGCGGCCAGCACCAGCGCGATCAGGCTGGCCGCCAGGGTGTTGAGACGTCGCAGCATCACGCCCCCTCCTCCCGTCGTCCGGCCATCAGGGCGAGCCCGACCAGCGCCAGGCTGACCAGCACCAGGAACACCGCCATGGCCGCGGCGAAGGGCATGTTGGACTGGTAGATCGCCTGGTCGGTGATCAGCACCGACAGGGTCCAGTGCTGCGGCTTGCCCAGCAGTTGCGGCAGCAGGTAGGAGCCGAGCGCGAAGACGAAGACCATGATCGTCGTGGCGACGATGGTGTTGCGCAGCCCCGGCACCAGCACCGTGAAGAAGGCCCGCAGCGGCGAGGCGCCGAGCGTGCGCGCCGCCTCCACCAGATAGGGGTCGAAGCGGGCGAGCGCCGGGTACAGCACCAGCACCGTGTAGGGGAAGGCCTGATAGACCAGCCCGGCCAGCAGCCCGCCGAAGCTCGGGCTCAGCGACTGCGGCGCCTCCATCAGGCCCAGCGCCACCAGCAGGTTGGTGATGCCGGCGGTCCGCGACAGCAGCGTCGACCAGGCGAAGCCGATGATGACCTCCGACAGCGACAGGATCGACAGAAGGAAGACCAGCCAGCGGATCTGCCCCGCCCGCGGCAGCCGCACCAGGCGGTGGGTGAAGGGAAAGGCGATCCCGACCGACACCACCGCCACCAGCGCCGCCAGCCCCAGCGAGAAGGACAGCACCCCGCCGAAGAAGGCGGTCAGGAACCGCTCGTAATTGGCGAAGACGAGGTCCGGCTCGTAGAAGCCGCCGGGAACCCGCCGGAAGACGCTGACGGCGATCATCAGGCTGAAGGGGATGACGAAGAAGACGACCAGCATCAGCGCCGGGAACAGGATCGGCGAATGCTCGGCCAGCGTGCGCGGCGCCCGGCGGATCATGGCGCATGCTCCACGGGCGGCGCCGGGGGCAGCACGATGCAGGACTCCCGCGGGAATTCCACCGTCAGCCGGCCGCCGGGCTGGACCGGCGGGCGGTCCTGCGGGCGGGACAGCGCGACGATCTCCCTGCCGGCCACGTCGATGCGGAACTCGACGCTGGCGCCGAGGTCGCGCATGAAGGCGAGCGTGCCGCTCAGCCGGTTCGGTCCCTCCTGCCCGGCGGGGTGGACCAGCACCTCCTCCGGACGGACCGACAGCAGCACCCGGCCCGACGGCGGCAGGCCGGGCAGGGCCAGCGTGCCGCCGGGAACCGCGACCGTGCCGGGGCCGGCGATCTCGCCGTCCAGCAGGTTGGTCATGCCGATGAAGTCGGCGACGAAGGCGTCGGCGGGCTGGCGGTAGACCTCCATCGGCGGGGCGGCCTGATGGATGCGGCCCTGCGACATCACCACCACGAGGTCGGCCATGGTCATCGCCTCCCTCTGGTCGTGGGTGACGACGATGGTGGTGATGCCGAGACGCTGCTGAAGCTGCTTCAGCTCGATCTGCATGGCCTCGCGCAGCTTGGCGTCCAGCGCCGACAGCGGCTCGTCCAGCAGGAACAGCTTGGGCGACAGGGCCAGCGCGCGGGCGATGGCGACGCGCTGCCGCTGGCCGCCGGACAGCTTGGACACCGGCCGGTCGGCCGCTCCGGGGAGCCGCACCAGCTCCAGCAGCTCCTCCGCCCGGCGCTTCTGTTCGGCACGGGGGGCGCCGCGGATGCGCAGGGGATAGGCGATGTTCTCCCCCGCCGTCAGGTGCGGGAACAGGGCGAGCGACTGGAACACCATCCCGAACTCCCGCGTGTGGGCGGGGGCGTCGGTGATGTCGCGGTCGTCGATGATCAGCCGGCCGCCGGAGGGATCCTCCAGCCCGGCGATCATCCGCAGCAGCGTGGTCTTGCCGCAGCCGGACGGCCCCAGCAGGCAGACGAACTGCCCGTGCGGGATGCGCAGGGACGCGCCGTGGACCGCGACGAAGGAGCCGTAGCGCTTGGTGAGGCCATCGAGGACGAGGGCGGACATGGGCGGGCCTCATTCCGGAGAGAGGGGGGCCTGGAGGGGATCGGACCGGTGACGGTCGGCAGGCGTCCCGGTCGTCCCGTCGGGGCAACGGACCGGAGCGCGGAGGGCGCGCCTTCGACTGCGCGGCCCATCGCGCCGATCCGGTCCCCGGGGGGCGGGGGACCCGCCGTCACCCCACGATCATTTCCGTCCACTTCTGGTTCAGCCAGTCCGACTTCGCCTGATAGAGGTCGTAGCGCGGCAGGATCGGCGGAATGTCGGAGGACACGGCGGCGAACTCCTGGTCCGTCAGGTCGGTCGCCTTGCGGTCGATGGTCGGCGCGGTGCCGACCTTGCGCGACAGCAGCGCCTGGATCTGCGGCTGGCACATGTAGTCGACGAAGACATGCGCCAGATCCGCCGCCTTGGACGCGCGGGAGACCGCCCAGCTTCCGGAATCGAGGATGCCCCCCTCCTTCGGGAAGGTGGAGCGCACCGGATGGCCGTCCGCGGCGGCGAGGCCGGTGACGTCGTGATAGTACTGGCCCATCGGGATCTCGCCCGACTTCAGCGCCGCCTCGAACTGCGCTTCGTCGCGGTACCACAGCTTCACGTTGGCCTTCAGCTCGGCCAGCTTCCTGAAGCAGGCAAGCTGCCCGTCCTCGCTGTCGAGCTGCCTGGTGCCGCCGAAGAAGGTGGTGGCCGCGACCTCCAGCAGGAAGGAGTTGCTGACCAGCGCCAGCAGGCCCAGCTTGTCCTTGTTGGCCGGATCCCACAGCGCCGACCAGCTCGTCGGGGCGGTGGGATAGCTCTTGGTGTTGGTCACCAGCGTGATGTACCAGGACACCGCGCCGACGCCGCTGACCCGGCCATCGGGGTACTTGTTGATCAGGTGCGGCAGGACCTTGGCGGAGTTCGGCAGCTTGCCGAGGTCGAAGGGCGCCCAAAGCTCCGCCGCCATGCCCTTCAGCATGGCGACCTGCGACATCATCGAGACGTCGGCCGGCGCCTGCCGGGCCCGCGCCGCCTGTTCGAGCTGGACCAGCCAGGCTTCGCCCGTCGGTTCCGCCACTGACTCCACCGCGATGCCCGTCGCCTTGGTGAAGTCCGGGAAAATGTGCTTGTCGAAGGACTCCTTGAAGTAGCCGCCATAGACCCCAACCTTCAGCGACTTGGTCTGGGCGCGGACGATGCCGGGAAAGCCGATGGCCGCGGCGGTGGCGATGGTGCCGGCACCGGCCAGGATGGCGCGGCGCCCGATGGATGCGTGAAGTCCCTGTTTACCCGTCGTCTCGTTCATGGACGTAGCCTTTCCTTGCGGACGAACGTTGGTGTGGGCCGGGCACCGGTTCGCGGTTGCCGGCCGTGGGTACACATCATTAGACGGAGCATCCGCCTGCCCAAAAATCACGAAGTTTTGTATCTTACTTCGACATGCGTCAAAGTAAGCGGGGCCGAATGACCCGAACCGGCTGCCACGAACGGGTGGGAGGGGGATCGCCATGGCGATGATGCAGTTGGAGGCGGTTGATCTCCGCCTGTTGCGCATGTTCATGACCATCGTGGAGGCTGGCGGATTCACTGCGGCGCAGGGCGAACTGAATCTCTCGCTCTCCACCATCTCCACCCATTTCTCCGACCTGGAGGCCCGGCTCGGCGTGCGGCTCTGCCGGCGCGGCCGGTCGGGATTCCAGCTCACCGCCGAGGGGCAGTCGGTCTACGAGGAGCTGCGGCGCGTCTTCGACACGCTCGACCGTTTCCAGGCGCGGGTGCGGGGCCTGCGCGACCGGCTGACCGGGACGCTGACCATCGGGCTGGTCGACAACACCCTGACCGACCCCAAGGCCCGGCTGGAGCGCGTCTTCGCCCGCTTCTCGGAGGAAGCGCCGGAGGTCTCGCTGTCGATCAACGTGCGCCCGCCGAACGAGCTGCTGCGCGACGTGATCGGCGGCCAGCTCCAGGTCGCCATCTCCAGTTTTCCGCGCATCATCCCCAGCCTGTCCTACCAGGACCTCTACCAGGAAACGAACCACTTCTATTGCGGCGAGGGGCATCCGCTCTTCACCGCCTCCGAGGAGGCCATCGACCTGGACGAGGTGCGGCGCTACCGCCTCGTCTCCCGCGCCTACTGGGGGTATCGCGACCTGAAGATCTTCGCCATCACGACGCCCAAGGCGACGGTCTCCGACATCGAGGGGGCGGCGCGGCTGATCCTCTCCGGCACCTATCTCGGCTATCTGCCCGACCATTTCGCCGCCGGCTATGTGAAGCAGGGCCGGCTGCGGGTGCTGCTGCCCAAACAGCTGTCCTATCAGGCGCCGTTCCAGGTGGCGTACGACGCCAACCGGGCGCGCAGCCCGGTGGTGGAGCTCTTCATCGCCATCGTGAAGGAGGAGCTGGGCAGCGGCGGCCCGCGCGGGTCCGTCAGCCTGCCGCCCTGACCGTCCCCTTGTCCGGGGCGGGGCCTCGCGCCCTTTGTCGGGCGCCGCGGATTTTGCGGCTTCTGTTGTCCCCATCCGGCCGTGCCGCTACTCTGCCCGCGTCACCACCCGAATCATGGTTCCCCGCCTGGCGACCGGCCATCGCCCGGCGTCCGCCATCGCCCGGCGTCCGCCATTGTGCAGGCCCCGCACAACGTACGTACAAGAAAGGAAAGCCTAATCCACTGATTTCAAATCAGGAAATGGCGATATCGCAATTGTGCGGCGGAAAAACACCGCACAACCCGCCCGACACGGCCCAGATCGCGTGCAGCCCGACCGCTTTCCTGCCGACATACGGCTTCCGTATCCGGTGACGCCTTCTTCATCCGGCCGTTGTTGGTGCAGGTCTGTGGCGGTCGGCCGGTGTCCGGCCCGTGCCGGGAACCGCCGGGCCTGTAGGCGGCAGCCGCGATACTCCCCCCTCATCGCGGCTGCCGTCATTCCCCGCCCGGCTCCACCCCGTCCCCGCCCGGCGGGACCGCAGGTCCGACCCGATCCCGAAGGAACCGAATCAGTGCTGATCCCGTCCGAATTTTTCCGGCTATGGCTGGAAAGATCGGAACGATCTTGTTTCCGGATCTGTAATGTCTAAAGGCATGATGCGAAGTCATTGCTTCGCTTATGACAGAGCTTTCATGCGTACTCCGATCGTTTGTCTTAAGCCATAGGGTGCCTCACGTTGTGGTGCCGCGCCAAGCCAGCTTGGGAATCAGGTGTATGTCCGTGATTTATTTCGCGTGCATCGCAAAGGCGCCTCAGGAAACGGACCCGCCAGCCACAGGAAGGAGGCTCTGAATGACCCACCATGGCCGCTATTCGATCGGTCCAGGACGTGCCGGGGCCGTCTTCGGGGAAATGGAGGCCGCAACGGTCGCTCCGCGGTTTCTCGTGGTCGACGACCACGCACTGATCCGGCACGGGCTCGCCCTTGCCCTCAGGATGCGGTTTCCCGCCGCCACCGTCTTCGAAGCCGGATCGCTGGCCGAGGCATCCCGCCGCGTGCGGTCGGTCGGCAACCTCTCGGCGGTCCTCTACGACCTCCAGATGGGCGACACGGACGGCCTGCCGGGGGTGGAGACGATGCTGCGGATGCTGGACGGCGTTCCGCTGATCGTCGTCTCCGCCTCTCCCGATACCCGGGTGATCGCATCCTGCATCCGGGCCGGCGCCCGCGGCTTCCTGCCCAAGGGCAGCAATCCGGAGGTTCTGGACCATGCGCTGCCGATCGTGCTCGGCGGCGGCATCTATGCTCCGCTGCCGCAGCCGGTGGCCGCGGTACCCGAACCGATCACCCTGACGCCCGGTGCGCCTGCCGGCGACAACCCGGTCGCCCAGCTCACCGAACGGCAGCGCGAGGTGCTGAAGCTGCTGCTGCAGGGCCAGTCGAACAAGGAGATCGCCCGCTCTCTGGGCGTGCTGGAGGGGACCATCAAGGTCCACCTGCGCAGCGTCATGCAGCGGCTCGGCGTGCGCAACCGCACCCAGCTCGCCCTGATGGCGGCCAGGGCCGGCATGCCGATCTGAGCCGCCCGACCGGAGCCGATCCGGCCGGAGAGGAGGGCCGGACGGGAGGGGGAGGGGAGGCGCCCGCCGGCGCTCCCCTGGTGTGTCGTCGACTGGTATGCCGTCAGGCCGAGGACGTGGCGTCCATCTGTTCCGTCTGCGCGCCGGAGCCCTGGCGGGCGGCTCCCAGCACGGGCGCGGCACCCAGCGGCTCCGCCTGCTTGGCGGAGAACTGGCCCTTGCCGTCGAGCGACGGACCCTGGGTGAAGCGGCCTTCCGGCGGCGGTTCGCCGTTGCGGTCGGTGCCGGCAAAGACGTAGCTGAACTCCCGGTTTTCCAGGGACTGGTCGAAGCTGTTGGGGATCGGCAACTGCGCGGCCGGGCCGCCCAGTTCCTCGATCACCGCCAGCCACTGCTGCTGGTGCATGGTGTCGCGGGCGATCAGGAAGCTCAGCATGTCCTTCATGCCGGGGTCGTGGGCGGCGTTGTAGAGGCGCACCGCCAGCGTCCGGCCGGTCGCCTCCGCCGTGATGTTGGCGAACATGTCGGCGGCGAGGTTGCCGCTGGCATAGACGTGCGAGCAGTCGAAGGGCGCGCCGTCGGCATTGCCGGGGAACGCGGCCAGCCCGGTGGAAAGCAGGTGCTTGTGCAGCATTCCTTCCACCATGTGGCGGGGCCGCTCGCCGCCCATCACCGCGTTGACCACCGGGTTGGCGGCCGCCGTGCTCTCCTGCAGCGACAGCGGAGCGTTCTCCAGGTTCAGGGCGACCGCGGTCGCCAGCATCTCGATATGGCCGATCTCCTCGGTGGCGGTGTGGAGCAGCATGTCGCGGTACTTGGTGTTCGGGCTGCGGTTGCCCCAGGCCTGGAAGAAATACTGAAGGCAGACGCGAAGCTCGCCCTCGACCCCGCCGATCGCCTGCTGTAGCTGGCGGGCGAACAGCGGGTCGGGTGTCTCGACCTTCACCGGATACTGTAGCCGCTTGTCGTGAAAATACATGCATCACCTGCCGCTAAAGGAAGGAAGCCTTCAGAACAGGCCTGCGTGTTGATAATTACTTGCAACGCCGTGGTATGTCGGGAGACCAGGAACGCTCATCGATCGGTGCGTGGCCGCTCCCGCCCTGGCGGAGCTAGGGGCCGACGTCGCCGTCGGCATCGCGGCCGACCACGTCGTCCTCGGTCATGCCGAAGGCCCGCTCCGGATCGCCGTCCATGTCCGACAGCAGGTCCTCGTCCTCGGCGATGCCCTCCTCGGCGTCGCTCATCGCGTCGTCGTCCTCGAGCGAGTTGTTGGAGACGGCGGCCCAGTCATGCTCTCCGGCCATCAGCTCCTTGATCTCCTCCTCCGGCTCGTCGGCCTCGACAGCCTTCTGATGGCCGCGGACCAGTGCCTCCTGGAGCTCGGGAATGGAGACGGCCCGTTCCGCGATCTCGCGCAGTGCGACCACGGGGTTCTTGTCGTCGTCGCGCTCGACGGCCAGCGGGCCGCCGGCCGACATCTGACGGGCGCGGCGGGCGGCCATGACCACGAGGTCGAAGCGGTTCGGGACCACGAGGACACAGTCCTCTACGGTGACGCGCGCCATGGGCGTCCTCCTTCGTCAGTTGGGGGCTCAGCGGTCTTCGGTCCCGGCCGGAGCGCCGGTGTCGGGCGGCTCCTCGCGGGCGAGGCTGGGGTTGATGGTCTCGCGCCGCTGGCGCGCCAGCTCCGGGTCCGGGCTCGGCGTCATGTCGGCCTGGCTGACCATTCCCGCGTCCTGGTGCAGAACCTCGCTCGGCGGCCGGACATCGGTCGCGGCGGTGCCGAGGCGGGGATCCGGCGAAGCGGGGGCGGCTTTGGTCGGGTCGGTCATGCTGTGGCTCCCTGTTCCGTCGACAGGCCGGATCAGGGAAAACAGCGCAAGCACCGTCACCGCTGCCCCGGCTTCCCCGGTTCATCCGCGGTATGCGGGAGGACGGGGGGCTGCCCGGGTCAGGAGCCCAGCAGGTCGTTGATCGCGTCGGCGCAGCGGTTGTGGGAATCGCACCGGCGGCAATCGACGGAGCCGTCGCAGCGGACGTTGCGGTACCGGTCGATGCTGTCCAGCAGCCGCTTCTTGCTGGCGTCGTCGATGACGTCGGCAAGGCGGACGGTCGTCATGGCGTCGGTGATCAGGTCGATGTGGTCCGGGCTCATCCCTTGCCCTCAGCCGCAGGGTCGCGGTGCCGCATACTCCCATAACTGCGTGGAGGGCTCAAACAACGTACGGAAACGAAATGCATGCAATTTGCGACAAACTGCTGGTGAATTTTTCCAGGTTGAAACGGCGCGCCGCCCCCTACTCTCGGCGGTCTTGTCCGGCTGGATGCGCCGCGGTCTGCGGACACTCGACGATCAACTCGGCGCCGTCCACCCGCAGATAGCTGTCGACCGCCACCCGCCGGCGCTGGATGTCGTCGTTCAACATGATCTGGGCATCGGCCAGGGTCAGCGGGCGGCCATCATAATAGGTGCGGCCGTCGGCGTGGCGGATCAGGCGGAAGGCGTTCATCTGGTTTCTCCCCCTCGTTCGCCTCGTACAACAGTGGGGAGCTCCGGTCTATTCCCGCGGATGCGGTGTGCGGGCGGCCTGTGACATCGGGGAAAGATGTGTCGAATTGAATTAAATCAATCCCGCACCGTATAAGGGGCGATACAGTGCCCGCCTTTTTCGGGGTCGCCTCCGCCCCTCCGGCCGCAAGCGGCGGGATGCGCGAAGACGATCCGCATCAAATGCATACGGATGAAGGCGCAGGGTGGCAGGGCGCAACCCCGGGCAACAAGCGGGATACAGGAATGCATCGTTTGCTCGCCTGGAAGGGTTGGAAATTGCGTAAGAGGCGGTGCTAATCTCATCTTGTTCCTCTTTCAACAGCCTATGGTCCCGGCGTCGGCCGGTTCGTCACAGTGAGAGAAGCCTTGCAAGAGCCACCGGCGGAAGACGCAGTCGAACGGGAGGAGAGCTCCGCCTCGGATCTGCCGCGGGCGCCGGAGTTCCTGGCGTCGCTTGCCGCAAGTTTCCTTGACCATGCCGACTTCGCCATCGCCTATCTCGACGCCGACTATGTCTGCCGCCATGCCGATCACCGCTTCGCGACGGCGCTGAACCGCCGGCCCGGGGAGTTGATCGGCCGCTGCCTGGTGACGCTGGAGCATGCGGTCGCCCGCGCCCTGGCGAAGGCGGTGGCCCATGTGGCGGAGAAGCGGACCGCCGCCCCGTTCGACTGCGTTCTCGACCTCGGCGAGGGGGAACGGCTGGTGCTGTCGGGCTGCGTGCTGCCGCATCACAGTTCGGACGGCCGCCTTGCCGGCTTCCTCGGCGCCTTCCAGCCGGTGGCGGATCCGGCCCGCATCGCCGATTTCGTCGTCCGCCGCGACCCCTTCGTCACCACGCTGCTGGACGCGGCGGTGGATGGCATCATCGTCTCGGACCGCACGGGCGTCATCCGCTCGATCAACCGGGCCTGCTGCACCATGTTCGGCTATGAAGAGGCCGAGCTGGTCGGGCAGAGCATGAATGTGCTGATGCCGTCGCCCTTCGCCCGCGACCACGACCGCTACATCGACTCCTACCTGTCCTCCGGACGGGCCAAGATCATCGGGATCGGGCGGGATACGCTGGCCCGGCGCAAGGACGGTTCCGTCTTCCCGGTCCATCTCAGCGTGGGCGAGGCCCGGCTGGGGAGCGAGGTGACCTTCGTCGGCATCATCCGCGACATCTCCGAGCGGCTGGCGGCGGAACAGCGCGCCTCCTACCTCGCCCGCCACGATCCGCTGACCGGAGTCCTCACCCGCACCGCCTTCCTGGAGGAGTGCGAGGCGCTGATGGCCGCCGCCGGCGCGCCGGGGGAGCCGAAGCCCTTCGCGCTCTACGCCCTCGACGTCGACCAGTTCAGCGACGTGAACGAGGCCTTCGGCTTCCATGTCGGCGATGCCGCGCTGAAGGCGCTGGTCACCCGCGTGACCGAGGTGATGCCCGAGGGCACCTACATGTGCCGCATCGCCGCCGACGAGTTCGCGGCGCTGGCACGGGTCGAGGGGGCGGAGCATGCCAAGGCGCTGGCCGATGTACTGCACGACCGGCTGACCGCGTCCATCTATGCCGACCGTCACTGGGTGCGGCTGCGGCTGTCCATAGGTGCGGCGGTGCAGGACGACGCGGTCCAGACGCTGGAGGACCTGAACGCGAAGGCGAAGCTGGCGCTCCAGGCGGTGCAGCACAACGGCGGCAACGGCGTGTGCTTCTATACGCCGGACATGGCCGCGGCGGCGACCCGCCGCATGATGCTGACGGTCCACCTGAACCACGCGATCGAGCGGGGCGAGTTGCGCCTCGTCTACCAGCCGATCGTCGACGGCGACAGCGGGCGTGTCGTGGCGGCGGAGGCCTTGCTGCGCTGGAACCACCACAGCCTGGGTATGGTCTCGCCGGCGGAGTTCATTCCGGTGGCCGAGGAAAGCGGCCTGATCGTCCCGATCACCGACTGGGTCATCGCCACCGTCATCGGCCAGATGGTCGAGTGGGACCGGGGGGGCGTCCTGCCGGACCGGGTGTTCATCAACATTTCCGGCCAGCAGTTCCTGCGCGGCAACCTGACCCGGCGGCTGGAGGAGCTTCTCGCCCCGCACCCCGAACTGAAGGAGCGTCTGGGGCTGGAGATCACCGAGCAGGCCGCGGTCCGCGATCTCAAGGTGGCGGTGCGGACGCTCGGCGACCTCGCCGGCATCGGCATCCAGGCGGCGATCGACGATTTCGGCTCCGGCTACTCCTCGCTGAGCTATGTCCAGCAGTTGCCGGTCGCCAAGCTGAAGATCGACCGCGCCTTCGTCATCGACGTGCCGGCCAATCCGAAGAGCAACGCACTGGTCCGTGCCGCCGTGGGCATGGCGCACGGCCTCGGGCTCTCCACCGTGGCGGAAGGGGTGGAGACGGAGGAGCAGCGCCGCTTCCTCGTCTCCGTCGGCTGCGACATGCTGCAGGGCTACCTGTTCGGCCGGCCGATGACGCCGGAGGCGCTGGCCGCGATGGTGCGCGGTCAGCAGGCGGAGGCGGGCGCCTGACGATCCGGCTCAGTCGGAGCCGGCGGCACCGTCCGGACGCCGCTTGCGCTCCTGCTGCCGGCGCTGCCAGCGGCGGAAGGACCGGCTGCCCCACCAGCCGCGCAGCCGTCCCCACAGCTCCTTGGGGCGGCTGAACAGGGCGACGCGCGGCTTTGCCACCGGGGTCGGCTCCAGCGCCAGGCCGATCGACTGGATCTCGCCGTCCTCGATGTCGCGGACGATCAGTTCGACACCGCCCATGCGCACCCGGTCGCCCAGTTCGCAGGCGCCGCCGAATTCCATCTGCAGCAGGTCGCGCAGGGTCCGCTGGGCGTTCGCCAGCGACAGCGGCAGGCCATACATCTCGGCGATCTGACCGACCGTCGCGTCGGGGTTCAGGACCAGGTCCCCGTAGAACTCCCGGTCGTTCTGGTCGAGCGGGCGGCTGCCCCCGAACAGCTTGTCGATCAGGACGAGCCGGCCGGGAGCGGCGAAGACGTAGACATGATCGCCCGGCTGCAGCGGCTTTGCCTTGTGCAGGGGAACGACGCGGCCCTCGCGGATCACCAGCGACGGGCGGGCCCAGCGGGGCAGGCGCTGCCCGCGGGCCGCCGGGCTCTGCGCATGAACGCGATAGGCCACCAGCTCCTGATCGGCCTCGCCCGGCAGTTCCAGCTCGACGCGGTCGACCGGACCGCGCCGCGGCGGGACGATCAGCCCGAGCCAGCGCGCCATCGGCCCGATCGTCCAGCCCTGCACCAGCAGCGAGGTGATCACCACCAGGAAGGCCGTGTTGAAGATCACCTGCCCGCCCGGCAGGTCGCCCAGCACCGGGACCAGGGCCAGCAGCAGGGACACGGCGCCCCGCAGCCCGACCCAGGCCATGAAGGTCGACTCGTTGGCCGAGAAGCGGAACGGCAGCAGGCAGAGCCAGACGGCCAGCGGCCGGGCCACCAGGATCAGCACCGCCGCGACGCCGAGCCCCGGCAGGAGGATGCGATCGAACTCCCGCGGGGTGGCGAGCAGGCCGAGCATCACGAACATGACGATCTGGCTGAGCCAGGTCAGGCCGGAATGGAACCGCCGCAGTTCCAGGGCGCCGCGGAGCTTGACGTTCCCGGCATAGAGCCCGGCGATATAGACGGCAAGATAGCCGCTGCCGCCGATGATGTTGGTCCCGGCGAACAGGAACAGCGCGAAGGCCAGCGTGACGACCGGGTTCAGGCCGGCCTCCAGCTTCGCCCCGTTGATGAAGGCGACCAGCAGCCAGCCGCCGGCGAGCCCCAGGATGCCGCCGCCGCCGATGGCGCGTACGAACTCCAGCGCCACGTCCCAGGGCGTGCCCCAGCCATGGACTGCCGCTTCCACCAGGATGATGGTCAGCATGATCGCCATCGGGTCGTTGGAGCCCGATTCGATTTCCAGCGTGGAGCGGACCCGGTCGCGCAACGTGATCCCGCCGGCCCGCAGCAGGAAGAACACCGCGGCCGCGTCGGTGGAGCTGACTGCGGCGCCGACCAGCAGGGACTCCACCCAGGGCAGGTCCAGCAGGTAATGGCTGGCGGCCCCGACGATACCGGTCGTGATGGCGACGCCGACCGTGGCGAGCGACATGGCCGGCCAGGCGGCGGCACGGTAGCTCGACAGCTTCGTGTCGAAGCCGCTTTCGAACAGGATGACGGCCAGCGCCATCGAGCCGATCAGGAAGGCGGAGTCCGCATCGTTGAAGCGGATTCCGCCGATGCCGTCCTCGCCCGCCAGAAGGCCGACCGCCAGAAAGATCAGCAGCAGCGGCGTTCCGACCCTGAGTGCCAGATAGCTGGTCAGGATGCTGGCGATCAGCAGGGAGGACCCGATCAGGATGATGTAGCTAGCCGCCTCCATACGCCTCGTTACTGGTGTTCGGGGGACCGCCAAGGGGCGGAGCGGGACGATCTTGGCGGTTTTGCATCGTCCCTGCAAGCCGCTCGGCCCAGGCTTAGATCGTCAGACCACGCCGCCCCACCATTTGTTGTGTGCCCTGGGATGTCCGCTGGTTACGACACCAGCCGCCACGTGCCGTCGTTCTGGCGGCAGGCGGTGCCGCGGGCGACCTGGCGCTCGCCACTGACCGTGATGGTATGGGTGTAGTCGCGGCAGGTCTGGCCCGACTGGCTCTCGTAGGTGCGGGTCGGCTGGATGACGCCGCTGTTGTTGCTCTGCGGATTGTTCCAGGTGATGGTCTGGTTGTTGGTGACCGCCTGTTCCTCCGCCGTCTCCGCGCGCTGGCGGTCGTCGCCGGTGAAGCGGCGGCCGAGTTCGCGGCCGGCATAGGCGCCGACCAGGGTGCCGACCGCGGTGGTGATCAGCTTGCCGGTGCCGCCGCCGAAGCGCGATCCGACGAGGCCGCCCGCCACGGCGCCGCCGAGCGTGCCGACGGTCTCGCCGGTGCTCATGTTGCTGGTCTGGCAGGCGCCGAGCGACAGCGACAGGACAAGCACCGCGCAGGCCGCCTTGCTGCGGCCGGTCTTCAGGATGGACATTGAAACCTCCCTTCGTCCTGGTCCCTTCGGTCAAGGTCCGCAGGGAAGAACCGCAAAGCTTGGCCGTTGGTTCCTGGGCCTGATCCGTCCGGATGACCACTCCGTCGAAGGGAAGCAAAAGCCCCCTTCGCGTGTTTAGGAGATGAGCGAACGCCTGAAGGAGGGTTTGACGATGTCTCGTTTGCGTCTGATCGGAGCCGTTTTTGCGCTTCTCTCGCTGGCCGCCTGCTCCACCGGCGGCGTGGTCGGCGGTGCGGCCGGCGCGGCCGGCGGCTACGCCGTCGACGGCAAGCGCGGTGCGGTCATCGGCGGTCTGGGCGGTGCCGCCCTCGGCCACGCGCTGGACAACTGAGCGGGAGACGCGGGGAGAGGCGGACTCAGCCGCGCTGCGGCTCGTGCGTGGTGACGCGCGGGCCGTTGGCGAAGACGGACAGCGCATCGTGCAGATCCGGCAGGACGCGCTCCACAGCCGCCTCTCCTTCGCGGATGCAGTCGTCGGCCCGGTCGAATTCGGTCAGGCCGATGTGGCCCAGCCGCGGCGTGATGTGGACGTCGGGCGGCTCCCCGGCCAGCCGCGACCGGGTGATGCGGTCGGTGACGATGCCGAGCGAGGAGACCATGACGCCGAACAGGCTCGGCCCCTCGTAGTCGCGGCGGAAGATGCGGCGGGCCAGCGCGCCGATCCCGGTCGGGGCCTGGATCTCCGGCGACCGTTCCTCCAGCAGCTTCAGCAGATCGAATCCGGCGGCGGTGGCGACCGTCGATCCCGGTTTGCGCGCCTTGCCAAGGATGTCGGAGGCCAGATTGACCGCGATCACCATCTGCGCGCCGAGCGCCCGGCAGGCCGAGACCGGCACCGGATTGACCAGGGCGCCGTCCACCATCCAGCGGCCGTCCACCGCCGCCGGCGGAAACACCCCCGGCAGCGAGATCGAGGCGCGCATCGCGGCCACGAGGTCGCCGTCCTGCAGCCAGACCTCGTGCCCGGTGACCAGATCGGTGGCGATGGCGGCGTAGGGGACGGGAAGCTCTTCGATCCTCAGGTCGCCCAGGTGGTGCCGCATCTCGGCCATCAGCCTCTCGCCGCCGATCAGCCCGCCCCCCTGGCGCAGCCGCAGGTCCAGATAGCCGACGATCTTCATCCGGGTCAGGCCCCGTGCCCAGGCCTCCAGCGTGTCCAGCTTGCCGGCGAGATGGACGCCGCCGACCAGCGCGCCGACCGAGCTGCCGCAGATGATGTCGGGTTCGATCCCGCAGCGCTTCAGTGCGCGCAGCACGCCGATGTGGGCCCAGCCCCGGGCGACGCCGCTGCCGAGCGCCAGCCCGATCCGCGGCCGGTTCCGGCCGCCGCCGTTTCCGCCCGGGTTGCTTCCGCCCACGCCGTTTCCGAACAGGCCCATGTGCCGCTCCGCAAGCTGGGATCGCTGCGCCAACTGACCATCCTATGGTCGGGACCGGTTAACGAAGGCTGGATGCCGCGGTCGGAAGTGCCGGCGTCAGATCAGTTCGCCCTGCCTCTCGTCCACCGCCGTGGCGCCGGCAGCCTGGGACGGCCCGCAAAGCAGCACGTCGCGCCCGCTTCCGGTCAGGCGGCAGACCAGCCAGTCGGGCTTCAGCGGGTTGTCGAACCAGCGCTCCGCCCAGCCGGCCTTCAGGCAGGACTCGATGGTCTGCTTCTTCACCCGCTGGCCGTGCTCGTCGAACAGGGGGAGCTTCCCGCCGGGCTGGTCGAGGCCCCGGCTGAGCCAGGCCCGTTGCTGGGCCGTCGGCGAGCGGCGGGAGCCTGGTCGGCGCGGTGCGGCCATGTTCACCTCGGCAGGCGTGACGGATCGGGTGGTGCCCGGGACGGGCTGTGGCAATGTTGGGGCACTATAGGCGAAACCATCCGCCCGATGCACCGTGAACAAGAGGGAACCGGAAGCCATGGAAGACAGCGATACCGCCGCGGACGAGCCCGTCGTCCTCGCCTACATCACCGCCGGCTCGCGGGAGGAGGCCCTGCGCATCGGCCGCGCCCTGGTGGAGGAGCGGCTGGCGGCCTGCGCGAACATCCTGGACGGCATGACCTCGGTCTATCGCTGGAAGGGGGTGGTGGAGCAGGCCGACGAGGCGGTGCTGATCGCCAAGACGCGGCGCTCGCTGTTCGACCGTCTGGCGGCCCGGGTGCGCGACCTGCACAGCTATGACGTGCCCTGCGTCATCGAGCTGCCGGTGGAGCGGGGCGACCCCGGCTATCTCGGGTGGCTGCGCGAGGCGACCGCCTGAGTCGCCGCGCCGCATGCCCGCCATGCCGGTGGCGCAGTGGACCCGTTCCGGTTCGCGTGAGAGTTTCATGGGGCAATCATCCAGAGTCGGAGAGGTTCGATGAACGACACATCAGCCCGGCTGTCGGTCGGCTTCTCGTGGATCGGCCACTCGCTGATGCACATCGTCTCCGCTCTCTACCTGACGGTGGTGCTGGCGCTCGAGAGGGAGTGGCGGATCTCCTACGACGACCTGATCCGGCTGTGGACCCTCGGGGCGCTGCTGATCGGTCTCGGCGCGCCGCTCGCCGGCTGGCTGGGCGACCGCTGGGGCTCCGCCCGGATGATGGCGGTCTTCTTCCTGATGACGGGGGCCGGGTCGGTCGCCGCCGGCCTTGCCGACGGCCCGTCGGCCCTGATGATCGCGCTGGCGGTGCTGGGGCTGGGGGCGTCGATCTACCACCCGGTCGGCATGGCCTGGATCGTCTCGAACGCGGCGAACCGCGGCAAGGCGATGGCATGGCTCGGCCTGTTCGGCACCTTCGGCGTGGCGACGGCCGCGGTGGTGGCCGGCACCCTGATCGAGCTGTGGAGCTGGCGGGCCGCCTTCATCCTGCCCGGGGCGATCTGCCTCGTGCTGGGATTCGTGCTGGCCGTCCTCATCTCCGCCGGGATCGTGCGGGAGCGGCACGGCGATGCCAAGCCGCAGCCGGCGCCGTCGCGCGGCGACGTGGTGCGGGCCTTCATCGTTCTGTCGGTGACGATGGTCTGCGCGGGCATCATGTTCAACGCCATGCAGGTGGTGCTGCCCAAGCTGTTCGACGCCCGCCTCGGCCAACTGCTGGGCGGCAGCACGCTCGGCGTCGGCGGGCTGGTGACGCTGGTCTATCTGGTGGCGGCGCTGCCGCAGTTCATCGGCGGATCGCTGGCGGAGCGCTACTCGCTGAAGCGGCTCTACACCCTCTGCCTGTTCATCCAGACGCCGATGATGGCGGCGGTCGCCGTGCTGGCCGACCTGCCGCTGGTCGCCGCCGCGGCGCTGGTGGTCATCGCATCCCAGACGCAGATCCCGGCGGAGAACCTGCTTCTCGCCCGCTACACCCCGGGCAAGCATCGCGGGCTCGCCTATGGTGCCAAGTACATCCTGTCCTTCGGTGCCGGACCGCTGGCCGTCCAACTCGTCGCCATGGTCTATGAGCGGACCGGCGACTTCACCGTGCTCTACCTGATCCTGGCCCTGCTGGCCGCCGTGGCCTTCCTGGCGGCTCTTCTGCTGCCGGACGACCGCAAGCCGGCGCCGGTGGTGGCGCCCGCCCCCGCCGAATAGGCGGCGGTCACATCCGGCCGGGGTGCTCCTCCGGCAGCGCCGCCACCGCCAGATCGCTGTCGCCGCCGCCGCTCCAGGGCAGGAGCCAGATCCCCTTCAACCCGGCGGCACGGGCGACCGCCACCTGTTTCAGCGCCTCGGCCTTCGCAGCCGGCTGCAGCACCACGCGATGGAAGGTCCGGCCGCGCACCGCCGCCTGGACGATGCGGGCCTCCACCGGGTGAAAGCGGCTTTGCAGAAGCCTGTCCCGCTGGACCTCCGCCTGTTCCCGCCGGATGAAGCTGCCGACCACGACGAGGAAACGCTTGTCGTCCGCCGGGGCGGATGCGGCCGTGATCCCCCGCCGTTCGGGCAAAGGCGGCGGCACGGGGAGCGCGGACTGTTGTTCCAGGGTGTCCGGCGGTGTTGCCGTGGGCTTCACCGCAGGCAGTGGGACCGGGCCGGGGGCGGCGACCGCATCGCTCAGCGTCCCGGCCGATGCGTCGGCAACCTGGATCCTGGCGTCGGCGGGCTGACCGGGCGGAACGGTCTGAACCTCCCGCATCAGCTCGGCCAGCAGCGGCGTCGGCGGGGCGTCCCGGCAGACGGCGCCCTCGCGCAGCAGGTTCATCATGGCGCAGTCACGGTCGGCCGCCAGCGAGAGGAGATGGTCGGTGCTGGTCTTCTCCGTCCGCAGATAGAGCACCGCATCGACGTAGAAGGATGCCACCGATACCCCGACCGGCACCCCGGCGCATCCGCCGAGCCCGACGGCCGCCAGCGCCGCGACGCTCACCGCCAACCCGCATCGCATGAGCGCCTCCGCCAGATCGTGGGGGTTCCGTCCGGCAGAGTCACAGCCTGTTGTAGGGCAAGTCAACGAACGCGGGTGGATGGCCTACCTTTGCCACAACCGTTCGCAGGAGGCAGTATCCGCAAGAGAGCAAGGGGTGTGACGGCCTATCGCCTCCGCTCGCGGATGCGGGCATGGCCGTCGGTGAACTCCGGCGGCTTCCGCTTCACCCATCGGATGAAGGCGGCGATCTCCGGATGGCCGCGCAAGGCCTCCACGGTGCTGTAGTGGTCGCGAAGCTGCTGCTCGCTCAGCACCGCATGGATTTTGCCATGGCAGATCCGGTGCATCGTCACCGTCTCGCGCCCGCCATAGGTCCGGGGGACGAGGTGGTGTTCATTGACGCTGGCGCCCGGGACGAGCGGGCGGCCGCAGAGCGGGCAGGGCGGGGACGGATCGGAAGCGGGCATGGACGGCGGACTGCTGGCGGGGCGCGTTCGTCAGGGACGGTGGTCGATATGGGGGACGGCCCTGCCGATCCCCAGCCCTGGTCGCCGACATGGAAACGGGGGAGCCGCGCGAGTCGGCTCCCCCGTTCCGTCCTCAAGCCGCTGGAGGATGAGGCTCAGGCGGCCTTGCCCTTCATCAGCTCGACGAAACGGTCGAACAGATAGTGGCTGTCCTGCGGACCGGGCGAGGCTTCCGGATGGTACTGGACCGAGAAGACCGGCTTGCCCTTCAGGCGGATGCCCTCGTTGGTGCCGTCGAACAGGCTGACGTGGGTCACCTCGGCGTCGGCCGGCAGCGTCTCCGGCACCACGACGAAGCCGTGGTTCTGGCTGGTGATCTCCACCTTGCCGGTGGCGAGGTCCTTCACCGGGTGGTTCGCGCCGCGGTGCCCCAGGGGCATCTTGGTGGTCTTGGCGCCGAGCGCCAGCGACAGCATCTGGTGCCCCAGGCAGATGCCGAACATCGGCACGCCGGTGTCGAGCAGCCCCTTGATCGTCGGGACGGCGTACTCGCCGGTGGCGGCGGGGTCGCCGGGGCCGTTCGACAGGAAGACGCCGTCCGGCTTGTGCCGCATCACGTCCTCGACCGTCGCGGTGCCGGGAACCACGGTCACCTTGCAGCCCGCCGCGGCGAGGCAGCGCAGGATGTTGCGCTTGGCGCCGAAATCCATCGCCACGACGTGGAACTGCGGGCTCTCCTGCGTGCCGTAGCCCTTGCCCAGCTCCCAGGCGCTCTCCGACCAGCTGTAGGTCTGGCGGCAGGAAACCTCCTTGGCGAGGTCCATGCCTTCCAGCCCCGGCCAGCCCTTGGCCTTGGCGACCAGCGCGTCGATGTCGAACTTGCCGTCCGGCGCATGGGCGACGACGCCGTTGGGCGCGCCCAGGTCGCGGATGCGGCGGGTCAGCCGCCGGTATCGACGCCGGCCAGTCCGATCAGGCCGTAGCTCTTCAGCCACTCGTCGAGGTGGCGGGGAGGAGCGCCAGTTGGACGGGTCGGTGATGTCGGCGCGCAGGATGAGGCCGCGCGCCGCCGGGTCACCGTCTCGATGTCCTCAATGTTGGTGCCGGTATTGCCGATGTGGGGGAAGGTGAAGGTGATGATCTGGCCGGCGTAGCTCGGGTCGGTCAGGATCTCCTGGTAGCCGGTCATGGAGGTGTTGAAGCACACCTCGCCCACCGAATCGCCGATCGCTCCGATCCCTCGGCCGCGGAACACCGTGCCATCGGCAAGGACCAGCACACCGGTGTGGACGGCATCATCAGCGAGGGGAGTCGATTGAGACATGGGTGGGGAACCTTCCCGATAACCGCGGCCGGCGACGGATCATGACCAAGTCATGACGGGGCGGCGGAACGGCGACGGCCATGCGTCCCGCCGGGCGCGCACGCAGAACCGCTCGGCTCCGGAACCCCGTCCGTGGAACGGGCGGCGGGCGGATCGAGTGGGCGGTTCGGGTGGACCGGTGTTTCTATATGACGATTGGATGGAGGATTTCCAGAAATTGCTTCACCGGACCGCCCCGTTTCCGGCGATGGGCTGGGCCGCGCCCGTGCATGTGCATTTGCCGTGGAAATCCGAGGCCATTTCCGGAATATTCCGCTTTTCCGTTTCCGGAAACACGGCCGGAGTTACAGGACGGCCGGACCACACGAAGGACTGAGACGATGCTGCGCCAGCAATTCAACGACGCCCTGAAGGAGGCGATGCGCGCCAAGGACCAGCGCGCTGTGTCCACCATCCGGATGATCCTGGCGGCGCTGAAGGACAAGGACATCGCGGCCCGCCCGCAGGGCGTGGCCGACGGCATCGACGACGCATCCATCCTGTCGATGCTGCAGGGCCTGGTGAAGCAGCGCAACGAGTCGGCGGCGCTCTATGAACAGGGGGGCCGCCCCGAACTGGCCCAGCAGGAGCGCGAAGAGATCACGGTGATCGAGCGTTTCCTGCCCAAGCAGATGAGCGAGGAGGAGGCGAAGGCCGCCATCTCCGCCGTGGTCGGCGAGATCGGGGCGACCAGCATCAAGGACATGGGCAAGGTGATGGCGGAGCTGAAGGCCCGCTACGCCGGACAGATGGACTTCTCCAAGGCCGGGCCGCTGGTCAAAGCGCAGCTCTCCGGCGGCTGAGGCGGTATGGCGGTCGCTGCCGGCCGCATCCCCGAAAGGGTCTAGACCCATCGCGAGCCGGACCGTTGCTGCGGTCCGGCGCGTTCTGCTGTAGGGTTCCCCTGATCCTCCCACGTCGGTGACGTCTGCCCATGGCCTTCCCGCCCCAGTTCCTGGAGGAGTTGCGCAGCCGTCTGGCGCTGTCGGACGTCGTGTCCAAGCGGATGCGCCTGATCCGGGCCGGCCGCGAGTACAAGGCCCCGTGCCCCTTCCACAACGAGAAGACGCCCTCCTTCTACGTCAACGACCAGAAGGGATTCTTCCACTGTTTCGGCTGCGGCGCCCACGGCGACATCATCGGCTTCGTGATGCGCCACGACAATCTGGCCTTTCCCGAAGCGGTGGAGCTGCTGGCCGGGGAGGCGGGCCTGCAGGTCCCCCGGCCGACCGAGGAGGACCGGCACCGCTATGAGCGGCGCAAGACGCTGCATGACCTCGTGGAGCAGGCGGCCCGCTGGTTCGAGCATCAGCTCTACGCTCCCGCCGGACGCGCCGGGCTCGACTACCTGAAGCGGCGCGGGCTCGACCCCGACATCATCGCCCGCTTCCGCCTGGGCTTCGCCCCCGGCGACTCGGGCGCGTTGCGGCAGGTCCTGCTGAAGCAGGGCTTCTCCGACGAGGACATGATCACCGCCGGCCTGCTGAAGCAGCCGGAGGACGGCCGTGCCCCCTACAGCTTCTTCCGCAACCGCGTGATCTTCCCTGTGACCGACCGGCGCGGTCAGGTCGTGGCCTTCGGCGGGCGGATCCTGGAGGGGGACGGGCCGAAATACGTCAACACCTCCGACACGCCGCTCTTCCACAAGGGGACCCTGCTCTACGGCCTGTCGCGCGCCCGGCAGGCGGCGGCGGACGGCAAGCCGGTGATCGTCGCCGAAGGCTATATGGACGTCATCGCGCTGGTCCGCGCCGGCTTCGACGGGGCGGTGGCACCGCTCGGCACCGCCCTGACCGAAACCCAGGTGCAGGAGCTGTGGAAGCTGATTCCGGCGGACGAGAAGGTGCCCTTTCTCTGCTTCGACGGCGACAATGCCGGCCGGCGCGCGGCGTGGCGCGCGGTGGAGCGCATCCTGCCGCACCTCGCCCCCGGCCAATCCGCCCGCGTCGCCTTCCTGCCGGAGGGAGAGGACCCCGACAGCCTGATCAAGGTCCACGGCGCCCGGGCGATGCAGAATGTTCTGGAGGAGGCCATCCCCCTCTCCGATGCCGTCTGGCGGATGGAGACGGAGGGGCGGCCGAGCGATACCCCGGAAGCGAAGGCGGCGGTCAAGGCGGCGCTCGAGGCGCGGGTCTCCACCATCGGTGATCGCGACGTGCAGTCCTTCTACCGCACCGAGATGCGCCGCCGGGTGGACGAGGCCTTTGCCCCGCCGCCGCGCCAGCGCTCCGGCTACGGGGCGGGCGGATGGGCTCCTGGTCCCTGGCAGCCTGGGCAGCGCCCCGGCCAGCCGCCGCGCCGCCATGTCGCAGGCATGCCCGGGCTGCGCACGGCGGCCCCGCCCGGCTACCGCCGCCGCCGCCCGGCCCAGCTCGCCAGCGCGCGGGAGCGTGTGCTTCTCGCCGTGCTGATCAACCATCCGGACCTGTTCGACGAGCTGGGCGAGCCGCTGGGACTGGTGCCGTTCGGCGATCCGGAGCTGGAAAAGCTGCGTTGCGCGGTCATTGAATGGCTTTCCGGCGATCAGAACCGCGACTCGGGACTTGACGCCGCAGCCCTTTGTCGCCACTTGTCATCCGCCGGCCATGAGGCGGTGGTTGGTACTCTGTTGTCCGAGGCGACTTATGTCCACGCGGGGTTCGCCCGCCCGGACGCGTCCCGAGAGGAGGCGCGGAAGGGATGGTGGCCTGCGTGGCAGCATCTGCATCACCGTCAGGTGATGGCGGATCTTCGGGAAGCGGAGGCGGCCCTGGCCCGGGACAACAGCGAAGCGAACTTCGCGCGGGTCGTGGCTCTTCAACAGGAGGTCATAAAATCCGGAATGGGTATGACGGATGACAGTGACTTTGACGATACCTAGCTGTTAAGGCGGCTGGGACACGATGTTGGAGACCAGGGCCGGACGTCAGGTTCGGGGATGGTACCACAGCCGGGGTCACGAGGGGCGGGCGGCGCGAAACCGCGGCCGGGCGCACCTTGTCTTTTTTCTAATGGGGTAATGCGGGGGCACCGATCGCATGGCCACGAAAGCTGCGAACAGCGTTGAAGTTTCCGAAGTCCGGGATGAGACGGGCGACGGTCCTCTGATGGATGGCATGGGGCTTGCCGTCAAGAAGATGATCGCGCGCGGCAAGGAGCGGGGCTACGTCACCTATGACGAGCTGAACGCTGCCCTGCCGCAGGACTCCTCGTCCTCCGAGCAGATCGAAGACACGATGGCGATGCTCTCCGAGATGGGCATCAACATCGTCGAGTCCGAGGAGACGGATTCGGACAGTGGCGCTGAGGCCTCGGCCGACGGCGAAGGCCGCTCGGCCGGCAATCTGGACGATGACGACATCGGCCGGACCGACGACCCCGTCCGCATGTATCTGCGCGAGATGGGTTCGGTCGAGCTGCTGTCCCGCGAGGGCGAGATCGCCATCGCCAAGCGCATCGAAGCCGGGCGCGAGATGATGATCGGCGCGATCTGCGAATCGCCGCTGACCATCCGCGCCATCCTCGAGTGGCACGACGCCCTCATGGAAGGCAAGATGCTGCTGCGCGACATCATCGACCTGGACGCCACCTATGGCGGCGGCCCGGACGGTGAGGGTATGCCCGAGGAACTGGCCGAAGCGGTCGAGGCTGCTGCCGGCACCGGCGAGGAGGCCGAGGCCGAGGCTCCGCCGCCGCGCCCCGAAGGCGAGGGCGAGGAAGGCGAAGAGGGCGAGGAGGGCGAGAACAGCCTGTCGCTGTCGGCCATGGAAGCCGCGCTGAAGCCGCAGGTCATCGAGACCTTCGAGGCGATCAAGGCGACCTACGACAAGTTGCACAAGCTGCACGAGTCGCGCATCGCGGCGATGCAGCGCGGCGAGGACGTCACCAAGCAGACGGACAAGAAGTACGACAAGCTCAAGACCGAGATGGTCGAGCTGATGAACACCGTCCGCCTGAACAACCAGCGCATTGAGCAACTTGTCGAGCAGCTCTATGCCCTGAACCGCAGGCTCACCGGCTTCGAAGGTCGTCTGCTGCGCATGGCGACCGACTGCCGGGTGAAGCGCGAGGACTTCCTGAACCAGTATTTCGGCCACGAGCTGGATCCGAACTGGCAGGAGCGCATCCGCGGCCTGAACCCGAAGACCTGGGGCAAGTTCGCCGAGAAGTACGACGCCGACATCCGCAAGACCCGTGAGGCGATCGCCGGCGTGGCGGAAGAGGCGCGGTTGCCGATCAGCGAGTTCCGCCGCATCGTCTCCACCGTCCAGAAGGGCGAGAAGGAAGCGAGCCGGGCGAAGAAGGAGATGGTCGAGGCCAACCTGCGTCTCGTCATCTCGATCGCCAAGAAGTACACGAACCGCGGCCTGCAGTTCCTGGACCTGATCCAGGAGGGCAACATCGGCCTGATGAAGGCGGTGGACAAGTTCGAGTACCGGCGCGGCTACAAGTTCTCGACCTACGCGACGTGGTGGATTCGCCAGGCCATCACCCGTTCCATCGCGGACCAGGCGCGGACGATCCGCATCCCGGTCCACATGATCGAGACGATCAACAAGCTGGTCCGTACCAGCCGCCAGATGCTGCACGAGATCGGCCGCGAGCCGACCCCGGAGGAGCTGGCCGAGCGTCTGATGATGCCGCTGGAGAAGGTGCGCAAGGTCCTGAAGATCGCGAAGGAGCCGATCTCCCTCGAGACGCCGATCGGCGATGAGGAGGATTCGCATCTCGGCGACTTCATCGAGGACAAGAACGCGGTCCTGCCGCTCGACGCCGCCATCCAGGCGAACCTGCGCGAGACGACGACCCGCGTGCTGGCCTCGCTGACGCCGCGTGAGGAGCGTGTCCTGCGCATGCGCTTCGGCATCGGCATGAACACCGACCATACCCTGGAAGAGGTGGGACAGCAGTTCAACGTGACCCGCGAGCGCATCCGCCAGATCGAGGCGAAGGCCCTGCGCAAGCTGAAGCACCCGTCGCGGTCGCGCAAGCTGCGCAGCTTCCTGGACACCTGATCCGGGCAGAGTGCTGAAACGAAGAAGCGGGGACCTTGACGGGTCCCCGTTTTTTTGTGTCCGCTACCGTGGTTGTGCTGATCCAAATCGCCGCGGTTGCGGAACGGAGTTGCAAAGCGGGGGCCTCCTGTCGCAAATTCGCCTTCCCTTGGGATATGGGCCTGTAGTTCAGCGGTTAGAACGCGCCGCTCATAACGGTGTTGTCGTCGGTTCGAATCCGGCCGGGCCCACCAACTTACATCCAACACGTTGGAAACTCTGAAGCCCTTGCAGCGCAAGGGCTTCACTGCTATTCGGCCTGCTAGATTCCTGTTAGATCGCGGGTGAGGAGATGGCTGGCTCGACGCACCGTACGAAGGTCGATGGTCTGTGGGTTTTCCAACTGGCCATCCCGGCCGATTGCCGTGAGGAGTTGGCCCGCCGCTTCCCTGAGGAGTACAGGGGGCAAAAGGTCATCCGCCGTAGCCTGGGCACCGGCAATGCCCGTGAGGCTGAGGTCAAGGTGCGCGAGCACCTCGACAAGTGGCGTAGCCGGATCGACGCCATCAGGGGGCCGAGGAACCCGGAGAAGCTGACCCCGCTCCAACTTGCCGCTGTCGAGGAGCTACGGTCGTTGGGGTATCATATTTCACTCGATAGCGAGCCGGACCACGAAGGAGCAGTGCCCGCGCCTCCTGCCGAATCAGCGCGGACCTTCCGCGAGCTTGAGCGAGGGTTCGCGGAACGTCGGTACGCCTACGCCCACGGAAAGATGGTTGAGAAGCTGGCCGCCGCCGGCCTGGACCTTGATCCTGATGTTGCGCTCGAAGGGGAGCGCCAGCGGATCGCCGCGCGCCTGGACGCGGTCGAGCGCGCCGCATCAGTGGTTGCCGGCGATGTGGCTGTGAATAGGCCCTCGGCCTTCGCGACCATGGACACACTGTTCGAGCGCTGGAAGCGCGAAGCGCGCCCGACCGTCAGTTCGATTCAGGAATGTGAATTCAGTGTTCGTCGCTGGCGCGAAATGCACGGTTCGGTGGCTGTGGATCGAATCACCAAGCCGATGGTCCGTGCGTTCCGCGACGCGATGCTGTCATTTCCGACCCGCCTGAGCAACGGGGAGGCGGCTCTACCGCTCCAGACAATACTGGACAAATACCAAGACAAGGACGTGCCGCGGGCTTCCATCGCGTCGGCGCGTAAGCGGTTAAGCTTCATCAAGACGCTGCTGTCTACCGCCGTCGATACCGGCCTAATCCCGGAAAGCCCAGCCGAGGGCGTTCGGATCAAAGACGACGGCGCGAAGCCTGGGCAGGAGCGGCGGGCCTTCACGGTTGCCGAGTTGAAGATCATCACCGACAGGCTTGCGGACCAGGACGAATCGTTCCGTTGGGTGACGCTGCTGGGCATCTACACCGGCTGCCGCCTTGGTGAACTCGTCCAGTTGGAGGCGGCCGACGCGCGCGTCGAGGACGGCGTGACCTTCATCGACATCAACGCGGCCGGCGGCAAGTCGATCAAGACTGGCTCGTCCATTCGTCGTGTTCCGCTGCACCCCGACATCCGTAACGCCTTCCTGGCGTTCGTGGAAGGCAAAAAGGGGCGGCTGTTTCCGGACATCAGGCCGGGAACCAACGGCGATATCACCGACCTGATTTCCAAGCGTTTCAACTACTGGCGCAAACGGGTCGGGCTGACAGGGCAGGGGCTCTGCTTCCACTCGTTAAGGCACAGCTTTAAGGATCGGTGCCGCGAGGCCGGAATCGCCGAAGAAGTTCATGATGCGCTGACCGGTCATGCCGGGGGCGGCGTTGGCCGAAGGTACGGTGGCCGTCCGCCGTTGAAGGTGCTGGCCGAAGCGGTCGCCAAGCTCCAGTTCCCCAATGAATTACTTCAAGAACACGTTGAAGTTAATCGGTCTAAGTCCAAAACGTCATAAGGTTGCGGACTCGCCGCTGATTAGTCATGCTGGGCGCGCAAAAGGAAACCGCCGCGTTGGCGCGCGGCGGAATCCGGATAACAACATGAGGGCTTGCTGGTGCCCCGAATCTATGCCGGAACGGCATTGGGTGCAAGTCCTCGCAGCGAGAGCTTGCCCCGATGGTCGCACTGCCTGGACCTCACCCCTATCTTGCCGACGACGGGCCGCTCCCCGCCCAGCGAGCCGAGGAAGCCGCCCGCCGCTACTTCGAGGACGCTGTTGACAAGGTGCGCAACGCTGCCAGCGGCAGCAGAAACAACACCCTGAGTTCCTGCGCCTACGCGGTCGGCCGGCTGGTCGGCGGCGGCTACATCAGCGAGAGCGAAGCCCGCTCGGCCCTGGAGGCCGCTGCGCAGTTCGCCGCGATGCCGGCCCGAGAGGCGCATGCCACCATCACCAGAGCCCTCGCGCGTGGCGCCGCCAAGCCGCGCGATCTGGAAGCCGAGCGCGGTGAGCGGCGGGGCCAGCGCCGGGCGACCAGTGCGCCACGGCCGGCACCCGCACCGTTCAAACAGCCCGCACCGACCAAACCGGCCGGCCCGCCGGTCACGGTGCCGCACCTCGACGACGCGCCGGCCATGTGGGCGATGAGCGTCGCTGTGGACGCCGCTGCCGACCGTCGTGATGTCCGCTATCTGGTGCGCCGGGCCTTGCGGCCGGACACGTCTGCTGTCCGCTACCAACCCTATTGGAAATCACTGTTTTATCCGTATCGGTTGCCGGGTGGCGCCATCCAGGCGGGCCAGCGCCTTCCGTTGACGGAGGACGGCGGATTCGCCGACCCTCGCAAACGCCCCTTCACACGCGGCGAACTCCTCAACTCCCTGTTCGTCATCGAGGCCACCGTCGAAGACGGCCCGTCCGTTCTGTGCGATGGACCAGAGGACGCCCTGGCCTGCTATCAGGCGACTGGCTGGCGCTGCTTCGGCTCGGGCGGCAAAAATCGCTTCCGCCACGTCGCCGACCACCTTCAGCCCGGCGACGTGCTGATCTATGTCCGCGACCGCGACAACACCGACAACGCCGAATACGAACCCATTGAGCGTGCCTGCCGGGCGAAGCAGATCACGGCCATTGCCCTTGACCCGCCCGACCACCTGTTGCTGGACGGTAAGCCGGTGAAGGACGTGAACGACGTGCTGCGCGCCGCGGGCAACGAGGCCGTGCGGACGTGGCTGGAGGGGGCGCTTGCCGCCGCCCAGCCGGCCGGGGAGGCGCTGAACGACAACGGCGTGCGCGCACCTGACCCCCAGCCGTCACCAGAGCCCCCCGACGATGCGGACGAGCCGCACCACGGGCCGGTGCCTGCCTACTTCCCGGCGCCCACCGAGCCACGCGAGGCCGCGCTGGCGCGCCTGCGGCGGACCGTCGCCGAGTTCTTTGAGGCCACTACCGGCCCGGCGGCGGCCCGTGCGGAGTTTGAGCGCCGCCGCATCGCCGGCATCAAGGACGAGATGGAGCCCTGGGAAAAGGGCGCGGCGACCAAGCGAATCACCGCGGAGGTGTGCGCCGAGTTCGGCGTTGCCGACCTGCACCAGCCGGGCCGCCGGCTGTTTCTGACGGGCGGGAACGCCTGCAAAGCCGCTGCCGAGGAGGTTGCGGCCATCCGTTTACCGCTGTCCGTTTGGTGGCTGGCGCCGTCGCTGCGGGCCGCCGAAGCGCGCGCCGCCTCTTACCGCAAGATCGCAGGCCCCGACAGCCTGCCTGCCTACATAGTGCGTGGGCGCACCGCCCAGGACCCGAGGAATCGCAAGGTAACCATGTGCCGGCGGCCGGATGTTGCCTACAAGGCTGCCGAGTCCGGACTGTCCGTAAGGGAGAAGGTCTGCCCCGACTGCCAGTATCGGGATAGCTGTGGCTACTTGCGGCAGGACCGCGAGATCGCGGCCATGGGTGGGCGGGGCGTGTTCATCGCCAATCACAACTACGGATTCCTGCCGGGGTGCCCGGCCCCTATGCCGCATCTGGTGGTCGCCGACGAATCAATGATCCAAGTCGCCTACACGCGGCTGATCGTCGACCCGGCTGCGCTGGAGACCATGACGTGGCTTGGCGGCAGGTTGGACGAGGGATTCCCATTCAGGCGCGTGCTGGACGGTACGCGCAAGGCGTTGACCGGGCCGAATGCGCTGGAGCGACTGCGCACCATGGTGAAGCGCGGCGATATCGAAATCGCCGCCAGCATCCTCGAACGGACCGCCACGGGCGAGGCGGGCAAGGCTGTTGATGACGGTGGTGGCGACCCCGTGATCGTCGAACGTCTCGATGCGGTGGAGCGGCGTCACGCCTTGAAGATCGCCCGCCTGTTGCGTCTCGTCGCCAACGAGTTCGACCAGCCGCGCGCCACGTTCAACGCGGTCCGATTCGACTCTGAGTACCCGGTCAAAGTGGACGGGGAGGTGAAGCGCCTGCCGCGCATCCTGGGGTTCGTCGGGCGTGAACTGAGCCTGCCGCAACAGGTGCCGATTCTGCACCTGGACAGCACGGGGAACCCCCGGATCGTCCGAAAGATCTTCGGTGAGGACATCGAGCACGTTCATGTGCCCGTCGAGCGCCTAGGGGCAGTGGTCGGGACCACCGGGAAGAACTACGCCCGCCAGAGCATCATCGGCACCGACGCCGCCGGCCGTGAACTGCGGCCGGACGAAGCAGATCGGCTGTGCCGCGAGATCATGGCCGTTCGCGAAGCGCTGCCGGGCGAAACCATCGTCTCGGGCAACAAGGACGTGATCGAACACCTGACGGACAAGTATGGGCTGCCGATGCAGTCCTCTGATTGGTTTGGCGCTGTGCGCGGCATGGGGGCCGACGACGCGGTGTCGGCCCTGGTGGTCGGCCGCGACCAGCCGTCCACCACCGATGCCGAGGACATGGCCCGGCCGTTTCTGGCGGATGACCCCATGCCGCTGATCCACGCCGACGCCTACATGAAGGAGGTGCGTGGCCGCCGCATGAGCGACGGCAGCGTGGTGGCGGTCACCGTCGAGGTTCACCCCGACTACCGCGTCCAAGACATGCTGGAGCAGGTGCGGGAGGCTGAGATCGTCCAGGCGATGGACCGGGTAGCACCGACCAACGGCGCGCGGATGGTGGTGCTGATGAACAACCTCGTCCTCGACGTGACCTACGACAAATGCGTCCGTCACGCCGAACTGGTCGCGGGCGGGGCGCGGTGGGAGCGGGCACTGGCGATGCGGGGGGTGCTGCCGCTCAAGCCGGCGGAGATGCACCGCATCTGGCCGAATCTGTGGGAGTCCGAACGGTCCGCGAAGTGGGAGATCGCCGAGAAGGTCGGTCCGGTCTGGGAGCGCTTCACTGGACAGGATTCTCAAATAATAGAATTTCATTTGGAAAACCTGTCCAGTGAAGGGGTGGTCGGAGTCAGCTACCGGCCGGTGGGTCAGCGTGGCGGCCCGCCTACCAGGGCGCTGGTGGACCTGCGTCGTCACCCCGACCCCGCCGCCGCGCTGGCCGATCTGCTGGAGGTGGCCGTCACCGTGGTGGACATGCCGACCACGGCCGCGCCGAAGGCCGGCGTGGCGCCCGTGGTGGAGCCTGTGGCGGACGTGGCGCCCGTAGCGCAGTCCGTTGCCGCGCCGCTGCCGGCCGGGCCGGGGCTGATCGGCGAGCCGCCCATCGTTACCGTGGCGCCGCCGCCTGAGCTGTGGGGCGGCTGGGCGACGGAGGCAGAGGACCCGTTGGCGGGTGTCGAGGCGCCGGAGGACGTAGAGCGGGCGGCGCTGCAGGAGTTCGACGTGGGGTTCGTGGATGCGGTGGGGGATGAGGAGGCGTGGGCGTTCCCTGACCCTGTGCCGATCATCTAATCGGTTGCATTAAAAACGGAGAAAATCAACAATTAGGCGCGGCAAAAAATCGGAAGCCGCGCCCTTCTTAGAAGGTCCGTGTTGGTAGATTTTTTGTATTTATAATATGACGTAGTACATTTTATTATGAGTATCTGCAGCATTTATTCTCGACGGCTTTATAAGCGCGTTGGGTCCGTCTTTTGATAGAGCGGGCTGGTAGCCCAAAATGACAACGGTTGACAAAGGGGGGCGTTGTGCATATGTTTTGATGCAGAGGCCGTGTGTCCGCATTTTGCGGGCCACGGCCTTTTCCGTTCCGGCATACTGGCATGCCGGATCGCCCCTGAAATCGTTGCAATACCTGCGCACCTCGATCTGGGTGCGCCAGCCCCGCCAAGCCGAGCCTCGTCAGGATCGGTGTCGCGACCTCGCGCATAAGGATTTAGGCGATGGAGCAGTTGATCGACCGTGATTACTACGCCCTCAAGGACATCGCCGAATATTACGGCATGAGCGAGCGCACGGTGCGACGCTGGGTCGATGCCGGTGACCTGCCAGCGGTCCTCGTCGGTGGCTCCCTGCGGATTCCGCGAAACTCGTTGTACGCCTTCGACGCGAAGGTCCGCGCGAGCCGCCCCCGGAAGCGAACAAAAGGGACGGCCTCATCCAGTCACTCGACGATCACCATGACCACCGGCATGACGCCGGCCATCCCGCTTCCGCCGGTTGAAGAAGCTCGACGTCGGACCAGCGCCAAAAACTGATGCCGAGGCGACGGTCACTCCCTGTCACCCAATGTCATTGATTATCATTCAGTTTTTGGCACGTCGGGAAAGCTGTCCAAACACGGTGGGGGCTTTTGCCAGGACCGTTTTCCCGAAATCAGCGCACTGACACTGCCTGGCATCCCGTGACAGCGCCTGCCGTGGGCAGAGTCGCCCGAGTCACGGCTCGTGCCGCCTAACCCATCAACACAAAGGAGTAGCACATGACCACGCCGACTCCGGCGGTGGCGACGCTCGCCGACGTCTTGGCGGCGATCGACACCGCCGACCTTTCCCCCATCGAAAAGACACACCTCCGCAGCGCTGTCTCGCGCACCAGCACTTGGCTGGAGCGCCCAGTGAATGCCATCCCGGCCGACCGCAGAAGCCTCGGCCCCGCCCTGAAAGCTCTTCAGCGCCGCTGTGCCGCCCATGGCGTCACCCCGAAGTCGGTTTCGAACGTCCTGGGCCTGCTAAACCGAGGCCTCGATCTCGTGGATCGCCGGCCATCCGCCTTGCCGCCCGTGTCCGCTCTTCGGATGCAGGAATGGCGAGACCTTTACGCGGCGTGGCGAGCCCTCGTGCCCAAGGCCTACGGCCCACTCACCATACTGATCCGCTACTGTGACGCGAACGACATCGCCCCCGGAGACGTCGAAGACGCTGTCGCCGAGCGGGTCATCGACTACATGAGCCAAGTCCGGCTGCGCGACCGGGACACCGCGGTCCATCACCTTCGCGGCTACTGGAATGCGGCCATCGACCTCGTCCCGGGATGGCCCCAACGGCGCCTGACCATCGGGCTCAAGGTTCGTCCCAAGGCGACGCTGGAGCTGTCAGCCTTTCCGGCGAGCTTCCGCGCCGATCTCGACCGCTTCCGGCGGATCGCCGCCGGTCTGTCCGAGGCCGAGGAACCGGCGGGACGGCGGCGCTATGATTTCTCAGTCGTCGTTGCCACAGCGGTGGCGGACAACGCCCGAGGCGTCCGACAGACCCTGAAACCGCTCAGCGCGGAAAGCATTTCCGGTTGCATCAATGCCGTTGTGATGGCGGCGACCGCGCTGGTCGCACAGGGCGCCACAATCGCGGACATCAAGGGCGTCGCGGACGTCGTTACCGCCCGCGGCCTCGCCGCCTTGGTCAACTCTGTGCTCGACCGCCTGGAGGGGCGGGCCAAGATCACGCGGCACGTGAACAACCTCGTCGGTTTCCTGCTGATGGTCGGCGCCCGCATGCGACCTGACTTCGCCGAGGATCACGAATTCCATGCCCTCGCCCGCCAGATCAGGGCGGACTTCGCCGTCGAGGAGGGCATGACCCTGGACAATGCGAAGATCCTGGCGCAGTTCGACGATTCGGCGGCGGTGCGCGCCCTATTCGAGATGCCGGGCACCGTCATCGCGCGCGTCGAGGCCACGAGGGCGGCGCGGAAGCGGCGCGGCGTCGATCCGGAGATCACACCGCGCATGGCCCTCCAGGTTATGCATGCCGTGGCTGTGATGCTCCTCTTGTCATTGCCGGTCCGCGTCGGCACGCTGGTTCGGACCGAGTGGAGCCACGTCCGGCTTCCGAAGACGCGCAACGCGCCGGGCTTCATCGACTGGCCGGCCGAACTGATCAAGACAGGCACAGAAGCCTCGGTGGAACTCCAGCCGCGGAAAATGCAGATATTGCGGCTGTGGCGCGATGTTTACCGGCCCCTGCTGTGCGATGCTCAGTCCAACAACTTCGTTTTTCCGGCGAAGAGCGGGCCTGGTCATCGCAACCGGTCGACCTTGGGCAACTACCTGTCCGCTCTGGTTCGGAAGCACGCGGGACTGAGAATTTCCAGCCATAAATTCAGGCATCTGGTGCGCACGCTCGTGCTCGACGCCGACCCGAGCGCGGAGGCGCTGGCCAACGCTCTCTTGGGCCATGCCCCCGGAAGCCGGGCGGCCCATCGGTATGGCACAATTCGGCCGACCATCGCCAGCCGCGCGTTGGCCGGCATTCTGGAACGCCAAGCCGCTGCGGCGAAGACGCGCCCCTCCCGGTCCAGGAGGGCGTCATGAGCTGGCGGGACGACGCCTACCGCGCGTTTACCAAATGGGCGATTGCGGCCGGAGAGGGCACCGCAGAGCTGACCCCGGAGATTCTGGAGCGCTTCATCGCCCACCTGCGGACCAACGCCACGCCCAAGACCCGGATGACCCGACTGCACGGCCTGCAAGGCGCCCTGCGCGAGCGGCTCCCCGCCGGCATCGACTTGGCCTGGGTGGAGCGGCGGGTGCGCGAGGAGTGGGAGATGTCCAGCCTGGGCCGTCGCGGGCAAGGACCGGGGCGAGGCCACGCGAGCAAGGCACGCCGCCATCGTCTGCTCGTCGAAGAGTGGCCGAGCGAAGCGCGCGACCGATGGGAGCGCGCCACGCGCGGTCCCGATCCGGGCAAACGGCGCCGATATGCGGCCAAGCCGACGGCCGACGAGACTGCCGGCGCGGCCGTCAAATGGGCCGCGGCAACCCGCGACAAGGTCGAGCGGGTCATCGGCCTGTTGTTCCGAGTCGCCCTGGACCGGGGCCTTCCCCTCGACGTCGTGCCCGAGAGCGTTCAGGCGTTCATCGACCACCACAGCGAAAAGGGGAACAGCTTGTACGGACTGGCCTGCAATCTCGACCATTTGGCGATGGCCGTCCGCGTGTTGTGGCCGGAGCGCGACTGGCATTGGCTGGCCCTCACGGCCTCGCGGTTGCATGCCGTGGCGGAGCAACAGCCGCGGAAGCGCGATCTCACCGACGTTGGCGTCGTGCCCGCCGAGGTCGAAGCACTGGCGTGGGAATTGATGCGCGAGGCCGTCCGGAGCCCGCTGGCCGTGCGATCTGCCGGCAAGTACCGTGACGGTCTGCTGCTCCTGTTCTTCCTGCACCACCCGGTTCGCCGGCGCAATGCCGCGGAAATGCGAGTCGGGGAGCACCTGATTACCGAGGACCATGGGTTTCGTCTGGTTTGGTCGGAGACTAAGAATCGGCAACCACGTGTCGATCGGCTTGCCGACCGCCTTGTCGAGCCGATGAAGACATACCTTCGGACGTTCCGGCCGACTCTGCACAGGCCCCACAGCGACGACGCGCTATGGCTGTCGGCGGCGAATGACTCCCTCGGAAGTCCGTTGACGGGGAAAGGGATTTTAGAAGCCATAGCTGGGCGCGTGAAACGCCGGCTTGGCGGCCATATTTGGGCTCATCTTTTCAGACATTGGGGGGCGATGATGATCGTCGACCACAGCACGGCCGACGCGCATCTGATCGCCCCGCTGCTTGGCCATCGCGATCCGCGGTCCGCCCGATTCTACATTTCCCTGGCGAAGACCCGAGGGGCGTCCTCACGTCTGGCGGACATGGTCGAAAGGTTCTATCGGCCCAGGAAGCATGCGTATATTCGCCGGCCGACATTGCGAAAGGCCGACAGGGCGTGATTAGCAAATGCACCGAGCGCTGGAACAGCGGTTTGCTGTTCATGCTGCCGTACAGGTCGTTCACTTTCCTCCGGTCGTCCCGTTCAGTTTCGAGCGCACTGTGCAGCCTATCCAAGAACCTGCGCACAAGCAGCACAGCACGAACCCGCTGGAACGTCTGAACAGCGAGATCGAGCGGAGGACCAAAGCCGCCGGCATCTCCCCCGGGGAAGGGGCGGTCAGCCGCCTCGTCGGTGCATTGCTGCTCGAACCGCACGACGAGTGGGCGGCGTGCCGGCGGTACATGATCATGGAAAGCCTGAATTAGCTGTGCCACCCTCAAGCCGCTGATCCGTTGCCCATTGCAGCGGAGTAGGCCGGCGGCTTCAATTCGCCGAAGAGCACATAGGCCTCCTCAGACAACACGCTCCGGGGGCACACTCCAAAACGGTCTGGTTCTTTGACAAAGTGAATGAAATCAGCGTGGTACGAGGCAGGGGATCCCCCGCATGTGCGGGGATAGACCCAAGCTGACCGGGGGGATGGGTAAGGCCGACGCGGATCCCCCGCATGTGCGGGGATAGACCCGAGGCAACGGGGGTACGTTATTGGGGAGAGGCGGATCCCCCGCATGTGCGGGGATAGACCCACCCCGCGGCGGGCCCGGATGGCGGCCGGTGTGGATCCCCCGCATGTGCGGGGATAGACCCGCCGCGCCTCAGAGCAAGCCGCAGTCTTTCACGGATCCCCCGCATGTGCGGGGATAGACCCCTCCCAGCCGTTCAGAAAGTAGTCGACCAGCAGGATCCCCCGCATGTGCGGGGATAGACCCATGGGGCAGGCGATCGGTTGGCGGCCGGCCGCGGATCCCCCGCATGTGCGGGGATAGACCCGATACGGTCAGCTTCTCCCCGAGACAAAAGCGGGATCCCCCGCATGTGCGGGGATAGACCCGGCATCAAGATCAACGCGAGCCGGCAGGACGCGGATCCCCCGCATGTGCGGGGATAGACCGTCAATGTCCGTCAGTACGCTGAGCGCGCTCGCGGATCCCCCGCATGTGCGGGGATAGACCCGCCACCGCGCCCGGCTCCGGCAGGCTGAGGCCGGATCCCCCGCATGTGCGGGGATAGACCCCTGACGCTGCAGGGCCAGGACGAGCATGGGGCGGATCCCCCGCATGTGCGGGGATAGACCCTGCGCAGACATGCAGTCGACGTACTTGTTCCCGGATCCCCCGCATGTGCGGGGATAGACCCTGGTTGCGGAGCGGCCGATCTTCTTCCGCCTCGGATCCCCCGCATGTGCGGGGATAGACCCAATCGGGTGGCTGCTGCGCGGGAGAGCCGGTGGGATCCCCCGCATGTGCGGGGATAGACCCTCGCAGGCGTCGCAGAAATCAGCCAGTTCCGCGGATCCCCCGCATGTGCGGGGATAGACCCATGACCCCCTTCACGCCGGTCACGTCGGAGACGGATCCCCCGCATGTGCGGGGATAGACCCTCGGCAGGTAGATGCCGCGGGTCGGATTGACGGGATCCCCCGCATGTGCGGGGATAGACCCCTCGCATCCGAGGCGCTGAATGTCGGCCATGAGGATCCCCCGCATGTGCGGGGATAGACCCTCCGCCAGGGCGGCCAGCACGTGCAGCACCAGGGTTCCCCCCGGTATCTGCGGGGGTAGGCCCTTGGGCTTTGCCCCGCCGATCCGGCCGGCGGCGGTTTCCCGCCTGTGCGGGGAAAGCTCTTCGGCATCACCCCTAATTCGGCACCGCTATCTTCGCCCAAAGCGGGACACTGTTGGCTCAACGATCCGCTACTCATCACAAGTAGCGCCGCCAGCACGAGCGTTTCGCTGTTAGGGATTGCCACCATGGAGGCTAACGATCCATAATTTGAAACGATCTCCGTTTGTTCGCGCAAAAAGAATCGCCTTATGGCTGTTGATGTCCGATCCCCCTGGGGAAAGTTTGACGGTCAGTCGGGTGACAGCCATCACCTCGCGCATCATTGCGCCGATGTTGCCGCCTGCTTCGAAGCTATCGCCGGGCTCCCCGTGGTCCGCTCACGGATGGCCGCAGCCGGGGGCGTTCCGTTGTCGCCGCGTGGTCATGCGCGCCTGACGGCTATTGCGTTTCTTCATGACGTGGGAAAGCTGCATCCAGGTTTCCAAGCCAAGGGTTGGCTGCCCGATGCGAATTCCGGCCATCGTCCACCGCCGCGCGGCCATCTTGCCGAGGGCGTGGCACTGCTGATGCGGGACTCCGGTGCGGAGCGGATCTGGCGGCCATTGGGCCTGTCCCATATCGACTGGTGGGATGATCTGCACCCTTTCATTCTGGCCTCCCTTGCCCACCATGGCCGGCCGGTCGACAGCTTGGCGATGAAGGGCGGCTGGGATCCTCAGGCGGTGGCCGGCGCAGTCTACGATCCCGCCGACGGTGCCCGGATCATGGGGACGGCGTTGCGGGCTTGGTTTCCTGACGCCTTCGCTGACGGTGCGCATGAACCTCTCCCTGCTCCACGGCTGCAGCACCTGTTCGCCGGCCTTGTGGCCCTGGCCGACTGGCTGGGGTCCGACACGCGCTTTTTCCCATTCGAGAAGGATTTCCGGGAAGACTACATCGCGACGGCCCGAGCAAGGGCCGCCGAAGCGGTATCGCGGATCGGTCTTTACGTTGAAACGGTGCGTCGGCTTGCCACCGGACGAGCGGGCTTCACCGATCTTACCGGCTTCGTGGCTCCAGCCCCCCACCAGCAGGCGGTTGCGGAGGTGGCTGCTGATCAACGGCTGGTGATTTTGGAAGCCGAAACCGGGGCGGGTAAGACCGAGGCCGCCTTCTGGCGTTTCGCCCGGCTGTTCGCTGCGGGTGCGGTCGATGGCCTTTATTTTGCCTTGCCCACCCGCTCTGCCGCCATTCAGATTCATGGCCGGGTGAACCGGATGCTGGAACGGTTGACCGGGGCTGGCGGGCTGAAGGCCGTGCTGGCGGTTCCGGGCTACCTCAAGGTTGGTGAGGCGGTGGGCGAGGCCCTGCCTCACTGGCAGGTACGCTGGGATGACGCGGGCCTGCGCGCCGATGATGACCTCGCCGCCCGCTGGGCCGCCGAAAACGCCAAGCGCTACCTCGCCGCGCCGGTCGCCGTGGGGACGGTCGATCAAGCAATGTTGGGCGCGCTTCAGGTCAAGCACGCCCACCTCCGCGGCGCCTGCCTGTCCCGCTGCCTGCTGGTCATCGACGAAGTTCATGCCAGCGACCGCTACATGGCCGAGATCCAGGCCAAGTTGCTTGAAAACCATCTCGGCGTGGGCGGCCACGCGCTGTTGATGTCAGCAACATTGGGGTCGTGGGCGCGCACCCGGTGGCTCGGCGGGCGCGGGGCGCCGGACTTCGCCACGGCGGTTGCTGCCCCCTATCCCGCGGTCTGGACACGCGGGGCCGCGGAGCCTCGCGATGTGAACGGACCCGACGCACGGGTCCGCCACAAAACCGTAGCGATGAGTCTGGCGTCCGGTTGGGCACCGGACCATGCCGCACGGCTGGCGCTGGCGGCCGCCCGCGACGGGGCGAAGGTTCTGGTAATCCGCAACACCGTCAAGGCCGCGGTCGCGACCTGGGACGCGATCCGGGAAGCGGACGTCGACGGGCTTTTGCTGCGGGTGGCCGGCGGACCGGCGCTGCATCACAGCCGCTTCGCGGTGGAGGATCGCGAAGTCCTCGACCGCGCGGTGGAAACGGCGCTGGCCCCGGACGAACGGCGGGGTTGCGGCGGCTTGATCGTCGTTGGAACACAGACTGTGGAACAGTCGCTGGACATCGACGCCGACCACCTCATCACCGATCTGTGCCCTGTGGATGTTCTGCTCCAACGGTTGGGGCGACTTCACCGCCGGGCCGGCGTGCTACGCCCGCCGGGGTTCGAGACGCCATCTTGCACGGTGCTTGCTCCGGAAGCGGGGTTGGAGCCGCTGCTGGCTCCGCGCTTCGACAACGGACTCGGCGCGTTCAAGACGAACGGGGCACTGTCCGGCGTCTATATGGACCTGTCCGTGCTGGAATTGACCCGGAGGCTTGTGGCCGAACGGGCGGAATGGACGATCCCCGAACAGAACCGGCTGCTGGTCGAAAGCGCCTTGCACGAGGACTGCATTGAGGCGCTGCACCGCGAGCTCGGGAACCGGTGGAGTGCCTATCGCGAGTGCTTTCTGGGCGGAGGCGACGCCAAGGCACAGGCGGCGAAGGCGGTGGCCTTGTCAACCCGATCCCCCTTCGGTGACGAACCCTTTCCCGACGACGATACCACGATCCGCACCCGCCTGGGTGCCGAGGGAGCGCGGCTGACCCTGCCGCACCCGGCGGTGGGGCCGTTCGGTCGGGAGATCACGGCGCTGACCTTGCCCACCCATTGGTCCCAGGGCCTCGACCCTCGTGCGCCCGTGACGGTCGAATCCTCCGACGGAATGCTCCGCCTGTGCGTCGGTGACCGCTGGTTCCGTTATGACCGGCGGGGGGTAGGACGGTGTTGACAAGGGAGTTGGGTTCACCTACCACTTTTGGAGCGCTTCGTAAACTCCTCTCCAGTTCAGACGTTGGTGAAAATCATGGTGGTTGGTATCTCCTTTGAAATCCGCACCAGACGTTACAGCCTGCTCGTATCGCTGGGCTTCCGTGACTCTGGGAAAGACTATATGTTTCGCCCTACCCAGAACACCTCTGGGGATAGCCCGGTCTGCACCGGCGAGGGCTCGTTTCCCCCGCATTCGCGGGGTATAAAGAGAATCGGCTGGGGGAGGAGAGATGAATAATCTCCTTACTCAGCCGGTCTTTTCGCTGTCCCCTGGCGGTCGGGTCACGCTTCCGGGGCTCATGGCCGCTTTGGCCCGCGACGCGGTGGATGACTTTCCGGCGCTCCGCCCGCATCAGGACCCGGCATGGCATATGTTTCTGGTCCAGTTGGGGGCCATTGCCCTGTACCGGGCAGGGTTGTCCGATCCCCCCGCTGACGAGGACGAGTGGCGCACCCTGTTGCGCGCCCTCACCCCGGATCACCCCAACGACGAGCCCTGGCGTCTGGTCGTAGAGGACTGGAGCCAGCCAGCCTTCCTGCAACCGCCTGTGCCGCCCGGGGTGACGCTGGGCAACGGGGCCGAAACGCCCGACGCCATCGACCTGCTCATCACCGCAAAGAACCACGATCTGAAACAGGCGGTCGCGCGCGGCGCAGGTGCCGAGGATTGGGTGTTCTCGCTCGTGTCGGGTCAGACGGGGGACGGGTACAACGGCGCCGGAAACTACGGCGTCTCGCGGATGAACGGCGGTTCGTCCTCACGCCCGCTGCTGGGGCTGGCACCGGCTGGTCCCGGCAAAACCCTCAGCCCGCGGCCCGGCGCGTGGTTCCGCCGCGATGTCCGGGTGCTACTGGCGGGGCGCGCCGATGCACGGGACGATCCCGACCCGACCGCGCCGAACTTCGCTGAGGACGGCGGGCACGCCCTGCTGTGGTTGCTTCCCTGGCCGGAGGGTGAGCAGCTTCGGCTGGCGCAGCTCGATCCCTGGTACGTCGAGGTGTGCCGACGTGTCCGCCTGTCGGAATCCGCAGGCCGCATCATCGCCCACAAAGGGAACTCCAAGGCGGCGCGCGTGGACGCCAAACAGGCGAACGGCGTTGTCGGCGATCCCTGGGCGCCGGTCCACAAGACCGAGAACAAAAGCCTGACCCTGGCCGGCCGCGATTTCGACTATCGCCTGATGAGCGATCTGCTGTTCTCCGGCAACTGGATTCTTCCCACGCTGGCCCGCCCCGCGCCCTTCGAACCGGCGCGCACGCCTTACCTGCTGGTCGCGGCGGCGTTGGCACGCGGGAACAGCAAGACGGAGGGGTTCAAGCGGCGCGAACTGCCCCTGGACGGACGCGTGGCGCAGGCGATGGCCGACGCGAACGGGCGGCACAGGCTGGAAACCCTCGCCCGGGAACAGGTCGAAGAGATCAAACGCTTCGATAAGGCGCTGCGCGGGGCGCTGGCGGTGGTCGCGGCGGGCGGCGAATGGAACGGTGTCACGAAGGAGCATTACGCCCACGCCGAGGCGACGGGGCTCCGGTTCGACCGCGCCGCCGACGGAATGTTCTTCTCCCATCTCTGGGCGCGCTTCGACGCGCAGGAGACGGGCGGCGAGGCCGTGGCGGCCGCACGCAACGACTTCGCGAAGGCGCTTTGGGCGGCGGCCCGCGCCCTGTTTGATGCCGCCTTGCCGTCCATCCCCTGCCACGCGCGGCTTCGCCCGCGAGCCGAAGCGCGGGCGCGCCGCCGGCTGTGGGGCGACACGGACCTGCGCGCCCATTTTCCAACCCTGTTCGCGCCCCAATCCGAAAAGGTGACCGCCGATGCCACCGCTGAATGAGACCGTAACGGCGATTTCCGCCCGACTTCTCCACCTTGATCCCGGCCCGCTGGCCGAACTGCGGCGGATGGAGCCGGACGGTGTCGGAACCCCGGATTTCTGGCGCTTGGCTGCCGAACATGGCTTCAACCAAGCGCAAATCGGCATCTGGATGCGGATCGTCCGCATCATGGCGATCCTGTCCGACAAGGGCGCGCTGGAAACGCGGGAACCGCTCCACGATTGGAAACGTCCGCTGGGCGCCGCACTCGCCGACGGGGGCGACAAGGACTGGGCTCCCGCACCCGGCGACGAGCCGATCCCCGCGTTGTCGGAGGCCCGCTTCACCCGCTTTCTCGCCCTGCCGCCGGATGAGCGGGGCGAGGCACTGGAACGCATGGCGCGCGCGCTCGCGCGCAGTCGTCGGTCCGGTCATGGCTTGGACTGCGCCGACATCGCAGCGATGCTTCTGTTCCGCGACGATCCCCGTCCGCCCCGGAAGCTCGCGCGCGATTTCTACAACCGCCTTGATGGCGCCAAGCGCCGCGCCGAAGGCGAAAAAGCCGAGAACGAAAAAGAAGGAACCGCCTGATGTCCCGCTCCCGCTTTCTGCAAATCCATACGCTGCACACCTACACCGGCGCCTTGCTGAACCGCGACGACACCGGGCTGGCGAAGCAGCTTCCCTATGGTGGCACCTTCCGCACGCGCATTTCCTCCCAATGCCTGAAGCGGCACTGGCGCAAGGCCGACGACGTGCACGCGCTGTCGGAGATCGACGGCGCCGAGGACTCGTTCCGCTCCCGCGAGCTGGTGACGGAACGTGTGATCGCCCCCTTGCGCGCCGAGTTCCCCAAGGAGGTCATCGACGCCCTGGAGCCGGAACTCCAGAAGGCCGTTTACGGCGAAAAGGCCGACAAGGGCAAGCGCAGCCGCCAGACCCTGCTGCTGGGCGCGCCCGAACTGGCGTGGCTGGCCGGCGAGGCGAAGCGTCTGGCCGCTGAGGCCACCGACGCCAAGGCTGCGAAGACTGGCGTCGCCGACTGGGCCAAGAGCTTCAAGGACAACATCAAGGCGCTGCGCGAGGCGACGGCCCTGCCCGGCGGCCTGACCGCAGCCCTGTTCGGCCGAATGGTCACCTCCGACCCGGCGGCCAACATCGACGCGCCCGTTCACGTCGCCCACGCATTCACCGTTCATGCGCAGGAATCCGAAAGCGACTATTTCACCGCCGTGGACGATCTGAGGAGGGATGAGGACGACAGCGGCGCCGACACCATCCAGGAAACAGAACTGACCTCCGGCCTGTATTACGGCTATGTCGTGATCGACCTGCCGGGCCTCATTGCCAACTGCGGCGGGAATGCCGCTCTCGCCGGGGAGGTCGTCCACAATCTCGTCTACCTGATCGCAGAAGTGTCGCCGGGCGCCAAGCTCGGTTCCACGGCCCCTTATGGCCGGGCGGAACTGATGCTGCTGGAGGCGGGCGACCGCCAGCCGCGCAGCCTCGCCGCCGCCTATCGCAAGGCAATCGCGAACGACCTGGAGGTGGCGGCCGAGACACTGTCCCAGCATCTGGGCAAGCTTGATGGGATCTACGCGACCGGAGAGGCGCGGCGTCACCTGTCGATGGCGGACGCTGCCCCGCCCTCATCCGCGCCGGGATCCTTGGCCGAACTGGCCGACTGGGCGAAGGCGAAGACACTTGAGGCCGCGCAATGAGCGCGGACGCAACCGGCACCGGGCATCGATGGCTGATCCTGCGGCTGGAAGCGCCCTTGCTGGCCTTCGGCGGCGTGGCCATCGACGCCGTGGGGGTGACGCGGGACTTCCCCGCCGTCTCGATGCTGACCGGGCTGTTTGCCAACGCGCTGGGGTGGGACCGGACTGAGGTGGAGGCGCACCAGGCGCTTCAGGACCGTCTGGTCTACGGCGCCCGGCGCGACCGGGCGAACCCCCTCGGCCTCCTGACCGACAGCCAGAACGCGCAGCTGGAGGCGAGGGAGCGCGGCTGGACCACATGGGGCCGCCCGGAGGAACGCGGCGGCGGCGGGCAGGGCATTCACCGGCGGCGGCGCGATTACCACGCCGACGCCTGCATCCAACTGGTGGTCCGCCTTGATCCGGCGGACGGAACGCCGGACCTCGACGCCCTGGCGGCGGCGCTGGAGCGCCCGGCCCGGCCGTTGTTCATCGGTCGCAAGCCCTGCCTTCCCACCCACCCGATCTGGGCGCCGGGAATGGAGGTGACGGCGCCGACCGTCCATGCCGCGCTGTCTTTGCTGGCGCCCGCCGACGATGCCGACGATCCGCCCTGGTCCGCGCTGTGGCCCGCCGACGAAGGGCCGAAAACTGGCCGGAACGTCCATCGCGTGACGGCGCTGGCCGATCGGCGCAATTGGCGCACAGGCCTGCACGGCGGCACCCGGATGGTCGTGGAAGGATGCATCGGCGTCAGCCCGGAGACAGCGCCATGACCGCCCTCCACCTGATCCGCCTGCCCGTGGATATGAAGGCGCTGTTCCGGTGGGCCGCCGAACGGAACCTGGGGCAGACCGACGGCGGCGGCTTCGACGATGGCCGCGTGCTGCACCATCTGCTGTCGGAAGCGTTCGGCAAGGGCCGGCTTCAGCCCTTCCGGCTCGTCGTGGAACCGCGCGGTGGCCGGGGAAGCCTCTACGCCTATTGCCGTGCCGACGCGGCGGGATTGAGGGACGAAGCCCACGCCGTCGCCCCGCCCGAGCATCTTGGAGTGATCGACCTGGCGGCACTGGCGGGCAAGCCGATGCCGGACGATTGGCGGACAGGCCGGCGGCTGGGGTTTGAGATCCGCGCACGTCCGGTGCGGCGGCTGCTAAAGCCACTGGCCGAAGCGGGCAAGCGGCCCTTCGCAGAGGGGGACGAAGTGGACGCCTTCCTGGTCGCGGTCCTGCGCCATCCCGTGGAAGACCGAACTCCGGACCATCCTTCTGGTGGGCGCGAACTGAGCCGGGAGGTGGTTTACGCCGGCTGGCTGGCCGAGCGGCTGGCGGGGGCTGCCACGCTGGCTGCGGTGCGGCTCGACTCCTTTCGGCGCCACGCCGCCAGCCGCAAGGGCCGCCAGGGCGGAGCGGCGACACTGGAGGGACCGGACGCGCTGTTGCGCGGCGAGCTGGAGATTGGCGATCCTGAAGCTTTCCAACTGGCGCTGGAAAAGGGGGTCGGGCGGCACCGGGCCTATGGCTTTGGAATGCTGATGCTGCGGCCGGCCGCTGGCGGATCGACGGGATGCTGAGCGGACGCCTGGGCCTGGACAAGGCCCGCATCCCTCACGGCGACCGGCATGGCCTTCTCTGGCTCGACCGGGGCCGGCTGGAGGTGGAAAGCGGCTGCCTGCGGTTCGTGACCGCTGGCGGCGGCGAACTGGCGGCGGGAGACTACCAAATCCCGCACCAGGGCGTGTCGATTGTTCTGCTCGGCCCCGGATCGAGCGTCACCCACGACGCCCTGCGGCTTCTAGCACGGCACGGCTGTGGCCTTGCCGCGATCGGTGAGGGGGCCGTGCGCGTATACACCGCCCCGCCCCTGATGCCGGACAGTTCCGCCGCCGCGCGGGCGCAGGTGACCTTGTGGGCCGATCGCGAGACCCGGATGGAGGTGGCCCGTGCGATGTATGCGATGCGGTTCGACGAGATTGTCCGGACCCGCGACATCGAGGTGCTGCGGGGACGGGAAGGCGCGCGGATCAAGGAAAGCTACCGGCTGGCCGCAGAACGGTACGGCGTCCCGTGGCGGGGCCGGGACTACGACCGCGCCGCGCCCGATTCCGCCGATCTCGCCAACCAGGCGATCAACCATGCCGCTACCACGATGACCGCCGCCGCGTCGGTGGCCGTCGCGTCCATTGGAGCCATCCCCCAACTCGGTTTCGTTCATGAGGATTCGGGACAGTCGTTCGTTCTCGATATCGCCGACTTGTACCGTCACGACATCACGCTCGACATCGCGTTCGGCGCGGCCAAGGAGGCGATGACAAAGCCCGAATCGGTTGATCGTCTGGTCCGCCGCCGAGCCGCGCGGCTTTTCCGTCGGAAGTCGGTGATCCCGTCCATGATTGACCGGATCAAGACGCTTCTGCGGCTGTCCGGGTCTGACGGTGGGGAGAACAGCCACGATGACGGCAGGGAGACGGGCTGATGCCCATGGTCGTCGTGGTCACACGCGATGTCGAAGACCGCTATCGCGGCTTTCTGGGGTCGGTGATGCTGGAACTCGCCCCCGGCGTCTACGCCCACCCGCGCATGAGCGCCGGTGTGCGCGGCCGTGTCTGGTCAGTGCTGACCGACTGGCATGACTCGCTGCGCCGGGGCGCCATCGTAATGACCTGGGCTGACCGTGCCGCCGACGGCGGCCTCGGCCTCGCTAGCCTTGGTGACCCGCCCAAGGATATCGTTACGCACGGCGCTTTCCTTCTCGTCCGACGCCCCTTGCGGCGAAGCTGACGGCCGGTTCTTTGATAAAGTGAATTAAGTCAGTGTCTTATAGGGCAGAGGTTCCCCCGCAGACGCGGGGATAGACCCGAGGTGAAGCGATGACGATGACAGCCGTCGATGGTTCCCCGCAGACGCGGGGATAGACCCTGACGCCGCCCACGCAGGGCAGGCAGCCTGACGGTTCCCCCGCAGACGCGGGGATAGACCCGCCGCCGCCATTGTCTGCAAAGCCGATGCAGAGGTTCCCCCGCAGACGCGGGGATAGACCCCCGATCGTGCGCACGATCAGCGATCCGGACGCGGTTCCCCCGCAGACGCGGGGATAGACCCATCGTTGATGGGGTGCGGCTGGACCATCGGTCGGTTCCCCCGCAGACGCGGGGATAGACCCAGCCGGATGGTTGGGAACACCGCCAAGGACTTGGTTCCCCCGCAGACGCGGGGATAGACCCCGCACCATGAGCGTGCCGTGCGGGTAGGGTGCGGTTCCCCCGCAGACGCGGGGATAGACCCTTTACCGTCGGTTTCTGGCGCGAGTCGGTCCCGGTTCCCCCGCAGACGCGGGGATAGACCCCTTCTATGGCATCTACGACGCGCCGGATCGGGGGTTCCCCCGCAGACGCGGGGATAGACCCAGCCGCGCGCTGGTGGAGCACTGGCTCCAACGGGTTCCCCCGCAGACGCGGGGATAGACCCTGGATGGCCGTCGCTCCAGTATCCGTCACGGAGGTTCCCCCGCAGACGCGGGGATAGACCCGACCAGCACGTCTCGGTGCTCGGCATCTACGAGGTTCCCCCGCAGACGCGGGGATAGACCCCCGCGCGCCGTCATCGGCGGGAACATGCCGCCGGTTCCCCCGCAGACGCGGGGATAGACCCAAGACAACCTTCCCGAGTCCGTTGGTTGACTGGGTTCCCCCGCAGACGCGGGGATAGACCCCGCAAGAGCACGCCCGAGGAGCTGGCGGCCCTGGTTCCCCGCAGACGCGGGGATAGACCCTCCGGGGCGTTTGTCCGCACCGGTACGGGGAAGGTTCCCCCGCAGACGCGGGATAGACCCTGACTTGGTACGACTTCGACAGCGTTGTTTTCGGTTTCCCTGCAGGTGCGGGGGGAAGAGGCGAACGAGGCAATCGCCCAGCGGGCCGAGGACGAGGCGTTCGCCGCGCTGGATGCGGCTCTGGCAACGCCGCCGGGTGAAGTTGGGGGTGTCGGGAGTGCGTGCGCTGCTGGCGTTCGTCATCGACGAGGCCGAGGGTGACCCGGACCTCAGCCGGAACGGACTGGCTGCGCTGAAGCGTAAGCGGTGTTCTGGCGTCACCTTCCAACGGAAGCAGGGCGGAGCGAAGCTCCCGGATCGCATGATCGGGAGAACGATTTGTGTCTGCGCTCGACCTTACGCTTGACCAGGAGCCCGTGCGGGTGCGCCGGATGGAGGTGATCACCGGCGATGTGGGCCGCCGGACCTGGTCGCCGGAGGAGAAGGAACGGATTCTGGCCGAGGCCGCGGTGCCGGGGGCTGTTGTTTCCGAGGTGGCTCGGCGTCACGGATTGCGGCCCCAGCAAGTGTTCGGCTGGCGCCGGGAAGCGCGTGCCGCCAACCGCTTCCAGGAAGAGGGCTTGGTGTTCGCGCCGGTGGTGCTGGACACCACGCCGCCCCCAGCCGTGCCGAAGGAGCTCCCGGCCATTGAGGTGCGGATCGGCGATGCGGTGGTGCGCGTGCCGGCCGGCATGGACAGCGCCACCGTCAAGGCGGTGCTGGGCGCGGTGAGGGCGTCACGGTGATCGGCATCGAGGGCGCGGTGCGAGTTCTGGTCGCCGCCAAGCCGGTCGACTTCCGCAAGGGCATGGATGGGCTGGCCGCCCTGGTGCAGCAGCAACTGGGGGCGGATCCCTTCAGCGGGGTCGTTTACGTCTTCCGCTCCAAGCGAGCCGATCGGGTGAAACTCCTGCACTGGGATGGCACCGGACTGGTTCTCATCGCGAAGAGATTGGAGGCCGGCCAGTTCCGCTGGCCAGCGATCCGCGACGGCGTGATCCGGCTGACCCCGGCTCAGCTCTCGGCGCTCGTCGAGGGCCTGGACTGGACCCGGGTCCGCGCCGTGCGGGGGCCTCGGCCGACGTCCGCCGGCTGATCTGCGACACAGCGACTCGCCCGCGGCTTCGAGGGCGAAGACCGCAGGCGGTGCGGCTATACTGGCGGACGTGACGACCGCGCCCGAAACCCTGCCCAGCGATCCTGAAGAGTTGCGTGCCCTGCTGCTGGCCGAACGGGTCCGGCATGCCGCGGAGCTGACGGCGGCCCGCTCCTCGGCCGAAGAGGAGATCGCCCGGCTACGCCAGATCATCCGGGAGCTGCAGCGCCATCGCTTCGGCCGGCGGGCCGAGCGCCTTGATCCGGACCAGCTGGCCTTGGCGCTGGAGGACCTGGAGCAGACGCTGGCCGCCAAGGAGGCCGAGCCCGCCGGTTCCGCTGCGGCCAAGCCGGCCCCCTCGGCCCCCGGCGCCGGGTCAATCGCGGCAACCTGCCAGCCGATCTGCCGCGCGAGGAGATCCTCATCGATGTCGCCGACAAGACCTGCCGATGCTGCGGCGGCGCGCTGCATCCCATCGGCGAGGATGTCTCGCAGCGTCTCGACCTCGTCCCGGCCCGCTTCCGGGTGCTGGTGACCCGCCGCCCGAAATACGCCTGCCGCCAGTGCGAGGAGGGCGTCGTGCAGGCCCCGGCGCCGGCGCGCATCGTGGACGCCGGCATCCCCACCGAAGCGCTGATCGCCCACGTTCTGGTGTCCAAGTTTGCCGATCACCTGCCGCTCTACCGCCAAGCCCAGATCTACGCGCGCCAGGGTGTCGATCTCGACCGCTCCACCCTGGCCGACTGGGTCGGGCGGGCGGCGTGGTACCTGCGGCCCCTGCATGAGCGGTTGCTCGCCAACCTGAAGGCGTCGGGCAAGCTGTTCGCCGAGCCCGCAGGGCCAGCGAAGCTACGAGACGACGGCGCCGGTGCTCGACCCCGGACGGGGCGGCACGAAGACCGGCCAGCTCTGGGCCTATGCGCGCGACGATCGCCCCTGGAACGGACCGGAGCCGCCGGCGGTGGCCTACGTCTATGCTCCCGATCGCAAGGCGGAACGGCCAGTGACGCACCTGCAGGGGTTCACCGGCGTGCTCCAGGTCGACGGCTACGCCGGCTATCGCAAGCTGGCCGAGGGCGGAGCCGTGCGCCTCGCGTTCTGCTGGGCGCATGTCCGCCGGGGCTTCTATGATCTCCAGACCGGCGGCTCGGCGCCGATCGCCAGCGAAGCCTTGCGGCGCATCGCCCAGCTGTACGCGGTGGAGGCGGAGATCCGAGGCCGTGCCCCCGAGGCGCGCCGCCGGGAGCGCCAGGCCCGCTCGACGCCGCTGATTGCGGAACTGAGGGCGTGGCTGGAAAAGCAGCTGGCGACGGTGTCGCGCAAATCGACATTGGCCGAGGCGATCCGCTACGCGCTCAGCCGCTGGGAGGGGCTGACGCTGTTCCTCGACGACGGCCGGGTGGAGATCGACAGCAACAGCGTGGAGCGCAGCATCCGCCCGCTGGCCCTCACGCGAAAGAATGCCCTGTTTGCCGGCAGCGACGGCGGCGGCGAGCACTGGGCGACCATCGCGTCGCTGGTGGAAACCTGCAAGCTCAGTAGCGTCAATCCGCAGACCTGGTTCGCCGATGTCCTGACCAAACTCGCCGGCGGACATCCGATCACTAGGCTCGATGAACTGCTGCCCTGGGCCTATGCCCGGCAGGCCGAAACCGCCGTGGCCTGAAAACACCGCTTACGATAGGCCGGCGGCTGCCAGAGGATCTTGCAGGCGGAGAGGTTGCGCTGGACGACCGGAAGCGACAGGCCGGCGGATCGCGCCCACAGGAAGACCTGGCGGGCGCTGCCCAGTTCGCGGAACTTGCGGAACAGCATCCGGATGGCGTCGGCGACGCGCTCGTCCGGATCGATCTCGATCCGCCCGGCCTCACTCCAGCAGTAGCCGGGCGGCAGCGTGAACCGCAGCTCGCCTCTTCGAGCCTTGCCGTCGCGGGCTTCGATGCCGCGCTGGCGCAACAGGCTGAGCTCGTACTCCGACATCGTTCCCTTCAGTCCGAGCAGCAAGCGATCGTTCAACAGCCGTGGATCATAGACCCCGTCCGGATCGATCACCAACGTCCCAGCCAGGGCACAGAGGTCGATGAGGTGGTGCCAATCCCGGCCGTTTCGGGCCAAGCGCGACGCCTCGATGCAATAGACCGCGCCGACCGTGCCGGCGCAGACGGCCGCCGCCAGCTTCTGGAACCCCGGCCGTGCCTCCAGCCCGGACCCGGAGCGGCCGAGGTCCTCGTCGATGATCGCCACGTCGACGAAGCCGGCCGTGCGCGCCGCGTCGGCCAGCGCATATTGCCGGCGGCGGCTCTCGGCGTGGCCGGTCACCTGGCCGGGAGTGGATTGGCGGACATAGATCGCGGCCCCGCGGCCGAGGTGATCAGCGGTGATCTTGAGGCTCATGGCCGCCCTCCTCGTGCTCCGCGCCTGGCCGGGCGCCCGCGGCTTCCAGGAGCAGGTCCGCCAGCGCCCACACCGCTTCGTCCGGGATCACGACGTTCAGGGGTGGGGCGTTGAGATCCAGCGACAGCTGGTTCATCGGCCGCGGTCGTCTGATCATCGGCAACCTCCTCGGTGGGTGGGATGTCCGATGGTGCGTGATCGCCGGCTCGGCTCCGCAAATCCGAGAGAACTGCCGCCAATGCCCCAAGGGCGACGGTGCCGACCTGCGGCGGTCCCAACGCGTCCATCCCCAGGCAGGAGGCCGCGTCGCACATCCAGGCCGGCAGTTCGCGGGCGTTTCCTGGGCGCTCCTCCAGCCAGATCACCGGATGACCGCTGCGGACGGTTCGGCTCACCACCCGGAGCGTCTGCCCGTACAGCGGGTGCCACGGGTATTCGACCCGCGCCGACTCGAATCTGTATGCCGAATGATGCTCGGTCTTGGACTGGCGTCACACCGTGCCGGTGTCGCGGCCGACCGCAGCGGGATGAATGGCAGAAAAAGTGAGGAAAACCGCGGGCTTGGCTGGCCTGGACCCATGATCCGCGATACAATCGGCCATGCGCTTCGACCTCGACAACCTGCCCACTGATCCAGCCCTGCTGCAGCAGATGGTGCGCGATTTGGCCGAGGTCGTGGAGCGCCAGAAAGCCGATCTGGCGGAGTTGGAGGCTCTGCGTCAGCAGCTCCGGCAGATGCAGCGCACCGTCTTCGGGCGCCGCTCCGAACGGCTCGATCCCGATCAGCTCGATCTCGGGTTGGAGGAGCTGGAGGCGGACATCGCCCGGGTCGAGGCCAAACTCGCAGCCCCTGAACTGGAACCGTTGGCCCCTGCGGAACCACCCAGCCGTGGCCGCGACTTGCCCGATGATCTGCCACATCACGATCTCACGCTCGAGCCGCCCGGGCTGGAGTCCGGCGCTGGTGTTTGCCCCTGCTGCGGCGGGGCTTTGCATGAGGCCAGCGAGACGGTGGCCCGGATGATCGACTACGTGCCGGCCCAGGTGCGGGTGCTGCGCATCCGCCGGCCCAAATACGCCTGCCGCGGCTGCGGCACGCTGCATCAGGCGCCGGCCCCGGAGAAACCGATCGCTAGGGGGATGGCGACGCCGGCGATGCTGGCGCACGTCATCACCAGCCGCTACTGCGATCATCTGCCCTTCTACCGCCAGGCGCAGATCCTGGCCCGCAACGGCTTTCCTGTTGACCGCTCGGTTCTGGCGGGCTGGGCGGGACAGGCGTGTTGGTGGCTGGAGGCGCTGCATGAGGAGTTGGCCAAGGCCCTGTTCGCCTCGGCCAAGCTGTTCGCCGAGCCCGAAGGGCCAGCGAAGCTACGACACGCCGATGCCGACGCTGGCGCCGGGAACCGGCCGGGTGAAGACCGGACGGCTGTGGGCCTATGCCCGCGATGACCGGCCCTGGCAGGGGCTGGACCCGCCGGCGGTGATTTACGCCTACACCAGCGATCGCAAAGGCGAACGCCCAGCCGCCCACCTGCGGGAGTTCTGCGGGGTGCTGCAGGTGGACGGTTACGCCGGGTTCGAACGGCTGGCTGCCGGCAATCGGGTCGTGCTGGCGGCCTGCTGGAGCCATGCGCGTCGACGTTTCTACGACCTGGCCGAAAACGGTTCGCCGATCGCCGCCGAGGCACTTCGCCGCATTGCCCGGCTTTACGCGATTGAAGAGCGAATCCGTGGCCGCACGGCCGATGAGCGCCGGCAGCTTCGACAAGCCGAGGCAGCTTCCCAGGTGGCGGAACTGAAGGCGTGGCTGGAGCACGAACTTCCCCGCCTGCCGGGCCGCTCCAAGCTGGCCGAGGCGATCCGCTATGCGCTCGGCCGCTGGAAGGCGCTGTGCGTCTACCTGGATGACGGCCGTGATCTTGCCCCGGTTGGGTGGACACAGGTTCACGCAGATCTTAGCTCGGCCTGTTCGGGGTGATGTATCCGATGGCCGAGTGGGCGCGTTGGCGATTGTAGTAGGTTTCGATGTAGGCGAACACCTCCCGGCGCGCCTGGTCGCGGGTTTCGAACCGAGTACGATGGACCAACTCGACCTTGAGAGTGTGGAAGAAGCTCTCCATGGGAGCATTATCGTAGCAGCAGCCCTTGCGCGACATGGATTGCCGCATCCCGGCCGCCTGCAACAGGTCCCGGTAATCCCGGGAGGCATACTGACTGCCGCGATCGGAATGCTGGATGAGGCCCACGGCTGGCCGTTGACGCTGGATGGCCATGACCAGGGCGGAGGTGGCGAGTTCGGCGCGCATATGGTCGCGCATCGCCCATCCAACGATCTTCCGGGTCGCCAAGTCGAGGAGAGCCGCCAGATACAGCCAGCCTTCAGCGGTGGGCAGGTAGGTGATGTCGGCAAGCCAGACCCGGTTGGGCTCGGCTACCTGGAAGGCCTGGCCCAGCAGATCGGGAGCGACTGGCAGGCCATGGCGGCTGTCGGTCGTGACGGGCCGGAACCGGCGTGCGGCGGCACCCCGGATGCCGTGCCGGCGCATCAGACGCGCCACCCGGCCCCGGCTGGCGGCGACGCCCTCCGCGCGGAGGGCTGCATGCACGCGCGGGCTGCCATAGCGGCCATGGTGGTGACCATGAACACGTCGGACCTCGACCAGAAGCTGTCGGTTGGCGGCGGCCCGCTGGCTTTCCGGCCGCCCACGCCACGCGTAGTAACCGCTGGCGGACACCTCGAGCACCGAGCACATAAGCCGGGTCGGGAACTCGTCCCGGTGGTCCTCAATGAAGCGGAACCTCATCTCAGTGTTTCCGAGAAGATGCTGATGGCCTTTTTTAAAATGTCGCGTTCCTGCCGGACGCGCTCCAGCTCGCGTCGCAGCCTCGCGATCTCCGCCGTCTGCTCATCCGGCTTGGCCGGCATGGCCGTGTCGGATACGGCAGGGGAACCAGACCGTGGGCGCGGCGGGTGGCCTTGGGCTACCCGCCGCCAGTTCCGCAGCACCGAGGCCTGCAGGCCCAACTCCCGCGCCACATGCTCCAGGGGCCGACCGCTCGCTTCCAGCAGGGCAACAGCCTCACGCTTGAACTCGTCCGTGAAGGATCGCCTCGTCTTCGTCATCAGACACCTTCCCGCTCCACTCGGAGCTTAGCTGAGATGTCCACCGAACCGAGGCAAGATCACCGGGTGGAGATGGATACCAACACGGTGGAGCGCTGCATCAGACCGGTAGCCATCGGCCGGAAGAATAGCCTCTTCGCCGGCTCGGAGGGCGGTGGCCATCGCTGGGCGGTGATCGCCTCGCTGGTTGAGACCTGCAAGCTCAACGGCGTCGAGCCGTTCGCCTATCTGCGCGACGTCCTGGAGCGCATGGTGAACGGCTACTCCGCCGCACGCCTTGCCGATCTGCTCCCCTGGAACTGGAAGCCCGCCGTCAACGCCTGATCCGGTGCGATCACGCTCCGCTTACGATGCATCCTTCTCGGCCAGTCAGCACGGATTTCCCTCTTGCGCCCGAGGGGCCGTCCACACATGGTTTCTTCGACGGTCAACGCTGTTCACCGGTATTTGGTGAAAGGGCCGTCCACCACATCACCTCACCTCACGGGTTGGGGCACGTCAGCCGAACCAGCGGCTGACGTCGCCGGTCCGGCCGAGGATGGTGACGCTGGAGCCGGGGCGCAGGTCCAGGATGGTGCTGCCACCCGACACCCGGGCCGACGCGATCACCGTGGCGAGCCCGATCGACGGGTCCGACAGCGCCAGCCGGTCGACGCCCGGCACGAAGTCGGCCACCGCCACGGTGCCGGAGGCGGCGCCGAAAACGAAGAGGTCCGCTCCCTCGCCACCCCAGCCGATGTCGTTTCCCTGGTCGAGGAACAGCAGGTCGTCGCCATCCCCCCGACCAGAATGTCGGCCCCGGCTCCGCCAAAGATCGTGTCGTTGCCGGTGCCGCCGAACAGCGTGTCGTCGCCCTCGCCGCCGTCCAGCGCGTCGGCCCCGGAGCCGCCGTCGGCCACGTCGTTGCCGCCGCCGAGCACCAGAAGGTCGCTGCCCGACCCGCCGAAGACCGTGTCGCTGCCGGCGCCGCCGAACAGCGTGTCGTCGCCCTCGCCGCCGTCCAGCGCGTCGGCCCCGAGCCCGCCGTCGGCCACGTCGTTGCCGCTGCCGAGCACCAGGATGTCGTCGCCCGCCCCGCCGAAGACGGTGTCGTCGCCCTCCTCGGCGAACAGCACGTCGTTGTCCTCGTTTCCGTCGGCCAGGTCGTTGCCGCCGCCGAGGGCGATGAGGTCGTTGCCGGTCCCGCCCGACACGGCGTCCGCGCCGGCACCGCCGGACAGCCGGTCCTCGCCGGAGCCGCCGAACAGGGTGTCCTCGCCCTCGCCGCCGTCGATGACGTCGTTCCCCGAACCGCCATCCAGCATGTCCAGGCCGCCGCCGCCGAAGACGGTGTCGTTGCCGGCGCCCATCCCGACCCTCTGCGCGGCATCGTCGCCGTAGAGCCGGTTGTCGCCCGCCCCGCCGGTGACGATGGCCGGCCCCATGACGAAGGCGAAGTCGATCTCGTCCAACTGCAGCACCGTCCCGACCGGCAGCCCGCCGGCGTCGATCAGCAGCGCCTCCGCAGCGCCGGTGCCGCGGAGCGCGACGGGGGCCGTCGCGCTGCCCTGCGGGGCGGTCGGCACGATGGAGCGCACGGTGAGACCGCTCGGCCCGGCCGGCGAGGCGAAGGCGGCGGCGATGGCCGCGGCCAGCCCGCTCCCGCCGCCGCTCGCGGCGACGCGTTCCTGCAGCACTCCCGCCAGGACCGCGGCCGCCTGCGCCGGGGTCTGCGGCGCCTCCGGCCCGGTCGCCGTCAGGGACAGCCCCGCCGGCAGCGCCGCGGCCAGCAGCGGCGTCGTGCCGTCCGACGCGGTCCCGCCGGTCAGGGACAGCGGCACCGGCGCCGTGCCGCCGGGGGGAACCGCAACGCTGAGCGTCTGCCGGCCGGCGGCGTCGGTCGTCATCTCGACCGCCGCCTGCGGGCCGTTGCCGTCCCCCACCGCCAGGAAGCGGGAGACCACGTCCGTCGCCGCCGAGGTGGTGCCGCTGGACGGATCGACCGCCACCAGCAGGAAGTCGTTGTAGCCGCCGGAGGCCAGCGGCACGGACAGGCTGAAGGCGGTCTCCCCCGCAGCCAGCGTGACGGATCCCGCCAGGGCCTCGCCGCTGTCCAGCCGGCCGTTGTTGTCGGCGTCACGGTAGACCTCCACCCGCGATCCGGCGGCGGCGCTGCCGGTCAGCCGGACGGCCGTGGCGTCATAGGTGACAGCGCCCAGCGCCGGGGCGGGCATGCCGACGACGAGGCGCGCCGTCGATGGGGCGGAGTTCAGGCTGCCCACCGCCGCGTCCACCAGAACATAGGTGACGGTCGCGGTGCCGAGATGGCCGGCGGCCGGCGTGAAGCGCAGGTCGGCGCCGCCGGCCGCCAGGGGCAGCACCGTCCCGGCCGGCCCCAGCAGGATGGCGGACCCGTCGGCCGCGGCGAGCGTGCCGCCGCTCACCGCCAGGATGCGCATGCCGGCGGGCGGCACGCCGTCCGGATCGCTCAGCACGGCCGGCGCGATGCGCAGGTTGGCGGCGGCCGGCCGGCTGTCGCGGATGACCGCGGCGGCCCCGCCGTCCGGGGCGGTCGCCGCCACGTCGCCGCCCGCCGCCGGCAGGGCGGCGACCGGCAGGGTCAGGGTGCCGCTGCGGTCCGGCAGGGCGGGATCGGCGAAGTCGGCCTCCAGCCGGATGGTCGCCACGGTGGCGCCGGGGACGGGCGTCATCGTCAGGGTCGCCAGGACCCGGCCGACCGCGCTAGCGGCCCCGCCCAGCGCCATCGCGCCGTTGCCGAGGTCGGTGACCTGCACCCCGGCGACGGCGGACAGGGCCAGGACGGCGCCGGCCGGCGTCAGCCGCACCGTCACCTGCCCGTCGTCCGGGTTCTCCAGCCGCAGGCCGGACAGTGCGGCCGTCTGCCCGACGATCAGCGCGTCCAGCCGCGGCAGGGTCAGGGAGGTGCCGTTCAGCAGGGCGAAGCTGGCGCTCGCGGTGGCCGGAACGGTGCGGGCGTCGCCATCCTCCACCCGGGCCGTCAGGGTGGCGGTTCCGGCCGTGCCCGCGGTGAAGCCGAGGGTGGCGAGGGTGGCGTTGATCGCGGCGGCCGGCCCGCCGATGGTCAGGCCGCCGGCCCCGTCGGCGGTCACCGCCGCCCCGGCCGCCGCCGCGGCCGACAGGGTGCCGCCGGTGACGCCCAGCCGCAGGGTCAGGCTGTCCCCGTCGGCGTCCGCCACGCTCAATCCCGGCAGGAGCGCCGTCGTGCCGGCCAGCATGTTGGGCAGCGCCGGCAGGGTCACGGTCGGGGAATTCAGCAGCGTCAGCGCGATGCTGCCGCCGGCGTCCGGCGTCGCGGGATCGCCGTCGGAGACGGTGACGCCGATCGAGGCGGCGGTCCGCCCGGCCGTCCCGGTGAAGCCCAGCGTCGCCAGCGAGGCGTTGACCTGCGCCACGCTGCCGCTCACCGTCGTGACGCCGGCCAGGGTGGCGACGGTGGCCGGTCCGCCCACGGTCAGGCTGCCGTTGAGCGGCGTCAGGGTCACGGTGACGGCCGCGCTGTCCCCGTCGGCGACGGACAGGCCGGGGATCGCGGTCGGGCTGCCGGCCAGCAGGGTCAGGGAGGCCGGCGCGCTCAGCCGCGGATCGACCGGGTCCTCGTTGCGGATGGTGCCGGTGGCGGAGGCGGTGGCGATGACGGCGCCGCCCGGGTTGGACAGGGTGACGGTGAAGCCTTCGTCGCTCTCCACGGCCGTGTCGCCGGCGACCTGGACGGTGATGGTCTTGCTGGTCTCTCCCGGCGCGAAGCTGACCGTGCCGGAGGGCAGAACGCCACCGGTGAAGTCCGCGGCGTCGGCCGCGCTCGGACCGCTTCCGGTCACCGCATAGGCGACCGAGGAACTGCCGGTGGTGTCGCCGGAGCGGGTGACGGTGAAGGTGAAGGCAGTCGGTCCGTTGTCGCCTTCCGCCTTGGAGGCATCGGCGGCGGCGATGGTCAGGACGGCGGTCGCTCGGGTGTCCGACAGCAGGACCGGCGGCGCCGTCCCGAAGCGGGCGAACTCGACGCCGGTCAGCGTGGTGGTTCCGCTGCTGCCAACCACCCGGACGGTACCGTCCGCTTCCACTGTGACGGTGTAGGCCGAGCGCTCGCCATCGAAGACCGCAATGTCGGTGCCGGCGCCACCCTGCAGAACGTCGTTGCCCGGCCCGCCGACCAGGCTGTCGTCGCCGTCGCCGCCGTCCAGCGTGTCGTCGCCGTCCTCGCCGTACAGCGTGTCGTTGCCCTCGTCGCCATAGAGCTGGTCCTTGCCGGTCCAGCCGTACAGCACATCGTCGCCGAGGTTGCCGTGGAGCAGGTCGTCGCCGCCCTGCCCGAACAGGGCATCGTTGCCCTCCATGCCGTAGACCCGGTCGTCGCCGTCGAGCGCGAAGATGGTGTCCGCCCCGGCGAGCCCGACCAGAAGGTCGCTGTCCATGGTGGGGGCCAGATTGACGCCCAGTACCGAGAGATGGACCTGCGGGTCGCTGCCGAAGCGGACATATTCGACGTCATGCAGGCTGTCGACGCCGTCGGGCTTGTAGACCAGATAGTCGGTCGGCCCCGGCCGGAGAATGAGATAGGAGGTCCAGGGGCCGGCATAAACGACGACGTCGTCTCCGGCGCCGCCGTCCAGCGTGTCGTTGCCGCTGCCGCTGTCCAGCGTGTCATTGCCGTCACCGCCGAACAGCTGGTCGTGGTCGGCACCGCCCTGCAGCAGATCGTTGCCCGCGCCGCCATACAGCCAGTCGCGGCCGGCGTTGCCGGTCAGCGTGTCGTCCCCGCCGTTGCCGACGATCAGGTCGCTGGAGCTGTTGCCGGTCAGCGTATCGTTGACCGCCCCTCCGATCAGGCCTGGCGCATAATCAAGAGTCAGAAAATTGACGTTTTGATCAGAAAAATAGTACTTATCCGTTAGCAGATAGTACCAGTTGTCCAAAGCGGCAAGAGGATCGCTACCTCCCTCCTTGACCCTAAGCACCAATCCGCCATCATAGAAGCCAAAGTAGTAGGTCGTCGACCAGCCGCTGGGAGCATTCTGAAGCGACACCCTCTCGTCGTAGCGGAACACGCCGTCATCGGTGGTGCCAGCCCGCTCCAAGATAGTGAAGCCGTTTTGCCGGGCTCCAGTTCTGTTTGGCGTGATTGTGGCGATGCCATTTCTATAATTTATATCGTAAACGTAAAGACCAGTAAAGGATGCAACCATATATCATCACCGTCTGTTTTTTTGACGACAGGTCTTATTTCCATCAAGGAGCAACGATTTGTTTTCTTTTTATTTTATGGATTGCTTAGAGCGTTACGCTGAATTGGTGCCGGAAAACACAAGATTTATTTCCTCCCTCTAAGGCGTTATTCGGAGGGTGGAAGCTGTGCCGACAGCAGATCTAGCTCAGGGTAGCCCGCTGCCATATCCGATCGAAAAGGCCGCAGCCACACGCTTTTCACGGGAAACCGGGAGTGTGTCATGCTGTTCTGATCGGTGTCGAGAAAGACTCCATTGCTCGGGAAGGACCTGCGAGTCCTTGAGCGTGGGTTTTGTAGACCGTAATGACGATTATTACCGCTCGTTCCGAAATTGCGCGCGGCGCCACCAAACCTAAGAGCAGTGGCCAACGCTTCCCTCAAACATGCCGGACACGATGGTGTCCATGGGTCCTCTAGGGGCCGATACGACCAGCATTGACCGTCATCTGGACTTCAAATCCGCCTTCCCGTTTGCGAGCGTGTTGAGACAGGATGTCACCTCCGCGCCTGCGCTGCTCCATATGCTTGCTTAAGGTCAGTGTAGTAGCTCAGGATTGCACAAGTCCAGGTGGCGTCGTTGCCGAATTGTAGCCAAATGCGACAAAGTGCCGCTGGACTCTGTTATAAAATCCTAACATTTAATTATATTCGCAGCCGCTTGCCTGAGGCGCCTTCAGCGGCTCTGTTGCAAAGTTGGCCGGCACGCGGCGGAATGGCTGGACGCTGTTGGGAGCCAAGCCGTGTCGGCCTATTAAGGGGCGCCACTTCGAGGGTGAGATCGTGCTCTGGGCGGTGCGCTGGTACTGCCGATACGGCATCAGCTACCGTGATCTCGAGCAGATGATGGCCGAGCGCGGCGTCACGGTCGATCATTCAACGATCTACCGCTGGGTGCAGAAGTACGCGCCGGAGATCGAGAAGCGGCTACGCTGGCAGTGGCGCTGCACACGGTCAACCAGCTGGCGGGTCGACAGACGCGCTTGTGACCGCCGCCCATCCGGCGCGCGGTGATGCGGCCGGTGTTGTTGCGGCCACCGGACTTGGTCAGGCCCTGGGTGAGGGTCTTGACCGGCTTGCCCTTCCACAGCTCCGAGCGGTCGACGATGACCAGCTGGCGGAGCGACGGCGTAATCGGGCGGTATTGCTTCAGAGCCATCGGATCACACTCCCGCTCAGATGCCCGTGGTCACGTCGATCTTGTTACCCTCGGCGAGGGTGACGACGGCCTTCTTGAAGTCCGAGCGACGGCCGATGGTGCCGCGGAAACGCTTGGTCTTGCCCTTGGTGATCAGGGTGTTGACCGCGGTAACCTTCACATTGAACAGGCCCTCGACGGCCGCCTTGATCTCCGGCGTGGAGGCCATCAGCGGAACGCGGAAGGTGACCTGGTTATGCTCCGAGGCCATCGTCGACTTCTCGGTGATGACAGGAGCCAGAATCAGATCGTACATCCGCTCCCGGCTCACCGCAGGTTTCGACTGCTTGCTCATTTCAGATGCGGGGCGAGGCGCGCCTCGTCGAACGCGCCTTCAACGTCGGACCCTGCGTGCTCACCGAGGCCGTACAGTTCATCAGCCAGCAGCTCGAACCCCAGGACGCATAGCGTCGGCGGTGATGCCCGTAATCATCATCTCGCGCCTGCCGACAAACTATGCAACAGAGCCCATCAATATGCTGAACAAGGTGCCAAAGACGCACCAGCCGGCGATGAAGACCGACCTGAAGGAGATCTGGATGGCGGCCGATCGCGCCTCGGCCACGGCGGCGCCGACCACCTTCGAGAAGAGATACCCGGCCAAGGACGCCAAGGCGGTGGACTGTCTGAGCAGGGACCGCGACGCGCTGCTCGCCTTCTACGCTTTCCCCGCTGAGCACTGGGCCCGTGCGGGCGCCAATCCGATCGAAAGCGTGTTGGGCATGGTCCGGCACCGCACGGTGCGGGCCAAGGGGGCGCTGCCGCAGGACACTGCCAAGCTGATGGTCTTCAAGCTGATCTCCGCCGCCAAGACCTGGCGCCGGCTGAACGGCGAAACCCTGTTGCCCAAGGTGATCCGAGGCGTCACCTTCCGCGACGGCGTCGAGGTCACCGACGCCACGGCACAGGACGCCGCCTGACCAGGCCATCACCCAAGTTCCTCCATGGCGCAGTTGGCCATGCACGCGCTTGAGTTCGACGGTCTGGTCCTTGCCCGTAAATGCTGGCCCGCCGGCAACAGGCACTGAGGCTGGATGCGTCGGCCAGCCCGCGTCGGTACGGCTGAACTGACTACAGAGTTTCTGGGACCGGCCCAGCCGGCTAAGCCGACTAGAAACAGCACCCAAGTTTCTGTTAGAAATCCTGTTACAATTTTCGTTCATTACGGCTAATCGATTGATTTATATAGGAAATTCCTCATCCGAACCGAATCCGGCCGGGCCCACCAACCGCTTCCAGAGGATTTCGGCAGGTCGTCGGAGTCCTCCTCGGCGTCGCGGCACGCAAGCGGCACGCAGATGCCGGCCTCGGTATTTCGGTACAGTGGATGGGTGGCCTTCAACTCCTTCCGGATGACGCTCACAGTACCACCCGACACACCCGTCCGTCGGACCACCTCCGCGTGCGGCACGCCGGACAGGATCAGCTCCCGAACCTCTTGGCGTTTGACCTCGCCGATGCCGTGCCGGCGCGCCCGGCCAGTGAAGCTGATCTCGATCTCAGAACCGAGCGCTGCCTGTGGGCGGTCAATCTGGGCGCGCTTCAGGTGCTTGCGCATCTCTCCCATGACTTCCTCAATGGCCTCCAGAGCATCGGCCAAAAAGCCGGGCTCGTAGGGTGCATAGATCGATGTGGTAGCGGCCGAACCGTCCGGCAGGTGGCCCAGGAACAGGCTGATCTGCTCGGTGGGAACGCGCCGCTTGCGCATCTCGCGAGCCATTCCGTGCCGGATCGAGTACGGGGTGACGCGCTCGTCCAACCCCGCAGCCTCGCGAGTGATCCGCCACATGTGCAGAATGGAGCGGATCGGCTGGTTCCGGTAGCTGATGTACCGGCCACTTTTCCCCACCGGCTAACTGAGCCATGGGCGCAGCGTCGGTGAGACCGGCACCACCGGCCGGAACTTCTTGTTCTGGACGCGGCCGGGTGGATTGAGGTCGAGAAGCCCGTGCTCCGAGTCGTACTGCGCTGGTTCAATGTCCAGAACGGCCGCCGGGCGGGCCAATGGGGCGCGGTACGGTTCGATGAGACACCCGGCTGCGGTAGATTGAACCGCAACCGGAGGTCATTGAGATGGACAAGGAACAGGGGGGTAAGCCCGAGGGGGCGCCGGAGCGCGCCCACCACGCTGGCTCAGGCGCCCCCTCGGGCGCGGACGCCAGCACGCCCCAACGCTTCTCCGCGGCGCGCAAGGTGGCGGCGGTCACGCGCCTGCTGCGCGGCGAACCGCTGGAGGTGGTCGCCCGCGAGCTGAACGTCACGGTGGCGCGCCTGTCGGAGTGGCGCGAGCGCGCCCTGGCGGCGGCCGCGTCCGCCATGAAGGAACGCGAACGCGACGAGCGCGATGAGGAGATCGCGCGCCTGAAGGCCAAGGTCGGCGAGATCACGATGGCCAACGAGCTGCTGGAGGAAAAGATCGCCGCCCTGGAGGGCAAACGCCCTTTGGCCCGACGGAGGCCGAGGCGATGAGCCGGACCACCTCGCCCTCCACCGGTCGCCCCTACGGTCTGGCCCGGGTTGCTCGGACGTGGCGGGTATCCCGCGCCACTGTGTATCGCCACCGGGCGGTCGGCCCGGCACCGATGCCCGGGCGCCGAGGTCCGCTCGGCCCCTGCTCGGATGCCGAGTTGGTCGAGCACATCCGCCAGCAGATCCTCGTCTCGCGCTTCCATGGCGAGGGATATCGCAAGATCTGGGCGCGTCTGCGCTTTGCGGGGATCCGCACCTCGGCCCGCCGGGTAAGGCGGCTGATGGGCGCACACGGGCTGCTGGCGCCGCATCGGGTCGGGCGGCGGCGCGCACGGGCGCACGACGGCACCATCGTCACCGAGACGGTGAACACGATGTGGGGCACCGACATGAGCGAGACGATCACCGTGGCCGAGGGCGTGGCGCGCGTCTTCATCGCGGTCGATCACGCCAACTCCGAGGTAGTCGGCATTCACGCCTCGAAAAGCGGCAACCGCTTCGAGGCCCTGGAGCCGGTCCGCCAAGGCGTGCTGCGCCACTTCGGCGCCATCGGCCCGGGCGTCGCGACCGGGCTGAAGCTGCGCCACGATCACGGCTCGAACCACATGTCCGGCGACTTCCAAGCCGAGATCACATGCCTGGGCATCACCAGTTCACCGTCCTTTGTGCGCGAGCCGGAGGGCAACGGCGTGGCCGAGCGCTTCATCCGGACGCTCAAGGAGAACTTCCTCTGGGTCCACACCTTCGACACCATCGAGGAGCTGCGCCGCGCTCTGGTCGAGTTCGCCCGCCACTACAACGAAACCTGGCTCGTCGCCCGGCATGGACACCGCACTCCGGCCCAGGTGCGCGCCGACCAACTTCGGGTTGATCAGCCGTCGTGCGCCGAGCTACCCTTGGCCGCCTGAAGAAGCCCAGCCGGGTGTCTCAAATCCGGGCCGCGGTACACGCCGGGCGGGCCAATGTGTTGGAGGCGATCAGCAGGAACAGCAGCATGTGGCGCGATTGCGCCGCATCGATAAGGCGCGCCAGCTCCTCGGGCGTGATCGGGCGGCCTTTCGGCTGGCGCGCCCGCTTTGCTTCGGCGGTGACGGTCCCGAAGATGTGCGGGACTTCGGCCAACTCCTGCCTGATCTTGCCCCGGTTGGGTGGACACAGGTTCACGCAGATCTTAGCTCGGCCTGTTCGGGGGTGATGTATCCGATGGCCGAGTGGGCGCGTTGGCGATTGTAGTAGGTTTCGATGTAGGCGAACACCTCCCGGCGCGCCTGGTCGCGGGTTTCGAACCGAGTACGATGGACCAACTCGACCTTGAGAGTGTGGAAGAAGCTCTCCATGGGAGCATTATCGTAGCAGCAGCCCTTGCGCGACATGGATTGCCGCATCCCGGCCGCCTGCAACAGGTCCCGGTAATCCCGGGAGGCATACTGACTGCCGCGATCGGAATGCTGGATGAGGCCCACGGCTGGCCGTTGACGCTGGATGGCCATGACCAGGGCGGAGGTGGCGAGTTCGGCGCGCATATGGTCGCGCATCGCCCATCCAACGATCTTCCGGGTCGCCAAGTCGAGGAGAGCCGCCAGATACAGCCAGCCTTCAGCGGTGGGCAGGTAGGTGATGTCGGCAAGCCAGACCCGGTTGGGCTCGGCTACCTGGAAGGCCTGGCCCAGCAGATCGGGAGCGACTGGCAGGCCATGGCGGCTGTCGGTCGTGACGGGCCGGAACCGGCGTGCGGCGGCACCCCGGATGCCGTGCCGGCGCATCAGACGCGCCACCCGGCCCCGGCTGGCGGCGACGCCCTCCGCGCGGAGGGCTGCATGCACGCGCGGGCTGCCATAGCGGCCATGGTGGTGACCATGAACGCGTCGGACCTCGACCAGAAGCTGTCGGTTGGCGGCGGCCCGCTGGCTTTCCGGCCGCCCACGCCACGCGTAGTAACCGCTGGCGGACACCTCGAGCACCGAGCACATAAGCCGGGTCGGGAACTCGTCCCGGTGGTCCTCAATGAAGCGGAACCTCATCTCAGTGTTTCCGAGAAGATGCTGATGGCCTTTTTTAAAATGTCGCGTTCCTGCCGGACGCGCTCCAGCTCGCGTCGCAGCCTCGCGATCTCCGCCGTCTGCTCATCCGGCTTGGCCGGCATGGCCGTGTCGGATACGGCAGGGGAACCAGACCGTGGGCGCGGCGGGTGGCCTTGGGCTACCCGCCGCCAGTTCCGCAGCACCGAGGCCTGCAGGCCCAACTCCCGCGCCACATGCTCCAGGGGCCGACCGCTCGCTTCCAGCAGGGCAACAGCCTCACGCTTGAACTCGTCCGTGAAGGATCGCCTCGTCTTCGTCATCAGACACCTTCCCGCTCCACTCGGAGCTTAGCTGAGATGTCCACCGAACCGAGGCAAGATCAATCGGACGGTGTCCGTCGTCGGATGCTCAGTGCGTCTCCGCAGTCCGGCGGCTGGCGATGCGTGCGGCAAGGGCCGTGACAGCGGCGACGCTGATCACGGAGGTGGCGATCACGTAGAAGCTCGGCGCCATCTTGTTCCCTGAACTCGCGATCATCGCCGTCACGATCAGCGGCGCGAAGCCGCCGAACAGCGTCACCGAGATGTTGTAGCTGAGCGCCAGGCCGGTTCCCCGCGTGCTGGTCGGGAAGATTTCCGACAGCAGTGCCGGCGCCGGGCCGAGCGACGCGGCGATCAGCAGGCCGACGATGGCCTGCACGGCCAGCAGCGTGCCAACCGCGGGCCAGTGGTTGAGGGCCAGGAAAAGCGGATAGGAGGTGAGGCCGGCCGTCGCCAGCGCCAGCGACAGCACGCGGAAGCGGCCGAACCGGTCGGACAGGCTGCCGAACACCGGCGCCGCCACCATCAGCGTCAGGCCGGTGATCATCGCCCCGACGAACGACGACGTTTGCGGGATGTGCAGTTGCGTCGTGGAATAGGTCGGCATGTAGAGCTTATGGACGTAGTTGAAGCCGGTAATCCCGGCGACGACGCAGATGCCCAGCAGCAGGCACAGCCCATCCCGCGTCACCACCACGCGCAGCGGCGACTTCTCCGGCTTCCTGGCAGCAATCTTCAGGAACTCCGGGGTCTCGTCGATCTGGTTGCGGATATACATGCCGACCGGTCCCACCAGAAGCCCGAACCCGAAGGCCACGCGCCATCCCCAGTCCGCCAGTTGGGCCTCGGTGAGAAGCGCGCTCAGCAGCGCGCTGATGCCGGCCGCCACCACCGTGGCCAAGCCCTGGGTCGAGGACTGCCAGCTCGCGAAGAAGCCGCGGCGGCCGGCAGTCGAATGCTCTACCATGAAGGCGGTCGCGGCGCCGAACTCGCCGCCGGTGGAGAAACCCTGCAGCAGACGGGCGATGACCACCAGCAGCGGGGAGAGGATGCCGATCTGCGCGTAGGTCGGGGCAAACACGATGATGGCGGTGCCCACCATCATGATCATGATCGACAGCGTCAGCGATGCCTTGCGTCCCGCGCGGTCGGTGTAGGCGCCAAGCACGATGGCGCCCAGCGGCCGGGCGAGATAGGAGATGCCGAAGGTCCCGACGCTCAGCAGCAGCGACGTGGTGTCGTCGGTCGCCGGAAAGAACAGCTTGCTGATCACGACGGAAAAATAGCCGTAGATCAGCAGGTCGTAGAATTCGAGCGTGTTGCCGATGCTCGCGGCGAACACCTCTTTCCATGGCCCCCGTTTCGGCTTTACCGACGTCTCGCTCCAGGCGATCGACTGGTTTTCGACAGACATGAGAATGCCCCTTGTTCGTGTTCCATTGCGATAGCCGCCTTCTTTTCCGAGGCGTTCTTTTCTGGTGGCGATGCTCTGCCGTGCGGCCCGGGGCCGCCGGCGATGTCGAAGACTGAAGGTCAGAGATGTCCCGCTTCGGGAAGCGGGGTCAGCAGGAGGCGGGCGATCCGTTCCAGCAGTTCGGTCCCGATCGACAGGGACTCCTCGTCGAAGTCGAAGCGGGGATTGTGATGAACCGCGCCGAGCTTGGAGCCGATGCCGAAATAGACGGCCTGGCCGCCGCGGTCCTGCACCCGCCGCATCATTTCGGCCGCGTCGTCGCTGCCCTTGAAGGATACGTCGTCGCGGACCGTGTGCACCCGCGACATGCTCTGCGCCGCGGCACCGACAAGCTGCGCGAGGGAGCGGTCGCTGCTTGCCGAGCAGGCCTCTCCCGCCAAGTCCACCTGGAAGGAGACGCCGTGCATCGCCGCCGCCCCCTCGATCACGCGATGTGCGGCTTCCTTGAGGAACTGCAGTGCCTCGGTGCTTTCCGAGCGGAGCTCCAGCGCCAGACGCGCGGTGCTGGGAATGGTGTTGCGCGACTCTCCGCCGGACAGCATCCCGACATTGACGCGCGTATCGCCGCCGCCGTGGCGCGGAATGGCCATCAGGTTCTGTGCGGCGACGCAGGCGGCCAGCAGCGCGTTGCGGCCCTCCTGCGGCGAGACGGCGGCATGGGCCCCGGTCCCGGCAAACGCCACGTCCAGCTTCACGCTGCCCAGGATATCCCTGTACCCGCTGATGATCTCGCCCACTTGACGGGCCTGGACGCCGAGATGGCAGCCGATGAAGCGGTCCACGTCATCCAGGACGCCGGCGGCCACCATCGCCCGTGCTCCCCGCAGCCCTTCTTCGGCGGGCTGGAAGATCAGCCGGACTTCGCCGGCGATACGGTCCCGCCATTGGGTGAGCGAGCGGGCGAGGGCCAATCCCATCGCCGCATGGCCGTCATGGCCGCAGTTGTGATGGGTGTTGGCACAGGTCGAGGCGTAGCCGTCCCGAGCGGGCAGGTGCTCCTCGCTCCGCGATTCCCCTCCATGATTGGCGTCGAGGTCGAAGCGGAAGGCGATGGTCGGACCGGGGGCGGTGCCTTTCAGACAACCGACAACGCCGGTGAAGCCGTTGCGCAGCGCTCCGGCCGTCTCCGGATCGGCCCCGAGTTCAAGGGCCCGCTCGTAGAAGAAGTCGAGCTCCTGCTGCGGCGGCAGTCCCAGGCGGGCGTCGGCGCGCACCACGTCGGCACCCCAGCGGACCTCCCAGCCCAGGCCCCGGAGCGCCGCCACGACCTTGCTGGCCGTGAACACTTCGCACCAGCCCGGCTCCGCGACGCGGTGCAATTCGCGCCGGTCGGCGATCAGCTGCATGTCGAGGCGGGGCGTCGATAGGGGACTCTCGATCATCGAATCGTTGTGCCTTACGGAGGAAGCGTCGATTACGGACATATTAGGGACAGTACCTCTGACCTGAGTCAAGCGGGATTGAGGACCTATTACGGACATGGCTTATTGGCTACATGCGTGAAGCGGGCCAGCGGGGAAGGGTGCAGATGATCGGGGTGGTAGGCCCGGACGATACGGTCGAACTGATCAAGCGCGTGGCCCGGGAAAGCGGCCTTGGGCAGGTGCTGGTCACGGCGACCTACGCGGTGCCGGAAGACACCCCGCGGCTGGTCGGTGCCCTTCTTCGCGTCTGCGCGGTGATTCTCTTCAGCGGACGCCTGCCTTACCGCCTCGCCCTTGCCGCCGGCTTTCCGCAGGACAGGCTCGACTTCATCCAGCATGAGGGAACCGACCTGTTCCGGACGCTTGCGCTGGTGGCGCTGGGCAGCGACCGGGTGGGCCATATCCCGCGCTTCAGTTTCGACTGCATTCCGGCCTCCGACGTCGATGAGGCCTTCGATGAACTGGGGCTGACGGACAATTATCGCGTGATCCCACTGGAACGGGGTGAGGACGGCCGGGACATCGATCTCGGCCGGATCGTCGAGGAACACCGCTCCCTGCTCCGCGATGGCACGGTGGAGCAGTGCGCCACCTGCATCCGCAGCGTCTATGAGACCCTGAAGGCGGAGAAACTGCCGGTCATCCGCATCAATCACTCCCGCGCCTCCGTCCGGCAGGCCCTCCTTCGGGCGAAGCTCCGCCACGATCTGGTCCAGGCGGAAGCGACCCAGACGGCCGTGTGCCTCCTCTCACCGCGGCCCGGCCATGCCGGGGTCGCCGGTGGCACGGTCTCCCAGGCCGCACGGCGGTTTGCCGCCGTCCTCGACGGGCATGTGTTGCGGGACGACGAAGCCGGCAGCGTGCTGATCTCGACGAGGAACGCCGTCGAAAGCCGGCTGAAGCCGCAGCCGCTCGCCGCCCAGGGGGAGGGGCCGCCGCTGGTCTTCGGGATCGGGTTCGGCTCCAACGCCGAACAGGCGGAGACCCTGGCGCGGCAGGCGCAGCAGCATGCCCTGCTCCTTCCCGAGCAGGTCATCCAACTCGACGGCGTCGCCGCGCTCATCGCGATGATGGACCCGGACGAGGCGCGGGAGGGACGGCAGACCGATCTCGACATCTCCCTGACCCTGCAGATCTCGCCGGCCGTCATCCGCCGCTTGATGGCGGTCTTCCGCGTCCTCGACCCCAACGGCTTCACCGCCGCGGAACTGGCCCAGAGCTACAAGGTCCTGCCCCGCAGCGCCCGGCGCCTGCTGAAGCTGCTGAAGGATCGGGGATTCGTCGAGGAATGCGGGGTGCGCAACCGCAGCCGGGCAGGGCGGCCGGAGGTGGTGTACCGCATCTTCCTGGACCGGATTCTCCTGCCGACCTCCTGAATCGCGGGCAAGCAGGTCAGCAGTCTTGTCACACTTCCGATCGCGCCGGCGGCGTTAAGGTGGCGCCCAGGCCGGCCGGCCGGGTGGCCCGGCCCCTGGCGAGGCGAGAAGGGTCTTCACGATGAACAGGATGGGTCTGGGGCTGGCGATGCTGGCAGTGGGTGCGGCTGTCCCGACGGCGGCTTCGGCCGGGGATCTGAAGCCGGGCAGGCTTACAGCACCCATCTCTCTGAAACCTCGGTCGTGACCTACTTCACCCGTGACGGGACGGCTTCCGCGTGGTGGTCACCGGCGCCTCCCATCCCGATGCGCAGCCGGTCCGCTTTGTCACGACGCTGCTGCCCGGTCAGCGGACCATGGTCGTCATTCCCCGCGATGCCGGCGAGCCGCAGGCGGCCCTGGCGATCGCCCGCGTCGGCGACCGCCTCGTCGTGGAGAACGCCAGGACAGCCGTTACGAACTGACCGCCGTCACGGCTCAACGCTTCGATGCCCTGGTTCTGCGCTTCGCCCCGGTCTTCGACTTCGGCGGCGTGGTCATCGATTTGAGCAGGGCTGCCTGGTTGCGCTTCGCCGCGGACATGGTGGCGGCCGTCATCATGCTGGTTGCCCGGTTGGCCCAGGACAGCCACAGGCTCATGACAGGGTTCTTCATCGTGTCGTCCTTCCTTTGATTGCCGTTGGTGAACAGTCGGGGCGCAGCAACGTCCACCGGGCCCCCTGCGCAAGAATTTGCGCAGCACGCACAAAGTTGCGCACCGCCTGATGGTTCGTTGCGCCGGTTTCTGCGCAAAAACGGGGCGTTTGCGCGCTCCGCAGCCACTTCTCCGTTTGGCACGACCCTTGCTCTTGTGTGGGTAAGCCTGCTGGCCCCGTCACCTCGCCGCGATGCGCGGGGTGACGGGGCCGCCACATCGCAGCGCTGCGAACCAAGAACGAGCGTCTGGTCCGCCCGCCGGTTCATCGCCGGTGCCGGATGGCCTGCGCCCACGGGGTGCCGTTGCGGACGAAGCTCCGCCGCATCCCGATGTCCAAGGGGGACGTCGAATGAGTAAAGTGCGAAAGCTGGAAGAGGCCGTCGCCATGATTCCCGATGGCGCGGTCCTGATGATCGGGGGTTTCATGGGCGTCGGCACGCCGCCCCACCTGATCGACGAGTTGCTGCGTCAGGGCAAGCGCAACCTGACCGTCATCGCCAACGATACCGCCCGCCCGGCGGTCGGCATCGGCAAGCTGATCGCCGCGAAGGCGGTGCGCAAGGTCATCGCCAGCCACATCGGCACCAATTCCGAGACCCAGCGCCAGATGATCACCGGCGAGACCGAGGTGGAACTGGTGCCGCAGGGCACGCTGGCCGAGCGCGTACGCGCCGGTGGCTTCGGCCTCGGCGGCGTCCTGACCCCGACCGGCGTCGGCACGGTCGTCGAGGAGGGCAAGCAGCGCATCGAGCTGGACGGGCAGGTCTATCTGCTGGAAAAGGCGCTGAAGGCCGATTTCGCCCTGATCGCCGCCAAGCGCGCGGACTATCTGGGCAACCTCGAGTACGCGCTGACCGCGCGGAACTTCAATCCGATGATGGCGATGGCCGCCGAGATGGTGATCGCCGAGGCCGAGGACATCGTGCCGGTCGGCGTCATCCCGCCCGACAGCGTCGTCACCCCGAACGTGCTGGTCGACTGCCTGGTCGCCAAGGAGCATCGCCATGGATGAGAAGACCCTGATCGCCAAGCGCGTCGCGCTGGAGTTGCGCGCGGGCAACCTGGTGAACCTCGGCATCGGCCTGCCGACCATGGTGGCGGCCCATCTGCCGGCCGGCGTCAACGTCTTCTTCCAGTCGGAGAACGGCATCATCGGCATGGCGCCGGTGCCGGAGCCGGGGGCGGAGAACGAGGATCTGAGCGATGCCGGCGGCAGCCCGATAGGCGCCGTTCCGGGAGCTGCGGCCTTCGACAGCGCGATGTCCTTCGGGCTGATCCGTGGCGGCCATCTCGACGTTACCGTGCTGGGCGGCCTGCAGGTGGACGAGGAGGGCCGGCTCGCCAACTGGATGGTGCCCGGCAAGATGGTGCCCGGCATGGGCGGCGCCATGGACCTCGTCTCGGGCGCCAAGCGCGTGATCGTCGCGATGCAGCACAGCGCCAAGGGCGAACCGAAGATCGTCAAGCGCTGCGCCCTGCCGCTGACCTCGGTGCGCCGGGTCGACCTGATCGTCACCGATCTCGCCGTGATCGAGCCGACGCCGAAGGGGCTGGTGCTGAAGGAGACGGCTCCCGGCGTCTCCGTCGCCGACGTGATGGCCCAGACCGGTGCGGAGCTGATCGTTCCGTCCGACGTGCCAACCATGCCGGTCGGCGCCTGACCGTCCCTTCTTGAGCATCCGGGAGGCCGCAGCCGCTGCGCCACCTCGCGTGGCGCGGCGCCGCCTCCCCCTTGCCGGAGATCCGCCATGAGCGTCACCACCGCCCCCGGACCCGCCTCGAGCGCCGTGTCCCGCTTCAATCCCATCACTCCCATCTCGCGCGCGCTGACCTGGCTGGTCAGCCGCTATCTGCCCGATCCCCTGATCTTCGCCATCCTGCTGACCATCCTGACCTTCGGGCTCGCCATCTGGCTGACGCCGAACGGTCCGGTCGACATGGTGCGGATGTGGGGCAACGGCTTCTGGAACCTGCTCGCCTTCTCGATGCAGATGGCGCTGGTGCTGGTCACCGGCCACGCGCTGGCGAGTTCCGAACCGGTGCGCAACGTCATGGGCCGGGTGGCGGCCATCGCCAAGACGCCGACGCAGGGCGTCATGCTGGTCTGCTTCGCCGCCGCGGTCACCAACGTGGTCAACTGGGGCTTCGGCCTGGTGGTCGGCGCCATGTTCGCCCGCGAGGTGGCGCGGCGCATTCCGAAATCCGACTACCGGCTGCTGATCGCCTCGGCCTACATCGGCTTCATGACCTGGCATGGCGGCTTCTCCGCCTCCATCCCGCTGGTCGCGGCGACCAAGGGCAACCCGATGGAGAAGACGGTCGGCCTGATCCCGATCGCCGATACCATCTTCACCACCTACAACATCGGCATCACGCTGGCGCTGATCATCGTCCTGCCGCTGATCTGCCGGATGATGCATCCGAAGCCCGAGGACGTCGTCGCCGTCGATCCCAAGCTGCTGAAGCCGGAGGAATCGACCAGGCGGGTGCTCGGCCCCGACGCCAGCCCGGCCGAGCGGATGGAGGAGAGCCGCATCCTGGGCTTCGTCGTCGCGGCGCTCGGCATCGGCTATCTGTTCCTGCACTTCCAGGCCAAGGGCTTCGACCTCAACATCAACACGGTCAACCTGATCATGCTGGTGGCCGGCCTGATCCTGCACGGCACGCCGATGGCCTATGCCCGGGCCGTCGCCAACGCCGCCCGCGGCACCGCCGGCATCATGGTGCAGTTCCCCTTCTATGCCGGCATCCAGATCATGATGGAGCATTCCGGCCTCGGCGGGCTGATCACCAACTGGTTCGTGGACATCGCCACCAAGGAGACCTTCCCGGTCCTGGCCTTCCTGTCGTCCGGCCTGATCAACTTCGCGGTTCCGTCGGGCGGCGGCCACTGGGTCGTGCAGGGTCCCTTCGTCATGCCGGCGGCCCAGCAGCTCGGCGTCGACCTCGGCAAGGCGGCCATGGCGATCGCCTATGGCGAGGAGTGGATGAACATGGCGCAGCCCTTCTGGGCGCTGCCGGCCCTGGCCATCGCCGGCCTCGGGGTGCGCGACATCATGGGATACTGCGCCACAGCGCTGGTCTTGACGCTACCCATCTTCCTGATCGGGCTTTATTTCTGACCAACCGAGGCCGCCGCGGTTCCGCACGGGGTGCGGGCGCGGCGGCCCCTTCCCATCCATCAAGAAACAATCGTTCCGGAGGGTTCCTCCAATGACCGAGATCGTCATTGCCAGCGCGGTGCGCACCGCCATCGGCAGCTTCAACGGCGCCCTGTCCGCCGTTCCCGCCCACGAGTTGGGCGCCGTCGTGATCCGCGAGGCGCTGTCCCGCGCCCATACGGATGCCGCCGAGGTGACCGAAGTGATCCTGGGCCAGGTGCTGACCGCCGGCCAGGGCCAGAACCCGGCCCGCCAGGCCGCCATCGCCGCCGGTATTCCGGTGGAGAAGACCGCCTTCGGCATCAACCAGGTCTGCGGCTCCGGCCTGCGCTCCGTGGCGCTGGGCTATCAGGCGATCCGCAACGGCGACGCCGACGTGATGGTCGTCGGCGGCCAGGAGAGCATGAGCCTGTCGCCCCACCTGATGCACCTGCGCGGCGGCGTCAAGATGGGCGCTGCGGAGATGCTCGACAGCATGATCAAGGACGGCCTGTGGGAGGCGTTCCACGGCTACCACATGGGCACGACCGCCGAGAATGTCGCCCGCGCCTGGAACCTGACGCGGGAGCAGCAGGACCTCTTCGCGGCGTCCTCGCAGCAGAAGGCGGAGGCCGCCCAGAAGGCCGGCCGCTTCAAGGACCAGATCGTCCCGGTCACCATCAAGGGCCGCAAGGGCGACACCGTCGTCGACACCGACGAGTACCCCAAGCACGGCACCACCGTCGAGACGCTGGCCAAGCTGCGCCCGGCTTTCGCCAAGGACGGCACGGTGACCGCCGGCAACGCATCCGGCATCAATGACGGTGCCGCCGCCCTGGTGCTGATGACGGCGGAGAACGCGGCCAGGCGCGGCATCACCCCGTTGGCGCGCATCGCCTCCTGGGCCACGGCCGGCGTCGATCCGACCATCATGGGCACGGGGCCGATCCCCGCTTCGAAGCTGGCGCTGAAGAAGGCCGGCTGGAGCGTGGGCGATCTCGACCTGATCGAGGCGAACGAGGCCTTCGCCGCCCAGGCGCTGGCCGTCAACGAGGGGATGGGCTGGGATACCGCCAAGGTGAACGTGAATGGCGGCGCCATCGCGCTCGGCCACCCCATCGGCGCCTCGGGTGCCCGCATCCTGGTGACGCTGCTGCATGAGATGGGCCGCCGCGACGCCAGGAAGGGTCTCGCCACGCTCTGCATCGGCGGTGGCATGGGCGTCGCCCTCTGCGTCGAGCGCGGCTGATCATCACGTTCTCGCCCGTTCGGGGCGCTGCCGACCGGGACGGGGAGGGGGGCGGCTTCGGCCGTCCCCCTGTTCCGTCGCGGGTCGCGGTTTCCCGGTCCTACCTGAAATCAAGAGACCTATCATGCGGTTATCGGATCTGCCGTTGCGCTGGCGCATCGGCTTTCTCGCCATCCTCTCGATCATCGCGGCCGGGCTGGTCGCGGCGGTCGGCGGCCACTTCGTCAACCGGGCCCTGGTCGAGCAGCGGATGAACAGCGTCCGCTTCATCGCGGAGAGCGGCGGCAGCATCGCGGCCCGCTTCCACAAGCTGGCCCAGGACGGGGTGCTGAGCGAGGAGGAGGCGAAGGAGCGCGCCCGCACCGCCATCGGCGCGATCCGCTACAACAACGGCGAATATCTCTGGGTCTGGACGTCGCAGATCATCAGCGTGATGCATGCCAACGCCGGCCTGATCGGCAAGAGCGGGGCGGAGATCCGCGACCGCAACGGCGTCTACGTCATCCGCGAGGCGGTCCGCGGCGCATTGGCCGATCCGCCGGAATTCGTCCATTACGAGTGGCCGCGGGCCAACGACCCCCAGGGCCCGACCTACGAGAAACTCAGCTACTCGGTCCACTTCAAGCCGTGGGACTGGGTGATCGGCACGGGCGTCTACAGCGACGACCTGAAGTCGGCGTTCTTCAGCATGATGAGCATCTTCGGCCTGATCGTCGCCGGCGTCGCCTCGTTGGCGCTCCTGCTCGGCTGGGCGGTCGCGCGCAGCGTCTCCGCCCCGCTGTCGCGCGTGCATGACGTGATGATCCGCTTGGCCGAGGACGACCTGGCCGTCGCGGTCCCGGAGCAGGATCGCCGGGATGAGATCGGCGAGATGGCCCGTACGCTCGATGTGTTCAAGGCGAACCTGCTGCGCAACCGACAGATGGAGCAGCATGCCCGCGAGGCCGAGGCCGCGGCGGCCGCGGAAAAGCGCGCCGCCATGCTCCAGGTCGCCGCGCGGTTCGAAACCCAGGTGGTGACGATCGTGGATGCCGTCGGCCATGCCGCGGGCGAGTTCCAGTCCACCGCCGCCCAGCTCGCCACGACCGTCGAGGAGGTGAACGGCGAATGCACGGCGGTCGCCGCCGCGTCGGAACAGACCTCCGCCAACGTGCAGACCGTCGCCTCCGCCTCGGAGGAGATGTCCGCATCCATCCGCAACCTGTCGGAGCGTGTCGCCAAGGCGGCGCAGCGGTCCCAGGCCGCCTCCGACGGAGCGAAGCGGGCGGAGGAGCAGTTGGAGGCTCTGGCGAAGGCGATCGAGCAGGTCGACCAGATCGTCACCGCGATCAATGCCGTCGCGTCGCAGACCAATCTGCTGGCGCTCAACGCGACCATCGAGGCGGCAAGGGCCGGCGAGGCGGGCAAGGGCTTCGCCGTCGTGGCGCAGGAGGTCAAGAACCTCGCGACCCAGACCCACGCGATGACCGAGCAGATCGGCAACCAGATCGAGGCGGTGAAGACCGCGTCGGAGCGGACCGTCGAGGCGATGCAGACCATCATCGGGCAGGTGGAGGACATCAGCCGCTCCAGCGCCGAGATGGCCGCCTCCGTCGAACAGCAGAGCGCGGCGACCGGCGAGATCAGCCGCAACGCCCAGCAGGCCGCCGCCGGTACCGCCGAGGTGTCGCGCAACGTCCATGACATCCAGCGTGCGGAGGAGGAAACCACCGCGGTGACGCAGGAGGTCAAGAAGGCGGCGGATGGGCTGGCCGGTCATGCCGCCATGCTCAAGCAGGCGGTCGACGGCTTCCTGGCGGATATCCGCGCCGCCTGATCCCGGGGAGTGGGGCCGGACCGTGCCGGTCCCATGGCTCCCCGCCGGTGAGTGCGGTCAGTGGCTCATCGACTGCACCGCCATACGGCAGGCGTCCTCGCAACTCCGGCAGGCCTCGGCGCAGATACGGCAGTGGTCGTGCATCTGGGCGTGACGCCCGCACTCCTCGGCGCACAGGCGGCAGGCGGTGGCGCAGGCCTCCAGCATCGCGCGGATCACCGCCTCGTTGGAGCCGCTGCGGCGGGTGGCGACGGCGCCGGTGGCCGTACAGACGTCGGCGCAGTCCATGTTCAGGCGGATGCACTGCACCAGATCCGCGACCTTGTCCTCGCCGAGGCAGGCATCGGCGCAGGTCGTGCAGGTCTGCGCGCAGTCGTAGCATTCCTCGATGCAGCGGATCAGGGCATCGTTGGTGTTCCCGCGGACATGCGGGTGGGTGCTGATCATCTCCCGGGCGTGCATGGTCGGCCTCCTGCCGTGTGGTGGACGGCCACCGGCGCGGCGGTCGCTGCCCGACCAACAGGACGGGGCGGCGATGGTTCGCAGGCCGGTCGGCCAAAAAGAAACGCGCCCGGCGGGGGCCGGGCGCGTCGGCAGGCAGGGCGGCCGGCTGTCCGCGTCAGGTCATCTCGGTGATCTCCCGGGAGCGGACCGAGCGGCTGACCGCCAGATGGTTCGTCGCCAGGATCGTGTAGACCGCCGGCAGCACGAACAGCGTGAACAGCGTCCCGATCAGCATGCCGGAGACGATGACGATGCCGATGGAGAAGCGGCTGGCCGCACCGGCGCCGGATGCCGACAGCAGCGGCACCAGACCGACCACCATCGCCGCGGTGGTCATCAGGATCGGGCGCAGCCGCACCGCGGCGGCATGTTCGATCGCGGTCCGGCGGTCCACCCCCTCGTTGATCTGCATCTCGCGGGCGAACTCCACCATCAGGATGCCGTGCTTGGTGATCAGGCCGATCAGCGTCACCAGGCCCACCTGGGTGTAGATGTTCATGGTCGCCGCACCGATGAACAGCGGCAGCAGCGCGCCGCAGATGGACATCGGCACCGACACCAGGATCACCAGCGGGTCGCGCAGCGATTCGAACTGCGCGGCCAGCACCAGGAAGATCACCACCAGCGCGAAGACGAAGGTGATGGCGAGCTGGTTGCCCTCGGTCACGTACTGCCGCGATTCCGACAGGTAGGCATGGTTGAAGCCGGCCGGAAGCTGGGTCCGCGCCTGCTCCTCCAGGAAGTCCACCGCCTGGCCGATGGTGACGCCCGGCATCGGCACTGCCGAGAAGGTGGCGGAGGGAAGCTGGTTGTACTTGTTCAGCGCGTTGGGCTCGACGCCGGTTTCGACCGACACGACGGTCGACAGCGGCACCTGCACCCCGCTGGCCGTGGTGACGTAGAAGCGGGTCAGCTCCTCGCCGGTCAGGCGCTGGTTGCGCGGCACCTGCGGAATGACTTCGTAGGAGCGGCCGTTGAGGTTGAAGCGGTTGACGTAGTTGCCGCCGACCAGGATGCCCAGCGTGTCGGCGACCGTCTGCATGTTCAGGCCGAGGTCGGCGGCCTTGTTGCGGTCGATCTTCAGCCGGAAGACCGGGCTGTCGAACTGCAGGTCGCTGTCGGTGACGATGAACATGCCGCTCTTGTTCGCGGCATCCTTGATCCGCTCCACCGCGTCGTAGATGGTGCGGTAGTCGCCGGGGCTGCTGATGACCATCTGCACCGGCAGGCCGCCGGTGGAGCCCGGCAGGGCCGGCGGCGACACCAGGAAGATCTGAACGCCGGTGACGTTGCCCAGTTCGCCCTGCACCAGCGGCTGGAGCTCCTTGGCGGAGCGCTCACGCTCGGCCCACGGCTTCAGGATCATGCCGGCGAAGCCCTGCGTCAGGGTCGGTATGCCGTTCAGGACGAAGCGGGTGTCGGTCTCGGGGAAGCCCTTGAACGTCTCGTCGATCTGCTTGCCGTAGCTGTCGATGTAGTCGAGGTTCGAGTATTGCGGCGCCTTGGAGATGCCGAACAGGATGCCCTGATCCTCCTCCGGCGCCAGTTCCGACATGGTGTTGGCGTAGAGATAGCCGACCGACAGCAGGATGCCGGCGCCGAACAGCAGGGTCGCCGCCCGGTAGGTCAGCGCGTTGGACAGGCGCCGGCCGTACCAGCGGGTCAGCCGTTCGAAGGTGTGGTCGACGAAACGGGCGAAGCGGCCCTCGTTCATCTCCCTGGTCAGAATCAGCGAGCACATCATCGGCGACAGCGTCAGCGCCACGATGCCCGAGACGATCACCGACCCCGCGAGGGTGAAGGCGAACTCGCGGAACAGCGAACCGGTCAGGCCGCCGAGGAAGCCGATCGGCGCATAGACCGCCGCCAGCGTGATGGTCATCGAGATGACCGGCCCGACGATCTCGCGCGCGCCGATGATGGCGGACTGGACCGGGCTCTTCCCTTCCTCCAGGTGGCGGTGGACGTTTTCCACCACCACGATGGCGTCGTCGACCACCAGACCGATCGCCAGCACCATCGCCAGCAGGGTCAGCAGGTTGATGGAGAAGCCCATCGCCAGCATGAAGGTGCCGGCGCCGATGATCGACAGCGGGATCGTCACAACCGGGATGACGACCGACCGGAAGGAGCCCAGGAACAGGAAGATCACCACGATGACGATGCCGACCGCCTCCAGCAGCGTCTTCACCACCTCGTCGATCGAGGCCTGGATGAAGCGGGTGCTGTCATAGACGATTTCCATCACCACGGAGGGCGGCAGGTTGCGTTCCAGGTCGGGCACCATCTTGCGGATGTCCGCCACGATGGTCAGCGGGTTGCCGGTCGGGGTGGAGTCGATGCCGATGAAGACGGCCTGCTGGCCGTTCATCGAGACGCTGGCGTTGAAGTTCTGGGCGCTCAGCTCCACCGTGCCGATGTCGGGCATCCGCACCAGCGCGCCATCCTTGGCCTTGACGATCATCTCGCGGAACTGTTCGACGTCGGTCAGGCCGGTGTTGGCGGTGACGTTGGTGATGACGAAGGTGCCCTTCGCCTGTCCGGGGGCGGACTGGTAATTGTTGGCGCGGATCGCCGCCGCGACGTCGCTGGCGGAGATGCCGCGGGCGGCCATCTTCACCGGGTCGAGCCACAGGCGCATGGCGAAGGTCTGGCCGCCCAGGATCTTGGCCGAGGCGACCCCCTCCACCGTCGCCAGCATCGGCTGGACGACGCGGGTCAGATAGTCGGAGATGGCGGCTTCGGACAGCTCGGTGCTGGAGAAGCCCATGTAGAGGATCGAGGTGGTCTCGCCGGTCGACTTCAGGATGACCGGGTCGTTCGCCTCGCGCGGCAGCTGGTATTTCACCTGCTGCACCTTCGCCATCACGTCGGTCATCGCGACGTTGGGGTCGAAGTTCAGGCGGACGTAGACGGTGACGATGCTCTGACCCTGCGTCGAGGAGGAGGTGATGTAGTCGACGCCCTCGGCCGACGCGACGGCCTGCTCGATGGGCGTCGATATGAAGCCCTGCATCAGGTCGGGCGAGGCGCCGGGGTAGGTGGTGGTGACCGTGATGACGGTGTTCTGGAGCTGCGGGTACTGCCGGATCGGCAGTTCCAGCAATGCGCGCGCACCGACCAGCAGGATCAGCAGGCTGACCACCAGAGCCAGGACGGGGCGTCGGATGAAGATGTCCGTGAAGGCGGAATTCATGATGCCGGCCTCCGCCTCAGTTCTTCGGCAGGGTCGACGGCGGCACCAGCGGATTGCTTTCCGCCAGCGACACGGCCGCCCCGTTGGACAGCTTGAGCTGGCCGGAAATCACCACCCGCTCGCCGGGCTTCAGCCCCTCGCGGATCTCGACCTGGTTCTCCGCCCGGTCGCCGACCTTCACCGGCCGGCGGTTGGCGACGAGCTGGTCCTTGCCGTCCTGCGTCTTCTCGCTGCCCACCACGAAGACGGAGTCGCCGTAGACCGTATAGTCCACCGCCGTCTCCGGAACCGTCAGGGCGTTGGCGACCGGCGGCAGCACCACGCGCACGTTGGCGAACATGCCCGGCCGCAGCAGGCGCGCGGTGTTGTCCATGGTGGCCTGGACCTTGATGGAGCGGGTCTCCGCGCTCACCTGCGGCTCGATGGTGGTGATCTGCGCCTCGAAGTCGCGACCCGTCACCGCGTCGGAGTTGATCAGCACCTTCTGCCCGATCGACAGCGCGTTCAGCGTCTGCTCCGGCAGGGTGAAGTTGACGTAGAGCCGCGACAGGTCGGTCAGGGTGACCAGGGTCGCGCCCGGGCTGACATAGTCGCCGACATTGACCTGCCGGATGCCCAGCTCGCCCTCGAAGGGGGCCTTGATCAGCTTCTGGGCGATGGTCGCCTGGTTGCGCTTGATGTTCGCGTTGATCTCGTCGAGCTGAGCCTGGTACTGGTCGACGCTGCTCTGCGGCGTCGCCTGGCTGCGCCGCAGGTCGCGGGCACGGTCGAGGTTCAGCTCGGCCAGACGGGCCTGGGCCTTCAGCGCCAGCAGCTCCGCCTGCTCGGTCGCGTCGTTGAGCTGGACCAGCGGGTCGCCGGCCTTCACGCGGGCACCGGACTCGAAGGGAATCTGCAGGACGCGGCCGGCCACCTCGGGCGCCACCACGACCTGGCGGCTGGCTGCCAGCGTACCGATGGAGGTCAGGTACTTCGCCACGTTGCGTACGCTCGCCTCGGCCACCGCCACCGGAGTGGGCGGCGGCTTGTTGTTGGCGAAATAGTCCGAGATCGCCTTGTTCTTGAACGTGTTGAAGCCGTAGAGCGCAACGCCCAGCAGCCCCAGCACGATGATCGTCACGATCAGCCGGAGGACCAGGGAGCGCCGCCGTGCCGGCGGATGCCCGCCATGGACCGGCCGCTGCGGATCGCTGCCGTGCGGGGCACCATAGGAGGTCTGCCGCTCCTTGGCGTCGGCGTTCGGTGGGGTGTCCAGAGTCACGATCGACTACTCCCGATCATATGTCGTGAATGCTTGAAAAATGCGATGAATGCCCCGAAGGGAAAGCTCCGATTCCGCCGCACCCGCAGGGCTCGGCGGCGGCGCCGGTATGGTCGGCGATGACGCTGTCGCGCAGCCCGATGCCGCGCAGCACGAACCACAGGGTCTGGCAGGCCAGGGTCTGCCTGTCGCAGCCGTAGGGAACGACGGACCGGCCGGGCAGGCACAGGCAGGCCAGCATGTAGCAGAGATGGTCGGCGAGCCAGAGCGCGCTTTCCACGGTCACCGGCCCCTCGACGAGATCGCCGGACGCCCGCGCCGCGGCGGCTGCGGCGGCGAAGCTCGGCAGGAAGCGGTCCCGCACGCCTTCATAGACCAGCCGCAGGAACTCCCCATCCTCCAGCAGGCTGAGCAGCCCCAGGCGGATGCGGGCCAGTTCCTCCGGGTTGTTCGGCACCTCGACCACCATGTAGGTGACCAGCGCCCGCACCATCTCCACCAGCGTGGCGGTGGATGGCGGCAGGGACAGCAGCCGGGCATATTCCGGATCGTCCTCGATACAGGCCAGGAAGATCGCCTGGTAGAGCGAGGCCTTCGACGGAAAATGCTTGAAGATCAGTGCCTCGGACACACCTGCGGCCTGCGCGATCTCCTTCGTGGTGGTCGCGGCGAAGCCTTTGCCGGCGAACAGCGGCATGGCGGCTTCGATGATGGCCTTGCGGCGCGCTCCGCTGTCGAGGCGCGGGGGCATTGGTGACGTCCGTCTGCTATGTTTTGTTGAGAAGCCTCTAATAAGTGAGTGCTTACTCACCAACTGCCGCGTCTTGTATACTCAGGCGGATCGGCTGTCCATAGGCTCTTCGGAAGGGGCGCTTGCGACGGGGAAAGGGCAGGCGCGCGACGGGGCGCGCCTGCTGAGGGAAGGTTTGGTCGCTGTGGCGGGGCTGGCCGGGACGGTACGCGGGCGGTCAGGCCAGCGTGGGCGACAGCCTGTCCCCCGGGGCGGAGGCGAAGGCGATGGAGTTGCCCCGCATCAGGTTGCCGATGTCGACGCCGCCCGCTCCCAGGACCGAGCCCGGCGAGAAGAGCGGCTCCACGAAGGTGGCGTAACCGGCGGTCCAGGGCTTTCCGGCGGCGGGCGGCTCGAACTTGAACCACTCCACGGTCTCGTCCTCCCTCCAGGTCGTATAGGCGCCGTACCAGCGGCCGTCGGCCCCGCGGTCGTCATAGCCGATGACGGGAACCTCGTGATCCGTGGTGCCGTCGGCGTCGGTGTCCACGGTCAGCAGTGCCAGGTGCCCGGCGTTGATCTGGTCCACCAGCATCGCCCAGGTCGTATCGTCCACCTGCACGGTCCGGACATCGACCGGATGGCCCTTCCACGCCGCATAGGCTTCGAGGCCGGGTTCGAGGTCCGACAGGTAGGTCGCACCGAAGCCGACCGGATCCGCCGACGTGTTGAGGAAGTCGGCGATGCTGGTGTTGGGGGGCCGCGGCAGGCCGGGAGTGTCCGGCGTGGGATCGTACTTCTGATTGTGAGCCGGGCTCGAGATCTGGTCCTGCACCTTCACGGTCTGCCGGATGTCCGTCCAGCCCGACGCATCGAAGTAGCGCGAGTATCCCTGCAGGTCCCAGTAACCGAGCACGCTTCCTACGGCGGTCGGCACGCAGCCGTGATACCAGTCGTAGGCCGGAACCGCGTCGATGACATGAGGGCCGGCCGAGGCGGTGAAGGAGATGACTCCGGTGGTCGCGAGCTGCGACCGGTCGAAATCGCCGAGCCCGGCCGACAGGACCTTGATGCTGACTCCGGCCTGCGCGATGCGGATGACGGTGGCGCCGGGGGCGGAGGTCGTGTCGAACTGGACCCGGCCGGCGTCCAGGCCGCTGCCGTTGACGATCAGGGCACGCAGGTCGATACGGTCGCGGCCGTTGCCCCAGTCGGCGATGACGTCGTTGCCCTCGCCGCCGCCCTGGAACAGGAAGGTGTCGGCTCCGCCGCCGCCGATCAGCCAGTCGTCGCCAGCCCCGCCTGCCAGCGTGTCGTCCCCGCCCCGTCCGTTGATGGCATCGTTGCCGCCGTTTCCCGCGATCCGGTTGGCGCGGCTGCTGCCCAGCATGCAGTTGGCGAGGTCGTTGCCGCCGACCGAGAAGGGGCTGGTCCCGCCCTCCTGCACCACCAGATTCTCGACATTGGCGGCGAGCTGGCCGTTGCCCTGGATGAAGACGGTGTCGACACCCTCGCCGGCGTTCTCTTGGACCAGGTCCTGCGCCGTGGCATTGATCCAGTAGACGTCGTCGCCGGTGCCGCCGTTCAACCAGTCCTTGTCGCCGTCGTTGCCGGCATAGAGCGTGTCGTTGCCCAGCCCGCCGAGCAGCGTGTCGGTGCCTGTGCCGCCGCCGATGACGTCGTCGCCGCTGCCGCCGTCGAGAAGGTCGTTGCCGCCACCGCCCCACATCGTGTCGCTTCCGCCGAGGCCGGACAGCGTGTCGTTGCCGGCCCGCCCGTCGAGCAGGTTCCGGCCGCTGTTGCCGGTCAGCCGGTTGGCGAGCTCGTTGCCGGTTCCGCTGCCGTTGGCCGCCGCCCCGGCCTCCTGCAGCGTCAGATTCTCCAGGTTGGCGCCGAGTGCCCATGAATATCTGGCGTAGACCGTGTCGGTCCCCTCGCCGGCCGCTTCGACGATCGCATCTTCCGATCCGTTGACCCAGAAGCCGTCGTCGCCCGGACCGCCGATCAGCCGGTCCGGATCGGCATCGTCCCCGCCATAGAGCACGTCGTTGCCGGCCCCGCCGTCCACCGTATCGGTCCCGAGCCCGCCGCCCAGCGTGTCGTTGCCGGCCATGCCGTCGATCCACTGCGACCCGGTCTTCCTGAAGATCGTGTCGTTCCCGCTGCTGCCATGAATGCGTTCGACCGCCATTGGATCCCCCATCGAACAGCGAAGTGACACCGCGTCCACCGGCACGTTGCACGTTTCGCCGGTGCGACCATCAGAAGATAGCGATGAGGTGGCAGGATGTTCCGCCTTCTCGTGGCGGTAATTGATCTGTGTCGGCAGATGTACGTTGGAGGTATGGAAGAGAGCTGGTGGGTTGTTCCAATAAAACGCGAGGAGGGTGATGAAAATGTGTCGTCAGATAATCGGAAATCGGGCCGATGATGCGAAAATCTCGGGGAAAAATTTATGGATCTGAGACATCGTCTTCATGGAGACGACGCTTCTAAACTATCTTCTTGACTGATGCAGGCCTGCATGATGCCTCAGGGTACAAACTCGACCATCACCGCGCTGAAATGGCAGACGGCGGCGGCGAGCACCATGAAATGCCAGACCGCGTTGTGATAGGGCATCCGCTGCAACAGATGGAAGATCACGCCGAACGTGTAGAGGACGCCGCCGATCGCGAGCAGCCAGAGAGCGGTGCCCGACAGCCGGGTGCTCAGCGGCCCGGCCACGGTCACCACCGCCCATCCAAGGCCGAGGTAGAGCACCAGCCCCAACCGCTCGAAGCGGTGCAGGAAGAACAGCTTCAGCAGGACGCCGACCGCCGCGACGCTCCATACCGCCGCGCAGAGCAGCAGCCCCTCCGGTCGGCCCTCCAGGCCGCTGAGCGTGAAGGGCGTGTAGGTGCCGGCGATCATCACGAAGATCATGGCATGGTCGAGCCGGCGCAGCAGCGCCTTGCGCGGACCGGGGCGCGCCATGTTGTAGGAGGCCGACATCACCAGCATCCCGATCAGGCCCAGCCCGTAGGTGGCGAGCGACCAGGCCGTCCGCGCCGGCAGGCCGTCGGCCTCGATGATCTCGATCGACATCCAGGCGGCACCGAGAAGGCCGGCGGTGACGCCGACGATGTGGATCAGGGCGTCGGCGCGCCGCTCGCTGGGGCTGTAGTCGGGGAATCCGCCGTCCGGACTTGTCATCGGCGCCTCCTGAATTGCGTGGCCGTAGCGGCGGCTCCGCGGCCGGGCGCTTCGGTTCGACCAATGATCGCACAGGCCGGCCGCTCCTTCCACCAGTCCGGACGGAGGGGATAGCCCTTCGCTTACGGCACCTGGAACGCAGCCCGCCACTGCTGCAGGAACCGCTCGTACTTCAGCCGGTCGAGGAAGACCAGCAGGGCCGGGCTGAGGGTGATGGGGTGCAGCGTCGCCACGGTGCTGGAGCGCAGCGTCGCGGCGGAGGCCCCCTGATCGACCGCCGAGGAAATGGCGTAGAGGGTGGAGCGCGCCGCCACCACCTGCTGCCCGCGGGTCGACAGCAGATAGTCGATGAACCGGCCGGCCGTCTGCGGATGCGCGGCGGTTTTCGGGATCACCGCGACGCGGGAGACGACCAGCGTATAGTCCTCCGGCATGGCGATGCCGATGGGCGCTCCCGCCGCCGCCCGCGCCCGCGCGTAGGAACCAAGGACATTGTAGGCGATCGCCACCTCGCCCCGCTCGACCATGTCGAGGATTTCGGTCGTGCAGCAGGACAGTCGCGCCCTGGCGTTGCCCATCGCCGCCAGAAGCTGCCAGGACTGGCTGAACAGCAGCTCGTCGTGGGCGAACAGCAGGTAGCCGATGCCGCTTTGCCCGACGTCGTAGGTGGCGACCCGCCCGCTGAACCGCCCGGGCTGGTCGCGCAGCAGGCGGATCAGCGCCTCGCGCGAGCGCGGCACCTGATCCTCCGGCAGCAGATCGCGGTTGTAGGCGATCACCGCGGGCTCGAAGGTGAAGCCGAAGGCCTCGTTGCGCCAGTTCGCCCAGTCCGGCAGGAACTCCGTACCCGCCGGCAGGTGTGGCCGGGTATAGCCGTCATTCACCAGCTTGACCTGGAGGTCGGCGGCGGAACTGATCAGCAGATCCGGCCCGTCCTTGGCGACCGACGCGACCGCGCGGGCGAACAGCTCCGTGGTGCCGAGCTCCAGATACTCGACCGTCACTTCCGGATGGAGCGCCTGGAAGTCCAGGACCAGCGGCTCCAGCGCCGGCCGGTCGGTGGCGGCATGGATGCGCAGCCGCTCCCGCTCCGCGCCGGGGGCCGGATAGACCACCGCCTCCGCCGCCCGGGCAGCCGGCGCCTGGACCGCGCATGCCGCAACCGCCGCCAGAAGACTGAGCGCCAGCGCCGCCGCCTGTCCCGTCCGCGTCGCCGGTGGCTCCGTCGCCGCCGGGAAGTCCAGCCGGACGACCAGCCCGCCGCCCGGCCGGTCGAGCAGGGCCAGGGTCACGCCGTAGGCCCGTGCCACGGATTCAACGATGGAAAGCCCCAGCCCGCTGCCGACCACGCCGGCGGCACTGCTGCCGCGGGCGAAGCGGGTCAGCACCGTCCGCTTCTCCTCCTCCGGGATGCCGGGTCCGCGGTCGGCGACCTCCAGCCGCAGCCCGCGGTCCTGCCCCCGTGGCGACAGCGACACCTCGACGGGGCCGCAGGCGCCGGCATATTTGACGGCATTGTCGATCAGGTTGGTCAGCGCCTCGCGCAGGCTGATGGGATCGCCGGGAACCGTGGCGGAGCCTGCCCGGGAATCGATCTCCAGCCGGATCGGCGTGTCGCCGGAAATGGCGGCGGCCCGCTGGATCACCTGCTCCAGCAGGGCGCGCAGGTCGACCTCCTCCGGCTGGCGGGCCTCGCTGCGGTGCATGACCATGGCATGGCTGAGGAGCTGGCTGGTGAGCTGGCTGACCTCTACGGCGTTGCGGTGGACGCGGGCGGAGATCCGGCGCAGTTCCTCCGGATCGTCCTCGTCCGCCGCGAGTTCCGCCTGGACCCGCAGGCTGGCGAGCGGGGTGCGGATCTGGTGGGCGGCGTCGGCCAGGAAGGTCTGCATCGTGTCCATGTTCGCCTTCAGCCGCTCCATCAACTGGTTGATGGCATGGACGAGCTGCGACACCTCCTGCGGCGGCGGCATGGCGATGGGGGACAGATCCTGGGCCTGGCGCTCCCGGATGATGCGCTCCAGCGACCCGAGAGGGGCGAGCGCGCGGCGGATCCCGATCCAGATCAGACCGGCTCCCGCCAGCATGACGAAGGCGATGGGCAGGAAGGCGTTGGCCAGGAGGTCCTGCGCCAGGGTGCTGCGCTCCTCCCGGGTCTGGGCGACGGCGATGGTGACCCAGCCGGCCAGCCCCGGCTGCGCCACGAAGCGGTCCAGGGTCGCGATGCGCACAGGAACGTCGCGGTAGGTCGCATTGTGGAACTTCGGCTTGACGCTGCCGCCGGGCTTCGTCTCGACGGGTAGGTCGTCGTAGCCGGTGACCGGCGTGCCGTCGGGGGCGACGATGCGGTAGAACAGCCGGTCACGTCCGGCAAGCGCCAGGATGCCGAGCGAGGAATAGGGCAGGTCGACCAGGAACCGCCCCTCCTGCACCCTGACGGTATCGGCGATGGACAGGGCGGAGGCCAGCAGCAGCCGGTCGAAGGCGGCATCGGCGGCGCGCTTGGCATAGGCGTCGACGAACAGGTAGAGACCGGCCGTCAGCATGGCCAGCACGCCGAACAGCCGGACGAACAGCCGCCTGCGCAGCGAGTAGGAGTCAGTCGGCTCCGCTGATTTCCGCCACATATCCCAGCCCCCGGACCGTGCGGATCTCCAGGGACGCCCCCTGCATCTTCCGCCGCAAACGCGAGACGTACAGCTCGATGGCGTTGAGGGCGGTCGGCTGGTCGAGGCTGAACAGCCGGTCCATCAGATCCTCCTTCGACATCACGGTTCCGAGATTGCCGAGGAAGAGCTCCAGCAGGCGGAATTCCCGCCCGACGAGCTCCACCGGCCGGTCGTCGATCAGCACCTTCTTGGCCGCCGCGTCGAAGACCAGATTCCCGAACCGCGTGCGCGAGGATGCCATGCCGTGCGACCGGCGCAACAGGGCGCGGCAGCGGGCCTCCAGCTCCCGCAGGTCGAAGGGCTTGACGATGAAGTCGTCCGCCCCGAGGTCCAGCAGGTCGATCTTGACGTTCACCTCCGACCGGGCGGTCATCATCAAGACGGGCGTCGGGTTGCTGCGGCGGCGAAGCCGCTCCAGGACGGCCTGCCCGTCGAGCCCCGGCAGCATGATGTCGAGCAGGACGAGCTGATACTGTTCCTGCCGCAGCAGCTCCTCGGCCTCGATCCCGTCCGCCACCCAGTCCACCGCATAGCCGAGCTTGCGCAGGCGCCGGACGATGGCGCCGGCCAGATCCTCGGTGTCTTCGACGACGAGTATGCGCATGGCTCCTTCCTCCGGACGGTGGTGCCGTCGTGCCGGGCGGACCGTCCGTGGTCAATGGGCCATCAGGATCGGGAGCGAGGGGGGCTCGCGCAGGACGTCCAGCGTCACGCCGCCCCAGACGCGCTCGCGCACCCGGCTGTGGCCGTAGCCGCCCATCACCAGCAGGTCGCACCCCAGGTCCTGCGCCGTATCGACCAGCGCCCTGGCAATGGACTGTCCCGAGACGGGCAGCCGGCGGACCGAGGCGGTGACACCGTGGAGCGCCAGGTAGGAGACCAGCCGGTCCGGATCCGCCGAGCGGCTCGGGTCCGGCGTGTCGGCCGACAGCACGACCACCGTGTCGGCACGCTGCAGAACGGGAATGGCCGCGCCGACCGCTCGGGCCGCCGGCGCCCCGCCGTCCCAGGCGACCGCCACCACGCCGCCGACGGAGGTCGGCTCGGGCAGCGGGGCGAGCAGCAACGGCCGGCCCGAGGCGAAGAGGGCGGCCTCGATCACCGGTCCCATGGCGTTGGTGCCGTCGGAGGCCTGGGCGATCACCGCGATGTCGGCAAGGCGGGCCTCCTCCGCGATGGTCTCGGCCAGCGGGCCGGTCGCCTGCTGCCAGGATGCCGAGATGCCGGCGCCGTCGCGGCCGGCCCCGTCCGCCGTTACGGCGCCATGCTTCGTGCAAAAATCCTCGAACAACCGGCGGGCAGCCTCGACGACCTGCGCCTGGTCGGCCTGCCCGATGCGGATCAACTGGTCGACCAGCGCACGCGGGATGGCCGCGCTCTCGATCGAGGTGCGGATTTCCACCTGCGGCATGACGCTGAGCCCGGCCACATGGGCGCCGAACCGCCCGGCCACCAGGAAGGCAGCGGCGACCGCCCGGCGGTCCAGCGGGCGCCCGGTGAGGGGAACGAGGACCTTCTTCATGCTACGCGTCTCCCTAGATCGACCAGGCGGTGTGGGCGAGGACCTCGTTCGAGCCGCGCCAGATCATGTCGAGCGCCACATAGGTGATGATCAGCAGGCCGACCCAGCCGATCCATCGGTGCCGGTGCAGCAGATGGGCGATCATGTTGGCGGCGGCGCCCATCAGGACGACCGACAGCAGCAGCCCGATGACCAGGATGGTCGGATGCTCCTTGGCCGCACCGGCCACCGCGAGGACGTTGTCCAGCGACATCGACACGTCGGCGACGACGATCTGCCAGATCGCGGCACCGACCGTCGTCGTCCCCACCGCCGCCGCGGCACCGAGGCCGGCACCCGTCCCGGATCCCGCGGTGCCGTCGGCCGCCACCTCCGGCGCCTCCATGGCCTCGTCCGGCGCCACCTCGTCGTCGCCATGGGAGCGCAGCTCGCGGAACATCTTCCAGCACACCCACAGCAGCAGGACGCCGCCGGCCAGCGTCAGACCGATGATCGCCAGAAGCTGCGTGGTGATCAGGGCGAAGAAGATGCGCAGCAGGATCGCGGCGCCGATGCCCCAGAAGATGACCTTGCGCCGCTGGGCCAGCGGAACGGCCGCCGCGGCCATGCCCACCACGATGGCGTTGTCGCCGGCCAGCACCAGGTCGATCGCCACGACCTGCCCGAGTGCGGCCAGTTGGGACCAGAGATCCGCGCCTTCCATATAATCGTCCTTCCAGAAATCAGTGAGGCAGTGGGCGATGGCTCAGACCGCGGAGGTCGTGCCGGGGGTGGTGCCGGACGGCCCCCCCGCGGCGTCCCCGGCGGCGCGCCGCCGTCGCAGGAGCATCGGGCCGACCACCAGCAGGAGGGCGACCGCCAGGAGCCCCGCCGAAATGGGATGCGTCAGGAAGACGCTCGCGTCGCCCTGGCTGATCGCCAGCGCGCGGCGGAACTGCTGTTCGGCCAGCGGCCCCAGGATAAGGCCGACGACGCAGGGCGCCACCGGCACGTTCAGGACGCGCATGCCGAACCCGACCAGCCCGATGACCCAGAGGATCACCAGATCGACCACATTGTTGTTCAGGGTATAGGCGCCCAGCGACGAGAACACCAGGATTCCGCCGTAGAGCCAGGGGCGGGGGATGACCAGCAGCCTCACCCACATGCCGACCATCGGCAGGTTCAGCATCAGCAGAAGCACGTTGCCGACGTAGAGGCTGGCGATCATGCCCCACACCAGCTCGGGCTTGTCGTCGAACAGGGACGGGCCGGGCTGCAGGCCGTCTTGCTGGAAGGCGGCCAGCATGATCGCGGCGGTCGCCGAGGTGGGAAGGCCGAGCGACAGCAGCGGCGCCAGTACGCCGGCGGCGGACGCGTTGTTGGCGGCCTCCGGGCCGGCGACCGCCTCGATGGCGCCCTGTCCGAACTCCTCCGGCTTCTTCGCCAGACGTTTCTCCACCAGATAGGAGAGGAAGGTCGGAATCTCGCTGCCGCCGGCGGGAAGCGCGCCGATCGGAAAGCCGAGCAGCGTGCCGCGCAGCCAGGGCTTCCAGGAGCGCGACCAGTCCTCCCGGCTCATCCATTTGGAGCCCTTCAGCGCATAGATCTCCTCCGTCTCGTAACGGAAGCGGGAGGCGACGTAAAGCGTCTCGCCCACCGCGAACAGGCCGACCGCCACCACCACCGTGTCGATCCCGTCCAGCAGTTCCGGCACGCCGAAGGCAAGGCGCGCCTGCCCGGTCTGCATGTCGATGCCGACGAGGCCGAGCGCCAGCCCGAGGAACAGGCTCGCCAGGCCGCGGGCCAGCGAATCCCCCAGCACGGCCGTCACCGTGGTCAGCGCCAGGATCATCAGCGCGAAGTACTCGGCCGGCCCGAACAGCAGCGCCAGCTTCACCATCAGCGGCGCCACGAAGGTCAGGGCGGCCGTGGCGATGGTGCCGGCGACGAAGGATCCGATGGCCGCGGTGGCGAGCGCCTGTGCGCCGCGGCCCTGGCGCGCCATGGCATGGCCGTCGATGGCGGTCACGATGCTGCCGGACTCCCCCGGAGCGTTCAGCAGGATCGAGGTGGTGGAGCCGCCATACATGGCCCCGTAGTAGATGCCTCCGAACATGATGAAGGCGGAGGTCGGCTCCAGGTGGTAGGTCACCGGCAACAGCAGGGCGACGGTCAGCGCCGGCCCGATGCCCGGCAGCACGCCGACCGCGGTGCCGACCGTGACGCCGACGGCGGACCAGAGGAGATTGTAGGGCGTCAGCGCCACGAGGAAGCCGTGACCGAGCGCGGTGAGGGTTTCCATGATAGTCCGTGACCTTTCGTGCGGTCCCGCCGCGCCGTCGCGGGACGGGCAGGGGCCAGTCGCCTGTGCAGGGGCCTATTCGGACGGCGCCAGCCGCTCGACGAGGCTGCCGATCGGCAGGTTGAGGTCGAGGCCGTAGGTGAAGACCGCGAAGGTGAACCCCGCCAGCAGCAGGCCGAGCAGCAGGTTCAGCGTGGTCCGCCGGTTGCCGAAGGCGCGGGCCACCGCGGCGAACAGCAACGCCGCGGTGGGGATCCAGCCGATGACCTCGATCAGCAGGAACTGGGCGGCGAGGCCGCCGGCCACCAGGAGGACCGCCGGCACATCCAGCTCGAAGCCGCCTTCGTGCGGGACGTGTCCGCTCCAGGCCTCGCGCAGCAGGGCGAGTGCGACCAGGGCGAGGCCGCCGCTGATGAGATAGGGGAACAGGGCGGGGCCGACGGCGCCCCGGCCCGCCGACGGCGCCATCATCGTGTCGATCGCGATCAGCATCGCCAGGGCGAACAGGCTGCCGCCGAGCACGGCCTCGCCGATCCGCATGGTGCGGCCGCTGGACATCGCTTTCCTCCGGAATCTGGGGAAATGGGGAGGATGGGCGCCGGTCCGGCCGGCGCCCGGAACCTCGGGCCGCTTACTTGACGATCCCGATGTCCTTCAGCGTGCCCTCGATGCGCGAGCGCTCTTCCTTCAGGAAGGCGGCGAACTGTTCGGAGGACTGGTACTGGTCGATCCAGCCGCGCTGCTTCAGGATTTCCTTCCACTCGTTGCTGGCGACGACCTTGGCGATGGCCTCCTCCAGCTCCTTCTTCTCGGCGGGCTTGGCGTTCGCCTGCATGAAGACGCCGCGCCAGTTGACGAACTCCAGGTCGACACCCTGCTCCTTCAGCGTCGGGGTGTCGGTGCCGGGCAGGCGCTGCGGGGCGGACACCGCGATGGCGCGCAGCTTGCCGGCCTGGAACTGCGGGGCGAACTCGTTGTAGCCGCCCATGCCCAGGGTGACGTGGCCGCCGAGCGCCGAGGCCAGCAGCTCCCCGCCGCCGGCGGTCGCGACATAGTTGACCTTCGCCGGCTCGACGCCGACGGACTTGGCGATCAGCCCGGCCAGGATCTGGTCGCTGCCGCCGGCCGAGCCGCCGCCCCACGACACGGAACCGGGGTCGGCCTTGAACCGGGCGAGCAGGTCGGCGAACGTCTTGATGGGCGAGTCGGCCGGCACGACGATGGCGGTGTACTCCCCGGTCAGCCGCGCCAGTGGCGCCACCTGGTCCAGGGTGACCGCGGATTTGTTGGTGACGATGGCGCCCAGCATGATCTGGCCGCCGACCAGGATGGCGGGCGCGCGCTTCTTCGCAGTGACGAACTGCGCCAGCCCGATGGTGCCGCCAGCCCCGGGGATGTTGGCGACCTGGATGCCGGACGCCAGCTTCTGATCCTGCAGCACCTGCTGCAGCGTACGGGCATGCTGGTCCCAGCCGCCGCCCGGGCTGGCCGGGGCGATGATCTCCAGCCCCTTGATCTCGGCCAGCGACGGGATCGCGCACAGGGCGCCCGCGGCGACGACCGCGGCGGCAAGCATGCCCCTGACCATGCCGGAACGACGGGAATACATGGGAATCCTCCTGGTTTCGTTATTTGGGGACGCCATTCGCACCGCGACATCATCCCGCCGCCGGCCCGCCCCTGGCCGCGCGTCTCCAGCCCCGATGATCCGCGTGAGTGACTGTTTATCACGCCAACCTGTCGTGAACCTGTCACGCAGTCGGTGTATCGACTTTTTCGGATGGCGGACGATCAGCGGATCCCGCGGTCGCGCGACAGCCGGCTGATCGCCCGGAAGAACAGGATGCCGAGCGAGGTGACCAGCACGATGCGGACGAGGTGCCAAGCCGTCACCAGCGGTACCGAGAAGTGCAGGACCTTGGCGGTGATGCTCATTTCCGCCACCCCGCCCGGCGCGGCGCCGAGGACGCCGGTGGGAATGTCGATCTCCAGCGCCGGGGCGAGAAGGGCCGCCAGCCCCCAGCCGATGGCGATCAGCAGCAGGGTCGTCGCCACGGTCCCCGCCACGAAGCGACGGCCGGGCCAGCGGCCGCCCTGGTGGAACCGGCAGCCCAGCGTGCTGCCGATGAGAAGCTGGGCGAGGTTCACCAGCGGGTCGGGGACGCGCGACGCCTCGACCTCGAACACCGCCACCGCCATGCCGATGGCGAGCCCGCCGAAGAGATAGGCGTTGGGCAGCCGCAGCCGGTCGAAGACCAGGGCGGCCATCAGCCCGGCACCGCCCATCAGGGCGAGGGCGACGACGCGGACCGGCATCTGCAATGGTGCTGCGGTGGAGGCGGACGAACCGCCGTAGAGCAAGGTGATGACGGTCGGCACCACGATCACCACGCAGATGACGCGCAGCGACTGGGCGAGCGCCACGAGGGCGGCATCGCCGCCGTTCCTCTGCGCCAGCACCGCCATTTCCGACACGCCGCCGGGCAGGCTGGCAAACCAGCCGGTCTGCGGATCGATCCCGGCATAACGCGCCAGGAGCAGGCCGGTAAGCCCGCCGGCCGCGATCAGCACCACCGACCCGACAACCAGCAGCGGACCGTTCCACAGCACCTGTGCCGCCACCTCCGGTGTGAAGTACAGGCCGATGGCGACACCGACGACGAGCTGCCCGGCTTTGCGGACAATCTCCGGCACGGCCGCATGGATCCGGACGAGGCGCAGCGCGGCGGTGCCGAGCAGTGCCCCGATCAGCCAGGGCAGGGGGATGCCGGCGAGCGAGGCCAGCGCTCCGCCGGCCGCTCCGGCGAGAAGCCCGGCGAGCGCGGCGCGAATCGGGATGCCGCGGCGGCGCGGTCCGGATGGTTGGGACTGTCCCATCAGGCCGGCCGGTGCGGAACGGCGGCTTGGATAAGCGGCTGGCGATGAACCATGACCATCCCCCCTCGGCTGATGGACCTTGCCGCAAGGCTCGACAAGCCCCGTCCCGTCCACGCAGGGTAGCAGACCGTCCTGTCGTCAGCCTGTCACGGTTGCCACCCCGGTGACTGACCGAGCCGTCAAAATGAGAATGACTTGCAATCTCATCAAGCGCCTTTTAGCTTCCCGGGCATCGACAGTCTGATTCAACGGAAGGGAGCGTCCGATGCCAAGAACGCCGCTACCCGGTGTGCGGGATGCCACTCAACGCGTCCGCGACCTCTGCACATCCGAGATGCTCGTCGTCGCGGTCCTGCGACTTTGGGCGGATTTCATTTCGTCGCCGCGGCAGGCCGACCCGCTGTGGCAGAACGGGCTGTCGGCCGCCCGCGTCGATCCTGACGGGGCGATGGCGTTCGACACGCTGTTCCGTATCGTCGTGTCCTCCGTGCGCCGTCCGCTCGATATCCATCGTCCACACTGCCAGATGCTGGGCAGGGACGAACTGCGGCTGCTCGACATGGTCTGCCTCGCCCAGCACGGTTTTCATGACGAGGCCGGCGTTCTGATGGCCGACTGGATGCCGCCCGCCGCCGTGCGGATGGCCCTGCCGCCGCTTCGCCTGTTCGCCTGCGCGATGGATCGGGCCGGGCTGCATGTCCCGATGCGGGCCGCCGCCTCCTCACCGCCGGCGCCGGTCCACGCCTCCGCCGACCGTGGCGCCGGGCTGGTGCATTAGAGGCGAGGGGACGCGCAGGCACCTGCATCTTTTTATTGCGAATGATTCCTATTTTCATAATAGTTCGAACAGTCCCCTGATCGCCGCCCCTTACCCGGCCCCGAGAGCCCCGAGAGAAAGAGCAACCATGCCGGAGACCATTGCCGCGCCCCCGCCAGCACCGACTCCCCTTCCGCCCTCCGCGGCCGCCCCGGCCATCGTGGACGCGGCACAGCTTCTCAGCGGTGCAGGCGAGATCCTGATCCGGCACGCCGGGCAGCACTATCGCCTGCGCGTCACCCGCGCGAACAAGCTGATCCTGACCAAGTAAGCGCCAGCACCTCTTTTCCCAGACTATCGCCACAGCCAGCCAGCGGACCGCCGCGAGCCAGCCAGGGCATGTCGTCCACCGCTTCAGCCACGGACCCATACCCATGCCTGCCTATCGCCGCCGCCTGTTCCTGGCCGCCCTGCCGGCTGCCGCCCTGTTCGCCGGTAGCCTCTCCGCTCCGGCCGGCGCCGCCGAGGTTGCCGCCGCCGGGGAGATGCGGCTCGACACCATCAGCGTCACCGCGACCCGCAGTGAGAAATCCACCTTCGAGACGCCGCAGACCGTCACCGTCATCGACGAGCAGGAGCTGGATCGCCACACGGTCACCCGACCGTCCGACCTGACCCGCTACGAACCCGGCGTCGACGTCACCAATCAGCCTGCCCGGACGGGGTCCGGCGGCTTCACCATCCGCGGCATCGGCGACAACCGCGTGCGCATCCAGATCGACGGCGTGCGCGTTCCCGACTTTCCCGGCACCAACGCTCCGTCCGGCACCTATACCCGCGACTTCGTGGACATGGAGCTGCTGAAGCGGGTGGAGATCGTGCGCGGTCCGGCCTCCGCCCTCTACGGCAGCGACGCCATCGGCGGCGTCGTCGCCTTCGAGACGAAGGACCCCGACGATTATCTGAAGCGGGTCGGCAAGGATTGGACGGCCGTCATCAAGGGCGGCTACGACAGCGCCGACCGCAGCCTGTCGAAAACGCTGGTCGCCGCCGGCCGTGCCGCCTGGGCGGAGGGCATGGTGGCCTATACCCGCCGCGACGGCCACGCGCTGGGCACCAGCGGCTCCCTCTCGGCCAATCCGCAGGACACCGCCTCCAACAACGTGCTGGCGAAGCTGGTGCTGCGGCCGACCGGCGAGGACCGCGTCCGCTTCACCGTCGAATCCTTCGACAAGAAGGTGGAGACCGACGTGGTCAGCGACCGGTCCGCCACCGTCCTGGACAGCCGGGGCGAGGACCGGACGCGTCGCCTGCGGCTCAGCGTCGATCACACCCACACCGCACCGATCGGTTTCATCGACCAGCTCCAGTGGCGGCTCTTCACCACCCGCGTGACGCGGGACGAGGATACGACCCAGCTCCGCCGGTCAGGCACCGCGCTCGCGCGCCGTATCAGCAACTTCGACTATGAACAGTCGATCGTCGGGGGCGAGGTCCAGCTTTCCAGCACGGTCACGCTCTTCGGCCTGAAGAACAGCTTCACCTACGGCGCCACGCTGGAGCGGTCCAAGACCAAGCGGCCGCGCGACCGCTACGAGACCGCGCTGGCCACCGGGGCGGTCACCCGCAGTTTTTCCGGCGGTCCCGGCGTTCCGCCGGAAGCCTTCCCCAACAAGAACTTCCCGGACACCACCACGCTGCAAGGCGGCATCTACGTCCAGGATGAGATCGCCGCCGGCCGTCTGACGGTCACGCCGGCGCTGCGGCTCGACTATTACAAGATGACGCCGCATCCCGACGCGTCCTTCCTCAACACCAACATCCGGAACTTCCGGGTGGACGAGGTGTCGGATGTCGCGCTGTCGCCGAAGCTCGGCGCCACCTATGCCCTGACCGACGCGTTGACCGTCTACGGCCAGTATGCGCGGGGGTTCCGCAGCCCGCCCTATGACGACGCCAACATCGGCTTCACCAACGGCCCGTCCCGGTACGAGATCCTGCCCAACGCGAACCTGAAGGCGGAAAAGTCGGACGGGTTCGAGGCTGGGCTGCGCGGACGGTTCGCCGACGGCAGCAGCTTCGGCGTCAGCGCCTTCTACAACCTCTACAGCGATTTCATCGAAAGCCGGCAGATCGGCATCCGCAACGGCATCACCCAGTTCCAGGCGCGCAACATCGCCAATGTGGAGATCTGGGGCGTCGATGGCCGGGGCGAGTGGCGCTTCCTGCCGGAATGGGGCCTGTTCGGCAGCGCCGCCTTCGCACGGGGCGAGGACCGGGACACCGGCCTGCCCATCGACAGCGTGGCGCCGCTGACCGGAGTGCTGGGTGTGCGCTACGACCGGGCCGACGGCTGGGGGGCTGAACTGCTCGGCCGTGGCGCCACCCGGCACAGCCGGGTCTCCACCCCCGGCAATTTCCAGGCCCCCGGCTACGCGGTTGCCGACGCCAACATCTCCTACGAATGGGACCCGACGCTCTCGATCAATGCCGGCGTCTTCAACATCTTCGACCGCAAGACCTTCAACTACCGCGACGTCAGCGGGCTCGGCGCCAACCGGACGGACATCGACCGTTACGCCCGCCCCGGCCGGACCTTCGCGGTCAACGCAACCTTGCGCTGGTGAAGCGCGCCCGACAGCCAGCCTCACGCCAGCAGATGCAGCAATCCAGCAAGGACCATCAGACCATGCCCGACAGCGCCCTTCCCCACGGTGAGGATCTGCCGCTCGCCGACCGCATCGCCACCCTTCGCGACGCCGAGCCCCGCTTGCGCGCCCGCGACCTTGCCCGCCGCCTCGGCGTGTCGGAGGCGGAGTTCGTTGCAGCCGGCTGCGGCAACACGGCGGTCCGCCTCGTTCCGCGCTGGGCGGACCTGCTGCGCGGTCTGGAGGCGCTGGGTCCGGTGATGGCTCTGACCCGCAACGACCATGCCGTTCACGAGCGGCACGGCACCTACCGCAACATCGAGGTGAACGGCGCCCAGGCCCTGGTGCTGGACGAGGGGATCGACCTGCGCGTCTTCCTGTCGCGCTGGCACCATGGCTTCGCGGTGGCGGAAGGAACGGCCGACGATCCGCGGCTCAGCCTGCAGATCTTCGACGCGGATGGCAGCGCGGTCCACAAGGTCTACATCACCGGGCGCAGCGACCGCGCCGCCTACGAACGGCTGGTCCGCAGCTTCCGGGCGGAGGACCAGTCGACCGTTCTGGCCGTGGCGCCGAAGGCGACGCCCGCTGCCGACCCGCCGGACGAGTCGGTGGACGTGGCGGGATTCCGTACGGCGTGGGACGCGCTGCAGGACACCCACGACTTCTTCCCCATGCTGCGCAAGTTCGGGCTTGGCCGCACCCAGGCGCTGCGCCTCGGCGGCATCGAGCGGGCGAGGCCGGTGGCGCTCGACGCGCCGCGCCGGGTGCTGGAATCGGCCGCCGCCGGTCAGGTGCCGATCATGGTCTTCGTCGGCAGCCCCGGCGTGATCCAGATTCACACCGGCCCGGTCAACCGCATCGAGCCGGCCGGGCCGTGGATCAACGTCCTCGACCCGGACTTCAACCTGCATCTGCGCGAGGACAGCGTCGCCGGTGCCTGGGTGGTACGCAAGCCGACGCAGGACGGCGACGTGACCTCCGTCGAGCTGTTCGACGCCGATGGCGGCACCATCGCCCTGCTGTTCGGCAAGCGCAAGCCCGGCCAGCCCGAGGATCCGGCTTGGCGGGAACTCGTGGCGCCGCTGCCGGAGGGTGCCTGATGCGGCGGCCGGCGGTCCTGGCTCTGGCCCTCCTGCTGGCACTCGCGTCCGGAGCCGCAGCCGCGGCGGAGCGGATCGTGGCGCTCGGCGGCGTGGTGACGGAGACGGTGCATGCGCTGGGCCGCGGAGCGGAGCTGGTGGGGGTCGACCGGACCAGTCTCTATCCGGCCGAGGTGCAGGCTCTTCCCAAGGTCGGTTATGTCCGCACCCTGGCGGCCGAGGGCATCCTGTCGCTGCGGCCGACCCTGATCCTGGCCTCGGCCGACGCCGGCCCGCTCTCCACCATCGAGCAGCTCGAGCGGTCCGGCGTCCGCATGGTCCGCCTGCCGGAGGCGACGGAGGCCGCCGCGGCTCCCCGCCTGATCCGGACCATCGCCGCCGCGCTCGACCGCAAGGCCGAAGGAGAGGAGCTGGCAGGCCGGCTCGACCGCGACCTCTCCAGCCTCGCCGCCGAACGAGCCGTCCGTCCGCCCGGACCGAAGGTGCTGTTCGTGCTGGGCATCGGCAGCGGACCGCCGATGGTCGCCGGCAGCCACACGGCGGCCGAGGGGATCATCACGTTGGCCGGCGGGCGCAACGCCATCTCCGGATTCGAGGGCTACAAGCCCCTGTCGCCGGAGGCGGCGCTGGTCGCAGCTCCCGATCTGATACTGACCACCGATCAGTCGCTCGCCCAGCTCGGCGGCGCGCCCGCCCTGCTGGCGCGGCCGGAGCTGGCGGGAACGCCGGCGGCGCGCGCCGGACGGGTGGCGTCCTTCGATGCGCTCTATCTCCTGGGCTTCGGTCCGCGGACGGCCGATGCGGCGCTTGCCCTTGCCAAGGTGATGGCGGAGGGACCGCCGTGACCGCCATGGTCCTGATGTCCCACGGCTGTACGCGGCAGCGCCGGCGCACGGCCGTCCTGCTCCTGCTGGCGGCCACGACGCTGGCGGCGGCCTTCGCGTCGCTGCTGGTCGGCGCCCTGCCGATCGCACCCGCCAAGGTCTGGTCGATTCTGGCCGATGGGGCAGGGGACCTGGCGGAGCGGACAACCATTCTCGACCTGCGGCTTCCGCGCACGCTGCTCGGACTGCTGGTCGGCGCCAGTCTCGGCGTCGGCGGCGCGGCACTGCAGGGGCTGTTCCGCAATCCGCTGGCCGACCCGACCCTGGTCGGCGTGTCGAGCGGGGCGGCGCTCGCCACCGTCACCGCCATCGTGCTGGGGGATGTGGCGGTCGCCGCACTGCCGGCGCTCGCGCCCTGGATCGCCGGCCGCTGGTTCATCATGCTGTTCGCCTTCGGCGGCGCGATGGCGGCGGCGCTTTGCGTTCTCGGGCTGGGACGGGGCATGGCAACCTCCATGCTGCTGGCCGGCATCGGCATCAACGCGCTCTCCATGGCGGTCGTCGGTCTGCTGGTCTTCGCCAGCAACGACCGGCAGCTGCGCGACATCACCTTCTGGACCATGGGCAGCATCGGCGGCGCCGGCTGGCCGACCATCGCCGCGGTGGCGCCGGTCGTCCTTCTGGCGCTGCTGCTGATCCTGCCCTGTGCCCGCGGGCTCGACGCCCTGACGCTCGGCGAGCGGGAGGCCGGTCATCTGGGGGTGCCGGTGCAGCGGCTGGGGCTGACCGTGGTGGCGGGGGTGGCGCTGGCGGTAGGGGCCTCCGTCTCGGTCTCCGGCATCATCGGATTCGTCGGCCTGGTGGTGCCCCATCTCGTGCGGCTGTGCGCCGGGCCGGACCATCGGACGGTGCTCGCCGGTTCGGCCCTGCTGGGGGCGGCGCTGATGGTCGCGGCCGACTGCATCGCGCGGACCATCGTCGCCCCGGCGGAGCTGCCGGTCGGGGTGGTGACCGCCTTCATCGGGACGCCGGTCTTCCTCTGGCTGATCCGCCGCAAACGGAGCGATGCATGATCGAGGCGCAGGAGATCACCGTCCGCCACGGACACCGCCTCATACTGGACCGTGTCTGCGCCGTGGTCCGCCCCGGCCGGCTCCTCGCCATTCTCGGGCCGAACGGGGCGGGCAAATCGACGCTGCTCGGCATGCTGGCCGGGGAGACGGCGCCCTCCGGTGGAACGGTCCTGATCGGCGGCCGGCCCGCCGACGGCTGGAGCACCCGCGAGCTTGCCCGCTACCGGGCGGTGATGCCCCAGGCGGCCGGCGCCGATGCCGAGTTCCTGACGGAGGAGGTCGTGGCGCTCGGACGTCTGCCCTTCGCGCGCACGACCGCCGCGCTCGACGATGCACAGGCGGTGGCGGAGGCCATCGCCGCCGCCGGTGCGGGACCGCTGGCAGGGCGGCGCTATGGCGCGCTGTCGGGAGGCGAACGCCAGCGCGTGCAGTGGGCGCGCGTCCTAGCCCAGCTCTGGTCGCGCGATGCAGGACACGGCCGGGCCGTGCTGCTGGACGAGCCGACCAGCGCCATGGATTTGCGCCATCAGGGCGCCCTGCTGGCGGAGGCACGCCGGCTGGCCCGCCGGGGAGTCGCGGTCGCGGCTGTGCTGCACGACCTCAACCTCGCCGCGGCCCATGCCGACGACGTGCTGCTGCTGTCCGGCGGCCGGCTGGTGGCGTCCGGTCCGGCGGAGGATCTGCTGGCGCCGGAGCCGCTGTCCGCCTGCTACGGAGTCCCCGTCGAACGGCTGTGCCGGGCCGATGGGCGGCCGGTCTTCGCGACCGGCTGAGGGGCCTTGCCATGCCGCCGGACCCGCAATTTTCGTGCGGCGAAAGGACGCTTTGCGGAGGCGATGTGACGCGCGCCGCGACAGCCGCGGTGAAGCCCCCGCAAACCGTTGACAACCAACCCCCTCGCGGGTGCAATAGCGCGCGCGTTGAGGGCGTCGGGCGGTCTTGGCCGCGGTCCCTGGGCGTTGACGACAACCAAGGAACAGGTCGGGGGACTTCATGACGAAACGACTCGCTCTCAGCCTCATCGGCGCCGTTGCGGCTGTCGCGATCGCGGGGCCTGCTCTGGCTCAGGCCAAGAAGCCGGTCAACATCTACATCTGGAACGACTACCTCGGCGACAACACCCTGGCCGACTTCGGCAAGGCCACCGGATACGACACCAAGGTCGACCTCTACGACAGCCTGGAGTTGCTGGAGCAGAAGGTGCTGGTCGGCAAGTCCGGCTATGACGTGATCGTTCCGACCGCCGAGCCGACCCTGTCGCGCATGATCCAGGCGAAGGTCGTCGCCCCGCTCGACAAGTCGAAGATCCCGAACCTGAAGAACGTCGACCCGAAGGTCCTGAAGCTGCTGGAGAATTCCGACCCCGGCAACAAGTTCGCCGTGCCCTATCTCGGCGGCACCGTCGGCATCGCCATCATCCCGGAGAAGATCAAGGCCGTCGCCCCCGACGTCCCGCTCGACAGCTGGGACCTGATCTTCAAGCCGGAGGTGGCGAAGAAGGTCGCGGCCTGCGGCATCACCGTCATGGATTCGGCGATCGACGTGATCCCGTCGGTCCTCAACTACCTCGGTCTCGACCCGAACTCCGAGAAGAAGGAGGATCTGGACAAGGTCGAGAAGACGCTGATGGCCGTCCGCCCCTACATCAAGCAGTTCGTCACCGGCCAGAACATCAACATCCTGGCTGCCGGCGATGCCTGCGTGGTAATGGCCTACAACGGCGACGCCATCCAGGGCGCCGCCCGCGCCGCCGAAGCCAAGAGCGCCAAGGTCGAGTTCGTCACGCCGAAGGAAGGCGTCCAGGTGTGGTGGGACACCCTGGCGGTTCCGGCCGACGCGCCGAACAAGGACGGAGCCTACAGCTACATCAACTTCGTTCTTGATCCGGCCAACATGGCGGGGATCTCCAACAAGGTCAGCTATGCGAACGCCGTTCCGGCCTCGCTGGCGTCGATCGACCCGGAGATCAAGGGCAACCCGGCCATCTTCCTGCCGGAGGACAGCAAGGTGAAGCTGTTCTCGCTGAAGCAGGTGAAGCAGGCCACCGACCGTGCCCGCACCCGTGTCTGGACCAAGGTCAAGACCGGCAAGTAACCGCGATCCGATGACGTGCCGCCGCGCCCTGGTCGATCCTTGGATCGGCCGGGGCGTTGCATTAGGTGGCATTCCTGCAAGAGGACCCCGATGGCTGGCCAGCCGATTCGCAAGCCCGTGCGCCTGGACCCGTGGAGGGACCCGGAGCAGACCCCCTACGTTCGCATCGAGAAGGTGACGAAGCGGTTCGGCGATTTCGTCGCCGTGGACGAGGTCAGCCTGTCGATCTACCGCAACGAGTTCTTCGCCCTGCTGGGCGGCTCGGGCTCCGGCAAGACGACCCTGCTGCGCATGCTGGCAGGCTTCGAGCAGCCGACCGAGGGCAAGATCTTCATCGACGGCGTCGACATGGCGGGCATCCCGCCCTATGACCGGCCGGTCAACATGATGTTCCAATCCTACGCGCTGTTCCCCCACATGACGGTGGAGCAGAACGTCGCCTTCGGACTGAAGCAGGACCGGGTGCCGAAGGCCGAGATCCGCGAGCGGGTGGCGGAAATGCTTGCCATGGTGCAGCTCGCCCCCTTCGCCAAGCGCCGTCCGCACCAGCTCTCCGGCGGCCAGCGCCAGCGCGTGGCGCTGGCCCGCTCCCTGGTCAAGCGCCCCAAGCTGCTTCTGCTGGACGAGCCGCTCGGCGCGCTCGACAAGAAGCTGCGGGAGAAGACGCAGTTCGAGCTGGTGAACATCCAGGAAAAGCTGGGCGTCACCTTCGTGGTCGTGACCCACGACCAGGAAGAGGCGATGACCATGTCCAGCCGCATCGCGGTGATGAACCATGGCGTGATCGCCCAGGTCGGCACGCCGACCGAGATCTACGAATATCCGCAGTCGCGCTTCGTGGCGGAGTTCATCGGCTCCATCAACATGTTCAAGGGCGTGGTCCGCGAGGTCGAATCCGACCATGTGCTGATCGAGTCCGAGGAAGCCGGCTGCGAGCTCTACATCAACCAGGGCGTCCCCGTGCCGGTCGACACGCCGGTCTCGGTCGCCGTGCGGCCTGAGAAGATCGCGCTGTCCAAGGAGCCGCCGGACAGCAACGGCCGCAACACGGCCCGCGGCATCGTCCGCGAGATCGCCTATCTCGGCGACGTGTCGATCTTCCTGGTCGAACTGAACACCGGCAAGACGGTGCGGGTGACCGCGCCCAACGTGCTGCGCCGTACCGACATGCCGATCACCTGGGAGGACGAGGTGTATCTGACCTGGCGTCCCTTTGCCGGCGTGGTGCTGCTGCAATGACGAAACTCGCCCATCTCCTGCACCGGGTCGGTCTGTGGGGCCGCGGGGTCGTGGTCGCCGTTCCGTATCTCTGGCTGCTGCTGTTCTTCCTGGTGCCGTTTCTCATCGTGTTCGGCATCAGCTTCTCCGAATCCATCATCGCCCAGCCGCCCTACGCGCCGCTGTTCGACTGGCTGCGCGACGAGGAAGCCGGCACGACCAAGCTGCAGGTTCTGCTGAACCTGACCAATTACCTGCGGCTGCTGGGCGACGACCTCTACCTGCTGGCCTACCTGAACTCGGTCAGGATCGCGCTGGTCACGACGCTGCTCTGCCTGCTGATCGGCTATCCGATGGCCTATGCCATCGCCAAGGCCGACCCGGCACGTCGCGGCCCGCTGATGATGCTGGTGATCCTGCCCTTCTGGACCAGCTTCCTGATCCGCATCTATGCCTGGATCGGCATCCTGAAGTCGAACGGGGTGATCAGCAACCTGCTGGAGTGGCTGGGCATCACCGCCGGTCCGGTCGAGATCCTCTATTCGGACTGGGCCGTCTACATCGGCATGACCTACTGCTATCTGCCCTTCATGGTGCTGCCGCTCTATTCCACGCTGGAGAAGATGGACCCGACCCTGCTGGAGGCGGCGGCCGACCTCGGCTGCCGTCCATTCAAGGCCTTCCTGACGGTGACGCTGCCGCTGTCCATTCCCGGCATCGTCGCCGGTTCGCTGCTGGTCTTCATCCCGGCGGTCGGCGAGTTCGTGACGCCGGAACTGCTCGGCGGGCCGGACACGCTGATGATCGGGCGCGTCCTGTGGAACGAGTTCTTCGCCAACCGCGACTGGCCGGTGGCCTCGGCGGTGGCGATCGCGCTGCTGCTGTTCCTGGTGGTGCCGATCATGGTGTTCCAGCATGTGCAGGGCAAGCAGGCGGAGGCTGATCGATGAAACGGATGGGCTCGCTCGCCTGGGCGCTGTGGTTCGGCTACGCCTTCCTTTACGTGCCGATCGCGCTTCTTGTGCTCTACTCCTTCAACGAATCGCGCCTGGTCACGGTGTGGAGCGGCTTCTCGACCAAATGGTATGTCGAGCTGTTCCATAACGAAGCCCTGCTGGAGGCGGCCGGCCTGTCGCTGGAGGTGGCCGCGGTGTCGGCGACCTTCTCCGTCATCCTCGGCACCATTGCCGGCTTGGCGCTTGCCCGTTTCGGGCGGTTTCGCGGGCGGACGCTGTTCGGTGGCATGATCACCGCCCCGCTGGTGATGCCGGAGGTGATCACCGGCCTGTCCCTGCTGCTGCTGTTCGTCGCCATGGAGCAGATGATCGGCTGGCCGGACGGTCGCGGCGTCACCACGATCACCATCGCCCACACCACCTTCACCATGGCCTATGTGGCCGTCATCATCCAGTCGCGTCTGGTCAGCATGGACGGCAGCCTGGAGGAGGCGGCGATGGACCTGGGCGCCCGCCCGGCGAAGGTCTTCTTCGTCATCACGCTGCCGATCATCCTGCCGGCGATCGTCTCCGGCTGGCTGCTGGCCTTCACCCTGTCGCTGGACGACGTGGTGGTGGCGAGCTTCGTCTCCGGCCCCGGATCCACGACGCTGCCGATGGTCATCTTCTCCAGTGTGAAGTTCGGCATCAGCCCACAGATCAATGCTTTGGCAACCTTGATGGTTCTGGTCGTGGCGACCGGAATCTTCATCGCGAGCATCGTCCTGGCGCGGCAGGAAAGGCAGAAAAAACGCGACGAGCAGATGGCGATACAGATGGGATAAGCCTTCGGTGTTGCTGGCGGCGGCGGTCCCTCTGCTGCCGCCGGTAGCGCGGAAGAACGGCATCTGCTATCATGGCTTCATCGACAACAGCGAATGAGGCCGTATCATGTTGGCCGTCCTATGGTTCCCGATCCTGCGACTTGGTTTTGCGAACACCTTTTCCCTGGGCCGCGCTCCGCGCCCCTACAGCTATCGCCCGCCGTCCGGCCGCTGACCTTCGCCTCCACGGCGGCCCCTCCGCGCCACGCCGGCGCGCTTTCGGCGACATCCCCTGATCGCACGCTTCCTGTACCGAAGACAGCCCCGGTTGCCAAACCCGGCGACCCGTGGTTAGGGTGAAACGGAGGAGCGGGGTCGACCCTCTCCACGAACAACCGATCCAGGCCAGCGTTCAAAGGCCATCAATCTGGGGGTGGGGGACCGAGGCATGACGATCACGCCGGCCGCGCAGGGCTTTTACATGCCGGGCGAATGGGCCCGCCACACCGGCTGTTGGATGGCTTGGCCGTGCCGGCCGGAGACTTGGCCGGAAGGCGCTTTCGACGGCGCCTGCGAGGCCTATGCCGAAGTGGCACGCTCGATCGCCCGGTTCGAGCCCGTGACCATGGTCTGCGATCCCGCCGACGTGGCGGAGGCATCCCTTGCCTGCGGGCCGGGTGTCCAGATCCTGTCTCTGCCGATCAGCGATTCCTGGATCCGCGACACCGGCCCCAGCTTCGTCATCGACGGCAAGGGCGGGCTGGCCGGCGTCCATTGGCGCTTCAACGCCTGGGGCGGCAACTATCCGGAGTGCGAAGAGGACCAGAAGGTCGGCGGACTGCTCCTCGACCATCTGAGCCTTCCGGCCTTCTCCGCGCCGCTGGTGATGGAAGGGGGCTCCTTCCATGTCGATGGCGAAGGCACCCTGTTGACCACCGAGCAGTGCCTGCTGAACCCCAACCGCAATCCGGGCTTGAGCCGCGAAGAGATCGAACGGCAGCTCAAGGACCATCTCGGCGTTTCCACCATCATCTGGCTGGGGGAGGGGTACCAGGATGACGAGACCGACGGCCATATCGACGAGATCGCTCTGTTCGTCCGCCCCGGCGTCGTGATGGCGATCACCACCGACGATCCGGGTGACGCGAACTTCAAGGCTTTCCAGGACAATCTCGACCGGTTGAAGCGCGCCCGCGACGCGCGGGGGCGGGAACTCGAGGTGATCGAGGTGCGGCAGCCCGCCCGCCGTGACGAGAACGGCGTCCGTCTGACGCTCTCCTACACGAACCTCTACATCGCCAATGGCGGGATCGTCATGCCGGCCTTCGAAGACCCGGCCGACGATGAGGCCTATCGTACCGTCCGCAAAGCCTTCCCTGATCGCGAGGTCGTCCAGGTCCCGGCGCTCGACATCGTGCGCGGCGGCGGTGGCATCCACTGCATCACCCAGCAGCAGCCGGAACCGTAAGGTCCGGCCTCTCTCCCGCTTTCCCCAACCCATCCGACCTGACCCGTTCGGTGCCGATGCGCGCCGCGATGCCTGTCGCCTTTGTCGTATTGTATAGGACAACAACTTGACCTATACGTAAGAAAAAAGCATCAAACAGGGAGGATGGAATGGTTGCGGTGCAAGATTATGACCCTCTGCCATTCGAAAATACCAAGACGGTGGCGGATGGCAGCCGGCCTCACAAGGAGCGCGAACGCTCTCTGGCGACCGTCTTGCCACCGCAGGGCGATGGCGCCGCCGAAGCCCTGCGGGAACGCAAGCGCCTGCTCCTGAAGAGCGTCGGGGCGACGACGGTTCCGACCATCGGTGCCGTCGTTCTGGTGCTGGGCGCCTTCTGGGGGCGGGTAGCTCCTGCGGCGATCCTTGGCTGGGCAGCCGTGACGCTGGCCGTTGCGCTCTTCCGCTTCGCGGTGATCCGCCGGGCCCGCGGTCGGGCTGGCGAGGCGGATGTGCTGGAGACCGCCCATCGCCGGACGATGATCGGCACGGGCCTTGCCGGTCTGATGTGGATTGTCGGCGTCCCGCTCTTCGCGGGCGGCGGGTCGGACGGAATGGTACTGGCCTTCCTCTATCTGATCCTGTGCTGTGCCGGGACCATCTCGCTGTCGGTCTACCGGCCGGCGTTCCTGCTGTTCGTGCCGGGAATCATGGGGACGTTGATCGTTACCTTCACGGTGCGCGCCGCGACGGATCCGGCCGACCTTGCCAGTTCGTCCGCCGTTGCCGTCGCGCTCACGCTGATGACGGTGGTGCTGTTCCGGCTTGCCCGCCAGACCGATGAACAGCTCGGCCAATCGTTGGCGCTGAACCATCAGAACGCCGGGTTGGTGGCGGATCTCACCGCGAGCCAGAGCCGGACGGAGGAGGAGACGCGCCGCCAGATCCGCCGGCGGGAGGAGTTGGAGCGGCTGGCCCTGGAGTTCGAGCGCGACGTCTCCGGGATCATGGCCGATGCCGATGGAGCGGGCAGCGACCTGATCGAGCGGGCCGAGCGCGCCCGCCGCGCAACCTCGGACACGCTCGCCGACGCCGGGGCCGTCGCCTCCGGCGTCGCCGCGGTGGCGGAGCGTATCGCCGAACTCACCGCCATGGCCGCCCGTCTGTCCCAGTCGATGACGACCGTCAGCGGCGAGGTTGCCGGCGCAGCCGACATTGCCCGCGAGGCCGTCGATGGCCTCGACCGCACCAACGAGACGATGGGAGCGATGACCGAGGCATCGCATCGCATCGGGGAGATCGTCTCGCTGATCGCGGTGATCGCTCGGCAGACGAACCTGCTCGCCCTCAATGCGACCATCGAGGCGACGCGGGCCGGGGAAGCGGGAAAGGGCTTCGCCGTGGTCGCGGCGGAGGTAAAGAACCTGGCCGACCAGACGGAGCGGGCGTCGCGCGAGGTCACAGCCCATCTTGGTCATATTCAGGCGATCACCGCCGAGGCGGCGCAGGCGATCAACGGTATCGGCACCACCGTCTACCGGATCAACGAGATCGCCGAGAACGTCGTCCGCAGCGTCCACGGCCAGGAAGGCCTCACCGCGTCCATTGGACGGGACCTGCAGCGGATCGCGGGTGAGGCCGCAGAGGTCGGCGGCACCGTTTCCCGCCTGGACCGCGCCGTAACCGAGGCGACGCGCGCCGCCGACGCCATGACGGGATCAGCCGGCACGCTGGCGGCGATGGCGGGCGAGACGATGACACGGATCCGCAGTTTCCTGGTTGGGGTGAAGCGGCTTCAGTAGCCGGGAAAATTTTGCCGGGCGCCCCTTGTAAGCCCTCTTTCGCGGGCGTACTCTCTTAATATGCAGTTCAATCCGACCATAGCCCCGCAGATGGCGAAGCCGATCCCGCCGGTCACCCCGGCGGCTCAGCTTGCTCTGTCGCCCGCGGTGCAGGCGGCCCAGCAGACGACTCAGACGGTCCGGACGCAGACGCTCCAGGCACCGCAGGCAGCCGGCAAGTCGGAACAGTCACGCGATACCCGCAGCAGCACACAAAACGGCCAGTCGCTGGATACGCAAGCCGCTGCAGTGACCGCCAGCGTGAACAACCGCGGCTATGGCTTGCGCCAGCGCGGTTCGCTGCTGGACGTCTCCGTCTGACCTCACGACACTGATTTCGGCCGGATCAAGGACAGCCGGATTGCCCCATTCCCAGAAGTGGCTTAGCCCGCTACGAATGCTGCTTGCTTTTGGAAAAGTTGGCTGGGGCGCCAGGATTCCCAGCCAGACGGCGTGGTGTTCTCCTGAAACCCGCATGAATCCTGGATTCCGGGCGGCTCGGTTCCGGATGTGGGTCCGCGGTGTGGGGCAGTCAAGCGTACAGTTTGTGGGACAGCGTGGAGCTGGCCTGCGCACAGCATCAGCCGCACGCTGTGCTTGGGCGCTGAGGCCAGCATGCAAGCAGGCTGCTCGCTGGCTGGCCGCGTAAACGGGCCGTCAAGGCGGGTTTGCTCGGGGTCAGCCGGAGATCATCTTCAGCCTTCCCCGGTAATGCACTATAGACCCACCACCGGAAACGGGAGCTATGCGGGAAACTGGGTGACGGTCTGGTCAGGCGGCGTTCTGTGACGCGGGCTCGGTGACCTCGATGCCGTTGCGGAATGTGACGCCCTGGATCACCTTGGGCAACTGGTTTTCGCCTTGCAGGCGGCGCCAAGTCTTGGCGGCGGCGGTGATCAGCTTGAAGACCATCAGCTTGGCGGTTTCCTGCGACAGCGCCCCTTTGGTGCGAACGGTCCGGTGGCGGACGGTAGCGAACACGCTTTCAATGGGATTGGTGGTCCGGATGTGGTCCCAGTGCTCGGCGGGGAAGTCATAGAAGGCGAGCAGCGCCTCGCGGTCCTTGGTCAAGCACTCGACCGCCTTGGCGTGCTTGGCCGCATACTTCTTTGCGAACGTCGCCAGGGCGGTTTGCGCCGTCTCCCGATCCGGGGCCATCCAGATCTCGCGCAGGTCCTGCTTCATCGCGGGCTGCACGGACTTGGCCACCTTGTTGGGAACATTGTTCGTTTTGTGTTGCCAGCAGCGCTGATGCCGGGTGGTCGGGAAGACCGCCTCCAGCGCCTTCCAGAAGCCCAGCGCTCCGTCGGCGACGGCGAGTTCGGGGGCGATGGGGACTGTCAGGAATTCCGTGTACGGGCCGGTTGTGATCAGGTGAGCGAGAAGCGGTCCTCGAACAGGATGGCGAGCTGGGCTTTCGCCATGCCCCACTCGCGTGGTGGCATCTTCCAGTCTTTGGAGACTTGGTTCAAGACCAGGAACAGCGGCTTCAGCGCGCTGTCGTCGGTGGGGAAGTGGCCGCGGGTGCGCACTGCCCGGCGCAGCTTCGCGTTCAGGGCCTCAATGGCGTTTGTTGTGTACACGATCCGACGCACGTCATCGGGGAATGCGAAGAACGGGATCACCGCCGCCCAGTTGCGCCGCCAGGCCAGGGCGATCGCCGGGTACTTGGTGCCCCAAGGGCTGGCGGCGAACGCTTCCAGGGCCCGCTCGCCAGCGTCCGCGTCGGTGGCCCGGTAAACCTCCTTCAGCGCCGCTGCGACCGCCCTGCGCTCCTTCCAGGACACGAACTCCAGTGATCCGCGGATGAGGTGAACAATGCAGGTCTGCACCTGGGCCTGCGGAAACACCGCGGTGATCGCCTCGGGAAAGCCCTTGAGGCCATCGACGACGGCAATCAGCACATCCTCCACGCCGCGGTTCTTCAGCTCGCTCATCACCCGCAGCCAGAACTTGGCGCCCTCGGTCTGCTCGATCCACAGGCCTAGCACCTCCTTGGTGCCGTCGGGCCGCACGCCGAGCGCGACGTGGACGGCCTTGTTGCGCACCGTGCCCTCGTCGCGCACCTTGACGCGCAGCGCGTCGAAGAAGACCAGCGGGTACAGCGGCTCCAGCGGGCGCTCCTGCCAGGCCGCCACCTCCTCCAGCACGGCGTCGGTGACGGCGCTGACCAGGTCGGGCGAGACCTCGATGCCGTACAGCTCGCGCAGGTGCCCCTGGATCTCGCGCACGCTCATGCCGCGGGCGTACATCGAGACGATCTTCTCGTCGAAGCCCGGGAAGCGGCGCTGGTACTTGGCGATCAGCTGCGGGTCGAAGGTGCCGAGCCGGTCGCGCGGCACCTCAAGGGCGATCTTGCCGGTGTCGGTGAGCACCGTCTTGCGCCCATACCCGTTGCGGCTGTTGGAGCGGCCATCCGGTTCGCCGCTGTCCAGGTGGTGGTCGATCTCGGCGTTCAGCGCCCGCTCGGCAAGCGCCTTCTTCAGCTCATCGCGCAGGCCGTCCTTGGCGAAGGCACTCTTCGGATCGGCGCCGGCGAGCAATTGATCAAGCAGCGCGTCCGGAATGCTGGGCTGTTTGCGCCGTGCCATGCGGGGCCTCCTTCGGTCCCGAAGTTATGGCCCGTACACGAAATTTCAGACAGTCCCGGGCGATGGTCAGCCCGCGGGCTTGGATGTCGATCAGCAGCTCACGCCAGCTCTGGGCGCTTTCGCGCACGCCGACCTGGAAGCCGACCAACTCCTTTCTTCCCTCCGGGGTGGCGCCGATGATCACCAGCATGCATTCGGCGACCGGTTCCATGCGGGCCTGCAGATAGACGCCGTCGGCCCAGACGTAGACGTACCGCCGGGCCGACAAGTCGCGCTTTTGCCAACGCGCGTAGCCGGTCGCCCAGTCCTCCTTCAGCCGGCCGATCACGGCCGGCGACAGGTTTGATCTTGCCCCGGTTGGGTGGACACAGGTTCACGCAGATCTTAGCTCGGCCTGTTCGGGGGTGATGTATCCGATGGCCGAGTGGGCGCGTTGGCGATTGTAGTAGGTTTCGATGTAGGCGAACACCTCCCGGCGCGCCTGGTCGCGGGTTTCGAACCGAGTACGATGGACCAACTCGACCTTGAGAGTGTGGAAGAAGCTCTCCATGGGAGCATTATCGTAGCAGCAGCCCTTGCGCGACATGGATTGCCGCATCCCGGCCGCCTGCAACAGGTCCCGGTAATCCCGGGAGGCATACTGACTGCCGCGATCGGAATGCTGGATGAGGCCCACGGCTGGCCGTTGACGCTGGATGGCCATGACCAGGGCGGAGGTGGCGAGTTCGGCGCGCATATGGTCGCGCATCGCCCATCCAACGATCTTCCGGGTCGCCAAGTCGAGGAGAGCCGCCAGATACAGCCAGCCTTCAGCGGTGGGCAGGTAGGTGATGTCGGCAAGCCAGACCCGGTTGGGCTCGGCTACCTGGAAGGCCTGGCCCAGCAGATCGGGAGCGACTGGCAGGCCATGGCGGCTGTCGGTCGTGACGGGCCGGAACCGGCGTGCGGCGGCACCCCGGATGCCGTGCCGGCGCATCAGACGCGCCACCCGGCCCCGGCTGGCGGCGACGCCCTCCGCGCGGAGGGCTGCATGCACGCGCGGGCTGCCATAGCGGCCATGGTGGTGACCATGAACGCGTCGGACCTCGACCAGAAGCTGTCGGTTGGCGGCGGCCCGCTGGCTTTCCGGCCGCCCACGCCACGCGTAGTAACCGCTGGCGGACACCTCGAGCACCGAGCACATAAGCCGGGTCGGGAACTCGTCCCGGTGGTCCTCAATGAAGCGGAACCTCATCTCAGTGTTTCCGAGAAGATGCTGATGGCCTTTTTTAAAATGTCGCGTTCCTGCCGGACGCGCTCCAGCTCGCGTCGCAGCCTCGCGATCTCCGCCGTCTGCTCATCCGGCTTGGCCGGCATGGCCGTGTCGGATACGGCAGGGGAACCAGACCGTGGGCGCGGCGGGTGGCCTTGGGCTACCCGCCGCCAGTTCCGCAGCACCGAGGCCTGCAGGCCCAACTCCCGCGCCACATGCTCCAGGGGCCGACCGCTCGCTTCCAGCAGGGCAACAGCCTCACGCTTGAACTCGTCCGTGAAGGATCGCCTCGTCTTCGTCATCAGACACCTTCCCGCTCCACTCGGAGCTTAGCTGAGATGTCCACCGAACCGAGGCAAGATCAATCCGGCGGGCGAAGGCGTCGATGACGAAGGCCACGTAGACGAAACCCTGCCACGTCGCGACATACGTGAAATCGGCCACCCACAAGGCGTTCGGGTGGGGCGCCTGGAACTGGCGGTTCACCCGGTCAGCGGGGCACGGCGCCGCCCGGTCGCTGATCGTGGTGCGCACCGCCTTGCCGCGCGTCGCTCCCTTCAGGTCCATCTGCCGCATCAGCCGGGCCACCGTGCAGCGCGCCACGTCGAGCCCTTCCCGCCGCAACTGCCGCCAGATCTTCCGGACCCCGTAGACTGTAGCTGCTGAGCGGATGCTCCTCAAAAGCGCTGGCCGAAAATTCCTCAGTCCGGCGTGACAGCCCGGTGCCGGGGCATGCCCCGGCACCGGGCGCCAACCACCGATATCCCGTACTGGCACGAGGCCATGCTGGAGGTGTCGGTGGTCACCCTTGGGGAGCTTGTCATGATCCTGGACCTCGCCCGGCAGGGGCTGTCCGTCTCCGCCATCGCCCGCCGCACCGGCCGCGACCGCAAGACGGTCCGCAAGTACATCGAACGCGGTCTCGAGCCGCCCGCCTACAAACCACGCCAACCCGCCCCCTCGCTCCTGCGCCCCTTCGAGGCTTACCTGCGCGAGCGCGTCGCACGCTTTCCTGAACTCACCGGGCGACGCCTCTGGCGCGAGGTCCGCGACCTCGGCTTCACCGGCGGCTACTCCACCGTCACTGAGTTCCTGCGCACCGTCCGCCCGCCACCCGACCTCACCTTCGAGCGCCGCTTCGAGACGCCGACCGGCAAGCAGGCGCAGGTGGACTTCGCCTTCTTCAAGACCACCTTCACCGACGAGCCGGGGGCCGAGCGCGTGGTCTGGCTCTTCTCCCTGGTGCTCGGCCACAGCCGCATGATGTGGGGCCGCTTCGTCCCGCGTCAGGACCTCGCCACCGTGCTGCGCTGCCACGTCGCCGCCTTCGACGCGCTTGGCGGCGTGCCCGAGCAGATCCTCTATGACCGCATGAAGACCGCCGTCCTGGGCGAGGTCGACGAGAAGGGCATCGCCTACAACGCCAAGCTTCTGGCGCTGGCGGCGCACTACGGCTTCCTGCCGAAGGCCTGCAAGCCGTACCGGGCGAAGACCAAGGGCAAGGTCGAGCGGCCGTTCCGCTACGTGCGCGAGGACTTCTTCCTGGCCCGCAGTTTCCGCAGCATTGACGACCTCAACGCCCAGTTCGCCCAGTGGCTCGACCAGGTGGCCAACCGCCGGGTGCACGGCACCACCGGCCGCATCGTCGCCGAGCACTTCGCCGAGGAGCGCCTCGCCCTCAAGCCGCTGCCGGCCGGCCCCTACACCGCCGTGCTCGGTCTCGACCGGCGGATCACCAAGGACGGCATGGTCTCCGTCGGCGGCAACCTGTACTCGGTGCCCGACGGCACCCGGCGCCGCAGCGTCGAGGTGCAGCTCACCGCCAACGAGGTGCACATCCTGGAGGATGGCCGCCTCATCGCCGCCCATCCCGTCCAGGAAGGCCGGGGCAAGCGCCGCATCGCCGAGGGCCACCGCACCCTGCCGCCCCCGTCCAACAGCACCACACCGCGCCAGGGGGTGGCGCCTCCACCATCCACGTCCGACGTCGTGACGCCGCGCTCGCTGGCCATCTACGACGCCATCGCCCGGCGCCTCGCCGACGGGGAGGTGGCGCGATGAGCACGGGAGCCGCCTCCACCCTCGATCGCATCCGCCACCACCTCGTCGGCCTCAAGATGCCACGCGCGCTCGAAGTGCTGGAGCACCTGCTGCGCCAGCTCGAACGCGGCGAGATCTCCGCCCTGGAGGCCATCGACGCCCTGCTCGACGCCGAGTTGAGCCTGCGCGAGGGGCGTCGGGTCAAGACGGCGCTGAAGATGAGCCGCCTGCTCGACATCAAGACGCTGGCTGGCTTCGACTTCTCCTTCCAGCCCTCACTCGACCGCAACCGCATCCTGACCCTGGCGCAGCTCGACTTCATCGACCGCCACGAGGTGGTGCACTTCCTCGGCCAGCCGGGTTGCGGCAAGACGCACCTGGCGATCGCCCTGGGCGTCGAGGCGGTGAAGGCGGGACGGAGCGTCTACTTCACCACGCTGGCCGACCTGGTCAGCTCGCTGTCCAAAGCGGAGCGGGAGGGCAGCCTGCGCGAGCGGATCCGCTTCCTGTGCCGGCCCCAGCTGCTGGTGGTGGACGAGATCGGCTATCTGCCGGTGATCGCCGGCGGCGGCAACCTGTTCTTCCAGCTGGTCAACGCCCGTTACGAGCGCGGCGCCATGATCCTGACCTCCAACCGCGGCTTCTCGGAGTGGAGCGAGGTGTTCGGCGACACCGTGGTTGCCACGGCGTTGCTGGACCGGTTGCTGCACCACGCCGTCGTCGTGCGGATCGAAGGCGCCAGTTACCGGCTGCGTCGGCATGCTGATCTGATCCCCGACCCCTTCACCGCCCGCCCGGCGGTTCAGCCCGCTGCCGCTGCTCCTCGGCGCCGCGGCCGGCCACCCAAACATCGCCCGACAGAAGTCGCCGCCAACCCGTGAACCGCCGGATTAACTGGGGAATTTTCGTCCAGCCGTTTTGAGGAAGCCCCGTTCAGCATTGACATAGACCTGGAAGTTCGCATCCCAGACCCGTCGGATAGCCCCGCTCAGCTCGGCATCGCTTCGCGAGCGGGCCGGCGCCTTGGACGGATCGGCCCGCCGCGCGGCGTGGGCGTGGTAGGTGGACGGGGCGATCGGCAGCACCCTGCAGATCGGCTCGACCCCGTGGACGGCGCGGTGCGCGTCGATGAAGGCGATCATTTCCGAAACGGGCGGTCGAGCTCCGCCTGGGCGAAATACGCCGACGCCTTGCGCAGGATCTCGTTCGCCTGGCGCAGTTCCCGGACCTCGCGCTCCAGTGCCTTGATCCGCTCGCGCTCGTCCGTCGTCGGGCCGGGCCGCTTGCCCTGGTCACGCTCGGCCTGCCGGACCCAGCCCCGCAGCGTCTCGGGATTGCAGCCGATCTTCGCCGCGATCGAGCTGATCGCCGCCCACTGCGAGGCGTGCTCCCCTTGATGCTCGAACACCATGCGCACCGCGCGCTCGCGGACTTCGGGGGCGTATTTGGGTGATGCCTGTTTCGTCATGATGACCCCATCCTCTCAGGAAATGGGGCCTCCGGAAAACCCGGCGCGGTTCACGTGTTCGCCACCGTGCGGCACCGGACCTTCCGCACCAAGGGGGCACTGTCGCAGGAGACCGCCAAGCTGATGGTGTTTAAGCTGATCACCGCCGCGGCAAAAACCTGGCGCCGCCTCCAGGGCGAAAACCTGTTGCCCAAGGTGATCCACGGCGTCACATTCCGCGACGGTGTCGAGGTCACCGAAGCCGCGACACAGAGCGCCGCCTGATCGGCCCGTCACCCAATCTCCCGCATAGCTCCACCCGGTGCGGTTCAGGTACGCTCTCCCCTGAAAGCCGGCCGCCGCAAGATAGTGCCCGCACCGGTAGACGTCCATAGGCGACCGCGCCCCTTGGCGGTGTGGTAGAGCGATTCCGGAAGCGCCAAAAAACATGTTCGCGATGCCACGCCGGGTGGCATGGAACCATGCCGACGGGACCGGCCTCAGACCGATGCCGTCTGGATGACGTCACTCGGCCGTCGCTTCGGCGCTCAACCCCGCCCGCCGGAACATCTCCGGCAGGTATACGGGGCCGCCATCATCCAGGAACAGGACATGGTGATCCTCCATGTCCGCCTTGGTCATCTTCCACTTCCGGCTCATCTCAGCCACGTCGGTGCCGGGTACCGCGAGGATGAAGGCATGCAGGCGGACCTTGGGATCGTTGCGTTCCCGCTCCTCCTGCTTGATGGTCTTGTAGAACTTGATCTTATCATCCTCGACGGCGAACTGGCGGATACCCTTCGGATCGACGAACAGGATGTCCTGCGAGCCGTCCGGATGGCAGACCCAGACGATGAAGTCGGGCTGATAATTGCCCGCTTCGAAGAAGGAAACGCCACGCCCGCCGCTGATGTTGCGCAGGCAATAGACCTCGCAACCGGCCAGGACCGGCGGGTTGCGGTCGCAATAGTCCATGAGATCGATCACGAAACGCCACTCGCCGGGATTGAGGGCGGCCGGCGTCACCTCGATGGTGTTGCCGGTGAAATGGACCAGCGGCTGGAACAGGTGACGGCCGAACCTCACCGCCTGCAACGTCTTGCCCGGATCGGTGCGCAGGCGGCCGGAGACAATGAACGCCTTCAACTCCGAGATCCGCGCCCGCGCCTGTGGATCGTCGCGGCGGATGCGGAAGCGGTAGTCGCGGATGCTCGGGTCGGTCTCGTCCACCGGGGCATAGCACCGGTGCGGGCCTTCGAACGCGTTCTTGGCGTAGAGGTAGAAATGCTCCGTGTAGCGGCGCAACAGGGCCAGCGCGATGTCGCGGATCGCCGGCAGGCCGTCGAGGTCGTCCAGCGCCAGCTCGGCCGGGGGCGCGTAGAGCAGGTACCAGTCGCTCCGCCCCAGCAGTTCGGCCACTACCGGACGCGGGATGTTCAGGTTGAACCAGCCGCGTTCGGCCTTGAACCGCTCCAGCTCGAACCACAGCGCGTCGAGGTCCAGCAGATGCACGGCCTCCTTGGGCAGAACGGTGCGTTCCCACACCGCCTCCACCCCATCGCCGGCCACACCGCGCGAGCGCAGCGCGGCGATGCGCGGGTACCAGTTCAGCACCACCGGGTGCTTGCGCAGCGGATCGTCCGGATCGCCAGCCTGCGGCGGGGCCAGCGTCGGGATGCGGGCCAGCTTGCGGAAGGCGGCGCCGAACTCCGTCCGCACCCCGTCGATCTCGTCGGCGACGCGCAGCGTCTTCAGGCCGGCGGGGAACGGGTTCGCCCGCACCACCGGGACCACCAGCTCCTCCGTCTCCGACTCCTTGGTGATCTGCTCCTCGTCCAGATAGTCGGCGAAGGCCTGCATGTAGCTGGCGCGGATGCCGAAGACGTTGAGCGTCTCCAACTCCGCCAGGTAAGGCGGGGCGGGTGGCTTCTCCAGCCCGACGATCTCGCGGGTGCGCTTCAGGCAGTCGTTCAGCCCCCTCAGGCGCACTCCCCGCCCGAAGAGCTGGATGACCTGAGCACCCTCCGATTTGCCCAGGTTCATCAGCCCCATGGTGCTGACCCGCCAGGACGACCAGCCTTCGGTGAACTTGCGCGAGCCGACCAGCAGGGTGACTGTGCTGCCCGGCCGGTTGATGCCGGCGAACAGCGAGGGGGCGGAGCCGACGGTTTCCTCCGCCCGGTCCAGTTGGCCGGCGGTCTCCGCCGCCTCGAACTGGTCGAACAGCCCCTTGGGATCGCCGACGTTGACGACGCCGAAGGCGGGGTTGACGCCGACATGCAGCGCCAGCTCCTGCGGTCCCTTGCGGTAGACGACGCGCAGCGGGTTGGCCGCCGTAGTGCCGGCGTCGGGCGCGTTGAACAGTAACGCCAGGATCCGGCAGTAGATCGCCTCGGCCCCCAGCCCCATGTCGTGCAGGGCGTCGAACCTCCGGCCGAACAGGTCCTGTCGCTTGGCGTTGACCAGACCCTTCTGCAGGATGCCATCGATCCGCCGAACCATCTCCGCCGCGCGGCCGGTGAAGCGGGCGAGGAATTCCACCACCCGGACGACGTCGGCCGCCTCCTCCTTCTCCGCCTTCTTGCCCGTGACGGTGGCGCCGACGAACACCCACAGCGGGCGGGCGATGTTGAAGGGCTTCAGCGCCTCGCGGTTGCGCTCGTACAGCTCCATCTGCTGGAAGAAGGCCATAAGGCAGCCGACCAGATAGCTGTCCAGATGCGGCCCCTTCTCGGTATCCTCGTCCAGGTTCAGGATGGAATAGTCCTTGCCGAACCCATCACCGTAGAAATAGCGGTAGGAGTAGTTGACCAGGATCGCCTTGGCGTACAGGTCGGTCAGCCTCGGGCTTTCGGAGATCGCCTGCTGGAAGGTGGCGGAGTATTCGAAGCTGAAGCCATCGCGGCACAGGCGTTCGCGGAAATCCAGCCACACGCCCTCGTCGCCGCGTCCGAGGCCACGGTGCCCCTCGTCCACCAGCACCAGGTTGGTGCCTTCGAAGGTGTCCACCGACACGGTCTTGCGGCCGTCCTTCTCGCGCAGCTTGTGGATGGCGATGATCTCCACCGCGTTGCCGCGGAACAGCGTCATGCCCTCGCGGCTGTAGATCTCCGACTGAATGCCGGCCTGTTCCATCTCCTCATGGTGCTGCGCCGACAGACCGTCATTGGGAGTCAGCAGCACGACGTGGTCCGGCGCCTTGTGCCCCTCGCGGTCCAGATAGAACTGGAACTGCAGGATGTTGGCGTGCATCAGCAGGGTCTTGCCAGCGCCCGTGGCGCACCACAGCGCCAGCTTGTTGAGCTGCAGTTTGGCGGGCAGCAGCGGTTCGAACGGCTCGATCCGGTTGGCCGAGCCGACGCGGGCGTTGAAATCGGCGATCCAGCCGTTCAGGTCGGCCTTCAGCGCCTCCGCGTCCTCGAAATAGCGGTCCAGGTAATGTTCGATGAACATCAGGCTCAGCCACTGGAAATGCTTCCAGCGGATGGCCGGCTGCTGGCGGATCTCGCGGCGCTGGTTCAGGCGGGCGGTCAGCCGCACGATGTTCTGGTCGTAGGCGCGCAGCCGCTCCTCCGCCAGCTTCAGCTTGGGCCCCTGGAGGCGCAGCAGCAGGTCGAGGAAATGATGCTCCCCGTTGCTGTCCAGCCCCTCGTATCGCTCGTCGCGCAGGGGTTTGGTCAGTTCCTCCAGGCTGGAGGCGCCGAAGCGGTCCAGCATCCATTGCGCCACCGCCAGCCGGTCGGAGAAGCGGACCGTCGGTTTCGCCTTCTTCAAGGGTGCCATCGTTCGTCGCCCGCGGGTCAGAGAATGCCGGAGGTGTCGGTGTCGGCGAACATCAGCCGCTGGAAATCCTCTTCGATCAGCCGGACCTTCATCGCGATGGGCGGCGCCGCGCCGTCCTCGCCGTCCTCGTCCTGGTCGCCCTCGGGGGCGGCGAGGCGCAGGTTCTGGAGGTTGTTGTCACCGTTGACCCAGACCACCCGCACCTCGCTGTCGCGCGCGTTCAGCCGCGCGGCCTCGGCGAAGGCGTCGAGCGCCAGATTGTCGGTCTCGGCGTCGCCGGTCAGGCTGCGCCAGATCACCACCGCCGCCTCGCCACCGGGCAGGGTGCCCTCGACCAGCCGAAACCAGTGCGCCCCTTCGGGATCGGTGCGGAAGGCGTCACGGTCGATGCGGCCGTTCGCCCGGCGCGGCCACACCAGCCGCCCGTGACGGGGATCGCGCACAAAGGCGGAGCGGTAGCGGCGCGGCGCATGCAGTTTCTTGACCGTCATACCGATCAGCCAGGAGAAGGTTTCCACCAGATCGACGCGCACCGGGGTCTCCACCCCGTCGCGCAGCACGGTCAGGGTGTAGCCGGTGGGATCGCGGAACTCCTCGATGTCGAGCAGCGACGCCCCTTTGGCCTCCGTCGCCAGCATGCGCGAGAGCATGTAGCGGATGCGCAGCTCGCTCATCCGCCCCGGTCCGGCCTCCCGGTCCTTGGCCGAGAACAGATCCTCCAGATCCTTCGGCCGCTCCGCCAGCGCAAGGTTCTCCAGCGCGTCCTCGTAGGATTCGAGGCGGATGTATTTGAAGGCGTAGCCTCTTTTCGTCAATTCCTGTGGTCGCCCATCCTTCCACATTGGTGCGTATGCGGCACGTTTCACGCGCAGCAGCGTTACTGCCTCAAAATAATCCGAGACTTCGATGATAAAAAATTTCCGAAAGCCTCCATCTTCATGATTTGTGCGGATGATTCCGTGAGCGGTCGAGCCGCTCCCAGCGAAAAAGTCTACAATAAGCCCATTCTTGCTCGGGTTGTCTGTTACATTGCAAATTCTGGATATCAGTTTTGTCGGCTTGACTGTGTTCAGAACATCTTCCGTCCTTTTGTATGGAACAATGCTCAATAGCTCACGCTTTGCATCTTGAGTATGGCCCACATCCTCGTAGCGCCAGACCGTCTGAGGAACAATCCCCTGCTTGACCTCAGAAAGAAAACGCTTCTGGCGAGGCATATTGTTTCCCTCACGCCCCCACCAAATGCGGCCATCCTTGTCCATCTCCTCAAACTTTTGCTTTGATATGCGCCAGTATGTCCCCATCGTGGGTCGAAAAAGATCCCCGCTTGGGCTAGTGACTTCGTATTGCCCATCTCCATAATAATTGCGGGCGGTCAGGTCACTGGACGACCACACTCCTCGATGATCGTTGTCAGGGTTGGTATACCTATTGTCTGCTTCCGATGAGCGAGGAAGCAACGTTGGCGTCCAATTATCTTTGTTCATAGAGTTGACGAGTATGTAATCATGATCTACTGAAAAATGCCGAGCAGTATTCTTCGGGGAAAAATTTTTCACCCAAATTACATTGGCGACAAAGCTGTTCGAGCCTAAGATGGTTTCGTATAGCTTCTGAAGGTTATAGCATTCATCGTCAGAAATAGAGGTAAAAATGGGCGCGTTTGCTTTCAACATATTGCTTGCCAAAAGAACGCGGTCCATCAACATGGAGGACCAGCTGGAATGTTGATAACTGTCTTTGTAAACAAAGTCGTCGGAACCAGTGTTATATGGTGGGTCTATATAGATGCAATCAACACGACTCCTGAATCGAGCGCTCGTAAGATTTAACGCTCCAAAATTCTCCGAATGCACCAGCAGCCCGTCCATCCGGTCGTCCAGATCATCGATGGAGGCGAGCAGGCGGGCCTTGAAGTCCTCGTCGAAATGCTTGGTGTCCAGCACCAGGAAAGGGTTGGCGCGCAGGAAGGCCTCGGTCAGGGGTTCACTGTAGGCAACGTCACCCAACCGCTCCGCCCGGATCTCGTCGATGGCGAACAGTTCGACCCACTCCCGGCGCTGCGCCTCGCTGGCGGCGATCTCCGGGTAGAATTTCGCGTCGATGCGGTCGAGCGTCAGGCACCATTGGGTGTCCAGGACGAACTTCTTCTTCAGCCACAGGCGCTTCTGGAACTCCTCGATCTGCGCCAGGAACTCGATCACCTCGGTGGCGATGCGTTCCACCGCCTCGGCCTTGGCCAGTTCGGCAGCGATCTGTTCCATCCGGTTGGCCCGGCGGGCCTCGTTGAGCGCGCGGCGGTTCAGCACCTCGCGATCAAGAAACAAGTCGAGTTCCCGCGCCAGAAATCCCTTCAGGTCCTTGTGGATGAAATAGTCGAAGCTGTTCTTGGCGGTGAAGATGGTCAGGTGCTTGTCGATCAGGCGGCGCTTGTCGTCCTTCTCGGTCGGCGCGGGGGCGGCGAGGCCGGCGGCCCAGCCCGCCGCCTCCGGCAGCGCCAGGATGCGCTCGGCCGTGTCGGCGTTCAGGGCGTCCTGTCGGCGCTTGTCGTCCTCGTCGGCCTGATAGGTGAAGTGGACGATCAGGTCGCCGTCCTCCTCCGCCAGCGGCTGGTCGCCGGCGAGGCGGAAGCGGCGCTGCTTGCCCTTGGCCTCCTTGTTGTTGTCGCGCTCGGTCTCGGCGCTGACGACGCGGAAGCGGACGGCGCGCCCGTCCTCCAGCCGGAAGACGTAGTTGGCGAAGCTTTCCGAGGATTTGACGTAGTACTGGTCCTTGTTGGCCCAGTGCAGCTTCACCTCCTCCCCCTCGTAGGGGATGAGGTAGACGCCGTCCCGCCCGCGCCGCTGGGCGATGAAGTCGCCCTCGTCGTAATAGCGCCCGAAGAAGCGGTCGAGCGCCGTCCAGATCTGGTCAAGCAGCGTGTCGGGCGCGGTGTTTCCCGCCCGCGCGATGTCCGCCCGCAACTCGCGCACGCGCGGGGAGGCTTCCGGATCGAATCCGGCCTCGCGCGCTCCGGCGATGGCCTTGTCCAGTTCCCGGCGCAGCGCCGCCGCGCCGTCGCCGATACCCGCCGCCCGCACAGCCTCCTCCGCCCGCGCCGGCAGCTCGCTGCGCAGGAAGCGCAGGATCTCGTCCCGCCGGAAGTTCATGATCCGGTAGATGCCGAAATCCAGGTCCCCGCGGTCGAGCTGGAACATCTCCTCCAGCCGGCGGATGAGCTGCTTCAACGCCTCGGACTCGCGGATGGCGGGGGCGGGAGCGGTCAAATTGGACGACATCATGGCCTGGGTTCAGTGGAGCGTGGATGGTCTGGAAATGCGTTGCGCCGGGAACGGGTCCCGGCGCAGCGTCCTATAGCACAGTTTGCCCTCAGGTCTCACTGTGGAGGCTGGGCCGCCTTCCGCGGCGGCCTGACCAGTCCGCGGCGCCGAAGCCCGGCGGCGGGCCGCAGCACGTCGGGGAAGTGGATGCGGTCACCCTTCACCTTCATGGCCGCCGCGATGGCGATCAGGCTGTCCAGGAGGTAGGGTTCTCCTCCATAATCCAGTGGATAGGCCGAAGACTTACCGGTGAAACCGATAGGAAGCAGCAAGTCTTCCTCGTTCGCTCGACGGATGATCTCGCTGACCGTCCCGGCAGCGGCCCAACGGTCGTATAGCTCTTCCGGCGAGCAGGGAACCTGCATGCTGCGCAACGGCTGAAGTGTGATGGGAACCCACCAGTACTCGTCCATCAACTCACTGAGATGACGGTCCGAGGCTTCCCGCATTCCCTGCATGATGGATGGACCGCTGAACACACGCTCCGAGTCGCTGGGCTCGGCCTCGGCGGCCTTGCGCATCAACTCCAGAAAAGCACGAGGCATCACTTCGCCCTTGGCGTCGGCGAGATGATTCATGATCCAATCATAAATGCGTGCTGCGCTGGGACTGGCGGTCATGAAGGCGCCGCCCGCCATGGCTCTGATGGCCTCGCGCTGCTCCTCTTCGGTCAGTTGCTGCGGCTTCCAATCGAAGCCGACCACCTCCCTGAAAGCAGAACTGTACCGGAACGGATCGGACCCTTCGCCCACCTCCATGTAATGAAACAGCAGATCGTAGAGGGACGTGGTGGTCCAATTCAGCCGCGCACGCTCGTTCCATATTTTCGAGCGGTCCGGTCCGATCCAGAGGCCGCCAAAGTTAGCTTGGTCAAGCCGCATGAAGAGCTTGACCCGGATCGAACGGAGGGTCTTGCAGAGTCGGGTGAATTCCAGAATCCGATCTAATCTTTTTTGCATCTCCGGCCATGTTCGCCCCAGCGTGTCCAAGCCATCGAACACCAACAGAAGGCGATTGCCGGAGGCAGTCAGTTCCCGGTCGACGTCGCGGATGGCGCGCTCACCCGTCTCAGGGTTTGCATTCAGCAATAGCGCGATGTCCCGGATGGGATTGTGCTGGTAGCGGCCGGCGGCCCGCAACAGAACGGCTTCCCACACCCGGAGCGTATCCAGCCCGCGGTTCTCGCAGTCCTGCACGACGGCGAGGCTGGCGGCGGTATCGTCGGCATAGGAACCGTGATAGGCGGCAAAAGCCGTCACGTTGTAAAGGTTCAGCCGCTCGAACTGCGGTTGCCTCGCAAGCCATTGCCGGCTTTCCCGGCCCACGAGAGCCGATGCCCAGAACGTCTTGCCGACTCCCCGGTTCCCGATCACGAGCGCACGATCTGGATCGAGCGCGTTTACATGCTCACGCGGGGCATAGATCTCCTCCCGGCTCGGAGGATTGCCCGGTGTGTGCGAAGCTCCCTTGGGCAGGCCCCTGAGCGTGCTTCGCAGCTTCTCCACTGCGTGGCGGTTGCTCACGTCAGCTTTCCTTCCGTCCAAGCAGAATGACCTTCGCCCTGTCCAGGAACTCCGAATAGGCTGCACGATAGACGTCGGACTTCAAAACGGAAACATCGGCGATCGGATCGAACTTCGTGTAGGACGGATCGAAATGAATGCGGGCGGCCATGTGCGGCGCGTCCTCGTCCGTCAAGGAGAAGGTGAATCCTGCGCCTTCCTCGTCGGCTTCATAGAAGGTTCGCGCCAGCATTTCATGCAGGCTGCTGCGGAAATCCGAACCGTCGCGGCCCTTGTCGCTCTTCGATTCGACGAAGTGGATCTGCCTGCGCCAATCCTCGGCTTCCTCCGTTGCATCCTGTTCCAGCCGGGACAGGTGCGCGAACAGGAAGCTCAGGTCCTGGAACGTCTGCGGCTGGTCCACGCCGAAAACCATCACCGACGCGCCGAGACCGAGAAGCGTGCTGGCCGAGAATTCCGACAGGCCGGCGCGCGCGTCGATCAGCACGGCGTCGTACTGCCGGCGCTGGGCCATGCGGTCCACGAACGTGCGAAGCTGCCGACGCACCGTGATCGGGTCGCCGTCCTCGCTCGGCTTCTCCAGGAAGGCGCGGGACAGCTTGGCGATCATGTTTTCCGGCGCCGCCAGCGTCGCCGTGCCGATGGCCGGAACGACATCAACAAGGCCAAGGCTGCCGACCTTGTGGGTCAGCTCGCTGGTCGCGACGCAGGCGTCGAAATCTGCATCCTCCCACGCGACCAGGCCGGATTCGGCCAGGTAGTCCAGCAGGCCGAACTTCGGGACCAAATGCTTTTCCAGCAGCATGGAGCCGAGGCCCGGCGCCTCGAGGTCCGCGTCGATCACCAGAACATTGCGCGACTCGGCAGCCAGACTGGCGGCGAGGACGCTCAGGGCCGTGGTGCGGCCGCCGCCGCCCTTGACCGACCAGAAAACCAGCCGGCGCGGCGTGGCATCGGTCGCCCGCTCGGGCACCACCACCCAGTCCTGCCCGACGATGCGGCGGTCGGCCAGATCGACGTAGATCGGTTCCGCTCCCTCCGTCTGCCTGTCGATGAGTTCCCATCGGCTGGGCGCTTCCCACAGCCGGTCGAACGCGAAGCTGTCCGGCCCGACCGGCGTTCCCTCGTCGTACGCCCAGTCCCCGAGCGCATCGGCCAGGGCCACCTGCAATTCGGTGGCAAGTTCCTCGTTCAGCGGCCTCTTCGTGCAGTATCCCAGGCGGCCGAAGGCGTCGCGGAAAACCCGCGCCTCCTCAAACGCGTCGGGCCCGATCACCCGTATCGCCGTTTCGACCAGTGCTCGGACGCCATCGTCAAAATGGATCATATCGGTCACAGCCCCACAACAAAGCAGCTTTTCACAAACTCTTCCGCCTGATTCGCCCACGCCTCGCACTGCTTGCCTTCCACCACCTTTTTTGAGTAGCGCATTTTAATTTCCCAATACTGCATAAACGATGACTTACCGAGACTTTCGCTGACCTGCTTGGAAATGCGCCCCGTATGCTTGAGTGCAATGTTCTTCAGCTTTGGAAAGTGAATGTAATAAGCATCCTTTTCACCAACCATAAATTCTTTCGTTGGTATATTGATGCTCCTCATGGCCGCTTTCAATGCGCACTCGGCCGCCAACCCGAAATGGTAGCCCGCATTATCCAACCTGTTATGTTCGGCCAACAACTTACCATCATGGAGATGGCGCCGCGCAGCAGCAGGAAAGTCTTCTTCGTATTTCATAACAGCTCGTTCAACTGGAACCAGAGGCGGGCATCGTAGCAGCCGCTTGCCCTCATGGCGAGCGCCAAGCCTTCACCCCACCACCCACTTGATCGTGAACAACCGCCGCGTCTCGACCTTCTGGGCGATGCGGCGGCGCAGGTCGGCGATCAGGCGGTCGCGTTCGGCCATCACCTCGTCCTCGGCTTCGAAGATGCGCTGGCGCGCGCGGCGCTTTTCGCGTTCGGCCGCCTGGATCTCGGTCTGGATGCGGTGCTGTTCGGCGGGATCCTCCGTCTGCCGGGCCTGGCGGGAAAGCTCCTTCAGCCGAGTCTTCACGTCGTCCAGGTCCCGTTCCGCCCTCTTGATGGCATCGTCCGCCCATTGATCCAGACGCTGCCGGCGCTCCTCGAGATAGCGGGCGTTGCGCGCCCGTGCGACGTCGACCGCGAGGTTGGCGTCAGCGGCGCAACGCTCCTCCAGGAGCTCCCGGATGAGTTCGTGCGGGTCCCCGGCCAGCCCTCGCCAGAGAGCGGGAACCAGGAACAGCTTCTCCGCCGCCTCGCGCGGCAGCGGCTGCTGCCGGCGGTCGATCGCGGTCAGCACCAGTTCCTCCTCCCGCGCGAAGCTCTCCACCGTGACCAGGGTCAGCGTCAGCCAGCCCCAGGTGCCTCGGTAAGGCTCCAGGACACTGATCCGCGCGGGATGGGCGGACAGGTCGAACAGCACCTCGCTCTGCGGTGTCTCCAGCGCCTTGGCCCGTTCCACCAGATGTTCGGCCAGCGGATGCGACAGCCGGTAGGCATGACCGACGCTTTCCTCCTGCCGTCTGCGGACGGCGAACTGGTAGCGCCCGGCAGCGACGCCCGGCAGCGGCGGCCGATCCAGGTCGAAGGTCAGGGTGGCGTCGTCGAACCGCGCGGCCCCGTCCATCTTTCCCAGCATGTAGCGGGTCAGCAGCCAGAACATGCGGCTGGTGCGGTCGAGGTGCATCCGCGCATCGTCCATCCGCAGCCGCAGGCGGGCGTGGACGTCTTCGTCGAAATGGGCGAACAGAACCCGCCGGGCCTCTGCCATGCGGCTGCGGATGACGTCCTCCAGCTCCGCCTGAAGGCGCGCGAAGGCGGCGTCGATCTCTGCCTCCGTCCGGCACTCCTGATAGATCGCCAAGATGCTTCGCTCGAAATCAATCCCTGATTCCAGTGCCCCCAGCACCTCGTCGGAGGCGCCGAACACGCCTTCGAACAGGCGGAACTTCTCGTCCAAAAGCTCGTAGACGCGGCGGTCGGCGGCATTGCGCCGGTTGATGAAGTTTACAACGACGACATCGTGCTTCTGGCCATAACGGTGGCAGCGGCCGATCCGCTGTTCGATGCGCTGCGGATTCCAGGGCAGGTCGTAGTTGATGACCAGCGAGCAGAACTGGAGGTTGATACCCTCCGCCGCCGCCTCCGTCGCCAGCATGATGCTGGCATCGTCGCGGAAATGCTCGACCAGCGCCGTGCGCATGTCCACCGGCCGTGAACCGGTCACCTTGCCGCTGTCCCGGTTTGCGGATAGCCAGCGCTCCAGGATTCCCCGCGCGTCTGGATCGGTGTTGCTGCCGTTGAAGGCCACGACGCTGCCGGCATAGCCGTTGGCCTCCAGAAAGGCCTTAAGGTGGGCTTGGGTGCGCCGCGACTCGGTGAAGACCAGCGCCTTGCGCGCGGCACCGGTCCGCGCCATTTCAGCAAAGCCCAACTCCAGCGCCTTCAACAGGGCGTGTGCCTTGGTGTCGGCCTGCATGCTGTCGGCCAGCGCACGGCAACGGCGCAATTCCTCCAGTTCCTCGGCCAGTACCGGTGAATTCATACTGGTTTCCGAAAGGGTGGTGCCGTCGTCGCCCGTACCCTCGCTCTTGTTCTCGCCGACATCTTCCGAATCGGTGTCCTCGAACTCCTCGGTAGAAATGAAGTTGCGCAGCAGTTCATCCGCCGCCTGAGCGTCGCCGCGCTGTAACGCTTCGAGGCGCCGGATGATCGTATCCAGCGTTCCCGCGATAGCATAAGACGACGACGCCAGCAGCTTGCGCATGACCAGCAGAGTCAGCCGCCGCTGGCGTTTGGGGATAGCGAACCCGCTTTCCCGCATCAGAAAGGCGCTGATCCGGTCGTAGAGTTGCTGTTCCGCATCGGTCGGCGTGAACGGTACCGTGAGTGGGCGCCGCTGGGTATAACGAACGTACTCTTGGACATCCTCGCGCAACGTGCGATGGCAGAACGACCCGAGGCGTCCTCTGAGCATTTCCAGATTGGCGCCCGCTCCGGTGTAGTTGGCACGGAAGGTCGCCGCTTCGCCAAAGATGTAGTCGTCGATAAAGCTGGCGAGACCGTAAAGTTCCATCAGCGAATTCTGCAGCGGTGTCGCTGTCAGCAGCGCTTTGCGCCGGCCGGCAAGCGCCCGCTTCAGCGACTGGCCGATTACGTTGTCGGGCTTCCAGGCGTTACGCAGCTTGTGCGCCTCGTCAATCACCACCAGATCGAACGCTGTGCGTAAGAGAATGTCGGCTTGCCGCACCGCAAAATTGTAGGACACAATCGACACTTCGCGGTCGGTGTCAAACGGGTTGGTCTCGCCCGCGTCCATGCTCGCAGACCAGGAACGGGCGTCGAGGATCCGGCAGGGTAGCCCAAATTTTTCCTCAAGTTCTGTCGCCCACTGCCGTCGCAGGCTCGCTGGACAAAGAACGAGCAGGCGCCGCTTGCGCTCAGCCCAGCTCTGAAGCAGAAGAACGCCAGCCTCGATTGTCTTGCCAAGCCCCACCTCGTCGGCAAGGATCACACCCGAATCTAGGGGCGACTTCAGCGCAAACAGCGCAGCCTCGATCTGATGCGGGTTCAGGTCAATCGACGCATCCACCAGCGACTGCGACAGCCGTTCGACGCCGCTCGCCGGCCTTGAGCGGGATAGTTCATGCGCGAAATAGACCGTGTGAAAGGGTGTCGGCATTCAGGGGGCTAACATCAACGGGGACGATAGTCTGTATACTACGTGAGCGCCATAGAGAACCCAGCACGACTTCGCGCCTGCCGCTGGGTGGTGGCCGGTCGCGCGGAACCACGGCGCCCTGCTCCAGCTGCTCAATGTGATCAGGGCCGGCCCCAGCGAGAGGGCAATGTCGGGATGGACTCTCGCGCCGCCCCGCACGAGGCGGGGGGTCGGCGGTGACACCGGATGACCTTGTGAGCGGCGGCGTACGTTCTGAAAGCGCCACTTCGCCCAGCGGTGATACGCAAGCACGATGGAGGCTGGCACAGGAGGTGACGAGGGGCTGGTCATTGAGCATTTCGGCCCGTTCGACCTGCTGTTCCGGCTGGCACCGGGATGTGACCGGCTGTCCTGCTTTCTGGCCGTCTGCTCGGCCTCCCGCTGCCGGCCTGGAGCCGCCTGACCATCGAATGCAGCGAGACTGGAGACGGGAACAGGTTCGTCTTCGACATCGACGTCGCGTTTCCGGGAGCTATGCGGAAAAGTGGGTGATGACGGTCTGAGGAGGGCGGCGTATCGAGGTGGGTGACGAAACCTGCCAGAACCTCCACGAGGGAGCGATACGCCATGAGCGAGCATAGCAAGCTTGTCCGGCTGCGTCAGCCGGAGGAGATCGACGATCCGCTGACGGCCATCCTGCGTGCCGGAGCGCGCCGGTTGCTGGAGCAGGCCATCGAGGCGGAGGTGGAGAGCTTCTTGGCCTCCGTGAAGGACCTGAAGCTGCCGGACGGCCGTGACCGGGTGGTGCGGCACGGGCACGGCCCCGAACGAGCGATTCAGACCGGGATCGGGCCGGTCGCGGTCCGCCGGGTCAAGGTGCGCGACCGCAGCGACGCCGAAGCGGGCGAGCGGATCCGCTTCACGTCCGCGATCCTGCCGCGCTGGACACGCCGCACCAAGAGCCTCGACGCCCTACTCCCGATCCTGTACCTGCGCGGTGTTTCCACCGGCGACTTCCAGGAGGCGCTGAGCGCCTTGCTCGGCAAGGAGGGATCGTAGCTTCGCTGGCCCTTTGGGCTCGGCTGGCGGGTGTCGCGCACCGCTCACGCCGGCTTCGTGCTGGACGCCCTGGAACAGGCGCTCCACGACCGCCGGCCGGCCAAGGGCAGCGGCCTCATCCACCACTCCGACCGCGGGTCGCAATACGTTGCTATCCGGTACACCGAGCGCCTCACCGAGGCCGGCGTCGAACCCTCCGTGGGCAGCGTCGGCGACAGCTACGACAACGCCTTGGCCGAGACGATCAATGGCCTCTACAAGACCGAGGTGATCCGGCGCCGCGGACCGTGGCGCACCCTGGAAGCCGTCGAGTTCGCCACCCTGGAATGGGTGGACTGGTTCAACCACCGGCGCCTGCTCGAGCCCATCGGCAACATTCCTCCCGCCGAGGCCGAGGCGCGCTATTATGCTCAAACCGAGGACGTCGCCATGGCGGCGTGACTCAAGCAAACCGGCCTCCGGAAAACCCGGTGCGGTTCAGTTCGCGGGGTGAGTCTAGACGAGGCTAGACTGCGCCCGGCTATCCCCGACATTTTGTGGGGACCCTCGGACGCCGTTTGCGAGTGGCAACCGAACCCCGGAGCCAGACCTTGTTGGGCAATAAAAATTAGGTCGGATAATTCCAGTTATCCGACCTAATCCGTCGATCCAGCGGCGCAGTTTCACAAAACGCAGGGGATAGCCGGGCGTGGCCTAGCAGCGTCTAGATCACCCCTGCTTCGTCACCGTCATCCGATACAAGGGCCCAAAACTAGAACTTCTAGCCGTCACAAATTACAACCACGAGGAACAAGCCGCACTTGGACCCGCGCCCCGACATTTGTCGTCAGTTTCTGATATTTATAGAAGTTGTTGTCTTGGCTCGTTGGAATATGATCTGGCTATACCGAAATGGCGCTGGATGGATTTCGATGAAGCGAAAGAGAAAATTGAGAAACGGATGGGCACAATGCAATGTTCTTGTGCCGCCGGACGATGTCGGTCGTTTCCATAAGTTGGCGAAGGATGCTCGAGACGGCAATACTACTACGGGAAACGCCAAAAATTTGGCTGACGATCTGGATGATCTCCGTGCTGGCCAAGCTCGCCTGGAGGATGGGCTGTCGCGCCTGGAGGCGGTTCTATCGCGTCTGGGTGCCATGCAGGGACCGGCGAAGGGCTCTCGGCACACCAAGCGTGATCATGTTGATACGCAACTCACCTTGACCTTTCCGGGCTTGGCCGGATCACCGGAGGCTACCAACGCGACCGAGAGGAGCGGGCGATGAGCGTACATTATGTTCCCGGTATGTGGACGCCGTTGCGCAACGCGCGTCTGATCGGCCAGGAGATGATCAACGCTCATCCCGATTGGCGACCGTTGAAGGACGGATTCGCGCAGACACAAGATGAGGATGGGCCTGATCCCGATGCGCTTCGCACCGAGTTGTCGACACCGGCAGAGTGCTGGGAACAGGACGGCACGCCCCTGGGGCGACCTTGGACGATCCTGTATCTTGAGGAAGCGCTGTTTGCGGGGGTAACGGAACTCATCGGCAGCTACGAAATCCGCTTCCTCGACGTGCCAAACGGTGATGGGCCGGTTTTGTGCGTGATGAAGCGCTTTCGTCGGAAGGTCGTGGGAGGTGATGCATCCCCTGTGTCGACGATGCACGTCGGGAAGATGGAGACGCGGGGGCGACCGCGAAAGGAGACCAATTCATCCAAGGAGGTTGTGAGGATAACAACCGAGGTGCCGCATAATCCTGAACTCGATGTAGGACACCGGATGACGCGGCGCTTGGTCCGGTACATTGAACGCCAAGCGCATCGTCGAACCTTCGCAGAGGTCGCTCGAGAAACAGGCGCCAGCGAAACCGTCGTCGCGACCATCTTTTACGACTATGCTGCGCGTGTGGATAAGGTCTTCCCGCGACGGCTGCCGAAGTTCCTCGGCATCGACAATAAGGTTCTCGGTGGCCGACACTACACCCAACTCACTGACCTCGAAGCGGGAAAGGTGATCGAACTCATTGAAGGCACCAGTGCGCCTCCCGTTAACGTCGCTCTCGCGCGCTGGGAGGGGCGCGATCGGGAGATGGTCGTCACCATGGACTACGCGAACGCGTATGCCGCCAGCGTGAAAGACATGCTGCACAAAGCCTTGTCCATCAACGACAAACGCCACATTATTAACGCAGTTCGTGATCGCCTGAACAGCCATCGATCGGAGATCGAAAAAAATGCAAGGGCACGTGGTGAGGACATCAGCCATCTGGCCCATTCTTTTCGATTGCTGAACAAGCGACGGCATCAGCTATCTGAGACGGAGCGCGCACGGCAGGAAGTAATCTTTGAACGATATCCTGATCTCAGGTTGCTGTATATCGCTAAGGAAGAATGGTTCGATATCTTCCAGGCTAAGGACCAGGGCATCGATAAAGCCGGGAAGGCGGTGAGGAGTTGGCTCTGGCGTTGGGTGGAGGGGGACGAAGCTCCGGAGATCACCCGTCGGATCTACGGTAAGAATAAGAAAACTATTGATGATCGCTTTTGTGACATCATCGCCTATTTTAGCTTGGAGGCAAAGATTTCCGACGATAGGCGCGCCACAAACGCAGCGACGGAAGCATTGAATGGAGAGATGGATCGCCTATACGCAAGGTGCCGGGGCTTTGGACGTAAAGATGACATGTTTTACAGACTTCGTCTGCGTGTTCTACACTGGTGTGGCGAGCGTACTTGGGAGTCCTGCCAAGTCCACCTGGCAGGCCACCACCTCGCGAGCGTGTCCGTTTCGGACGATACTGCGCCGCCACTGCATCCTAATGTCCTCATCGCAGAGCTGCTATCGCTACGCATCGGCGAGTCGCTCGGAAATGACCTGATCGAAGCCCTGAAGAAAGAGTATGAGCAGATTCACGGCGTGTCGCTGCCGTTCCTGTAGCCGTGATACCGGGCGACTGCCCCTCGCTTGGCGGTCAAACGTTCAACGTAGCGAGCGGGCATGTCCGGACTGCGCCAGCGCCCAGCCTGCATGAGTGCCGGTAACTCCAACCCTGCCCCCAGGAGGTCGTGGGCCATACCTACCCTGCAGCTATGCCCGGTAAAGTCGGTTGGGTCCAAGCCGGCGAGCACGGCACGGCGTTTCCAGATGCGTGCGACGGCGTCCGCCGATAGCCGTCGGCCCACCGAGTGACCTCCCTTGTGGACCTTGCGAAATAGGGCGCCTTTCTCGATACCGGCAGCGCGCATCCAGCTTGTGACCGCATCGACCGTCTCCGGCGCCAGCCAGAGAACCGCGCCCCGACCTTCCTGATCGGTCTTCGAACGAGGAACGAACAGCAGGGCGCTGCCGTCCTCCTCGAGGTGCATGTGCTCAACGTCAATGGCCACCAGTTCCCCTCGGCGGGCCAGAAGGTCCCGCGCCACGCGCCAAAGGGCGATATCGCGGAGGTCGGCGAGGGAGCCCGCTCGAGCCGTGGCGCGCAGCGTTCGCAGTACCGGTTCGGTAATCGCCTCGGCTTGACGCTGACGCGTGCCCTTGATGCGGGCGACCCGACGCAGGGCAAGACGAACGAGTTCGGACTTGGTAGGATCGCTGAGCCCGGCGGCGCGGTGCAGGCGGGCGATGCTGGACAGGCGCCGCCGGATTGTGGCCATTGCATAGCGGGCGGCCATGTCGTCCACATAAGCAGATACGCAATCTGGAGTGGCGGGAAGGGGCGGTTGGCCTTGTGCCATGCACCATGAACAATAGGCGCGCGTGTCCGAGGCTAAGGCACGGTCGGTGTTGGCTGCATAGGCTCCCCGGGCCGCGCCGGTATAGCTGACCAGTCGATGGCGTGGGCCTGTTTCAGGATGATCGCCATACCTGTCCAGAGGTGCAGGAAGTATAGCGGCGATGTCGTCCGCGATGGAAACGGTGGTGCCCATCAGTGATGCCGTCCTAAGTGACGTTTTTGTCTGGCTTTCCTGTTGATTTTTGTAGCGGCCTCTCCGTCGTCACCACCGTTTGCCAGCAACTTGGTGGCATGCAAAGGCCAGCGCGGCAGTCCGAAATTTGCGACCGTGGCCGCTATTGCTTGCCGCGTTGAACCCAATGCGTTTACCGACCCATCGGTTGCCCGCTGCGATGCGGCATCCGAACGGTTGCCTGTGTCGCGGCAGCGCAGCCCGTTGCTGATCGTGTACCGCCGGGCTCGCACCATCACACCATGCTTCGAGAATGGTTCCCAGCAACGTCAGCACCCATGGCGCGCCAACGTGCCGTATGATCCGTGCACAGCCATTGATGCCCGCTGAAGGAGTTGGCCGCGCCTTCGGCCACCGCCATGTCGGATCAGGAGGAGCGATCACGCAGATGGTCGAGGGCGGCATCGAGCGCTTCATCGGTGCGGTTGAGCTGTTCGACCGAGCGTTGATGGGCCGTCTCGAACGCGACCAGCAGCGTTCGGAGTTCCGCACGCTCATCGGCGTTGCCGGCACCTTGCCAGTCGATCGCAGGGCCTTCTCGGAACACACCGACGGCACCAAGGCGCCCGCACAGTTCATACCGGCCGGCCCCGGTGACACGAGCCGGTTCCCAGACGCCATCGTCCGTCACCTGCACCCAGCGGTAGGTCGCCATGTCACGCTCCTTTGGGGACATCGGTAATTGGGCACGGGGCCGACCACGCCACAGATCGGCAGACGCGGACGAGGGACGACCGAATCCCACGGCCGATGGCCGATGCCCGCCCGGGAGTCGCGCTCTTCGTAGGCCGGGGGCAGCACTCCGCGGCGGTCGTCGTCGCCCGACGTCCCAGGATCAGCGCGCCGGGTTGGCGCGCTGCCGCTGGTGGGCCGGACGAAACCAGAGTTCCGTACCGATCCTGGCCGACCCAGCGTCGGGATCGGGGTCGAGTTCGGGGTCGACCGGAACGACGCAGTGATGGATCTCGACTCCGACACCGAAGAGCTCCAGCCGTTCCAGGGAGGGCGAAACCGCGTCGGCGCAGGCGGCGGCGAAGTCTTGCAACGCCTGCATGCGGCGCATCATGGCGGTCACGGTGGTGCTGGTGTGCAGCGTCCGCGCGAGACGGCGGCGTTCGTCGATTTGCTCGTCGAGCACCGCCGCCAGGCCACGAATGATCTCCATGGCCTCGGCGGGCAGCGGTCCCAGCGGAACCAACCCGGTGAGCGGAAGCCCATCCGAGATGGCGCTGGCCAGCTTGGAGGCGGTGATGTGCGCTTGGGGCTGGGTGCAGGGCATGACGATCCTCCGCGTGGAGAGACACGGCGTTGGTGAGCCGGATGCCGGATGACATCAAGAAGGGTGATCGTCGGTGCCGCTGTGACCCGTGCCGGGATGCGCGGCTTGGACGGTCTCAAGAGCAGACGGATGCACAGCCGTCTGTCTGGTGGTCGGCGGGGTCCCAGATGAATCCCGTCGGCTCTCAAGAAGAATCGCGTACACTGGTTCCTCAAGTCAACGGAAAATCCCGGCAATTCTTGGGAATTTTCTGCGGAATCCGCGGTGGCGCTGGGGAGTCAGGGAACGTGGCCGTCATATGACTTCAGACAGCTTGAGAGCGCTGAGCGGAGGGGCAGTGTGGTGCCGGCGCATGGCACCGGCAAATGCACGAGATGCGAACCGACGCCTTCATTCTTCCGGCGATGGTCCGTCAGATCCCACCAGCACAAGCCGACGGTTCGGTCCGGCGCGGACGCCATGATCGATGCGGGCAACGTAATCGTTCAGCGTTGCCATGCTTTCGCCCTTCGGATCGTAGGCGCCGTCGGTCAGGTCCTTGATGACGTGTCCCATCAGCCGCTTGCGCGCGCCCACCGGCACACCGGCCTCACGCAGGCGCACGTTGAAGTCCTTGCGCGTCGAATACAGGTCCTGTCCCGGCGCCCACAGGCCGTGATCGCGGGTGTAGCGCCCGAACTCCTTGCTGAACAGGTCCGAGAAGCGGTCGTAGGCAGCACCGCGTTCGATGTCGGGGAACAGCCGGGTCTGCCTCTGGCGGCGGCGCGTCTCGGCGAGGTCCAGCAGGCCGAGGTCGATCAGCGTCGGGTGAATGGGGACGTCGCGGTGCGATCCCTTGGCCTTGACGCTCTTGCCGGCGCCCGGCGTGATGCTCATGCACCAGACGCCGTCGATCCGCCGGATGTCTGTGCATTGCAGTTGCAGCGCCTCCTCCGGGCGCAGGCCGGCGTGGGCGCCGATCAGCGGCACCCAGAAGAGGGCTTCGGTGTGGGCCCCCTCACCCTGGAAGGCCGGGGTGGCAAACAGGGCGCGCAACCCCTCGCGCCCCCACGGCTCCCGCGCGACGCGGGGGACCAGACGGTCGCGAGCGTCACGGTCGACCGCATCGAGACGAACGCCCTCCACCGGATTGCGGCCGCTGAAATGGTCGTTCTCGATCGCCCAGACGAAGGCGCTGGCGAACCGGTCGAGGTGCAGGTTGATCGTCGTCGAGGTCAGGCGCCGCGTGCGCCCCTGGTCGCGGAGCTCCACGTAGTCCGCACGGGTCAGGATGCCGAGGTCGAGGCGTTCCTCGAGCTCATCCAGCCGATTGCGCTCCTCGGCATCGGTGTCGTCGGCGATCTCCCGAATGGTGCGGCGGTCGTGGGCACTCTTGCCGTGATTGGCCGGCAGACGCTCGATCAGGTCGCGGAAGGCGCTGACGTCGGCGCGCCGGGTCTCGGCGAGCGGCTTGTCACCGATCGCTTCGATGATCAGGCGGCGTGACGCCTCGACCTTGCGCTTCATGTTCGTGACCCAGGACGGGCTTTTCGACTTGGCGGCGATCAGCCCGTCGAAAGCCTGGCCGATGGTCATGGGCGGTGTCGCCGGCAGCTCCGCATCCGCAGCGGTCACCATGGCGGTCGGACCGGGCGCCGGTCCGATCACGACGGCCATGGGTGCGGGGGCCGCCGCCGGAACGGTCGGTGCGGCCGTTCCGGCCGTTCTGGGCATGGGCGCGGGCGGGATCGTGAAGAAGGCGTCGTCCTCGTAGATCCCGGCCTCGCGCCGCTCGTTGACGTTGGCGACGGTGGTCAGGCCCCAGGCCGCCTGCCGCTGCAGGAACCGGTAGTCGGGCGTGTCGGGCGCCAGCGGGATCTGCAGGCGGGCGAGGGCGGCGTCGAGCGGGCCGCGCACCTCGTCGAGGCGGTGGAGGCGGAGCCCGTCCTGAAGCGCGGCGCGCAGGGCCCGGGCACGGGCTGCCGCGGCCTCGGCTTCCTCGGGCGTCCGCGGCGGGGACAGCGCGCGGGCGTGCTCGGCGGCCTCGATCTCATGCCGGATGAGATCGAGGATGATGGCGTCCATCTGCGCCTTGCTCAGTGTCAGCCCGAGGGCCATGGCCTGCCGCACCCCATCGAACAGCGCGTCGGTGGCCACCCGCAGGCGGGCGGCCCGGACGCGCGCGTCGGAGGGGATGTGGGTGCGCAGTGAAACGGCGAGTTCGTGCCGTGTGAACGCCGTCTGAACGTTCCGGGGAATGCGGCGGCGCCACCAGAACGTGGCGCCGCGGCGGTAGAGGTGGGGTCCCGATCCCATGCGCTCCTCGTCCACCGGCGAGGCGATGTGACGGGGAGCGCGCCGGGCTGTGTGACAGCTGGTGGGACAGCGTGTGTGACAGCCGGTGTGACAGCGGGTCCGCAACACCGCTCCGCCGGTTGTTGCCGGTGGAGATGTGCCCGGAAATCCAAGGGATTCGGCTGGAATGCAACTGGGAGTGGCTGGGGCGCCAGGATTCGAACCTGGGAATGGCGGTACCAAAAACCGCTGCCTTACCGCTTGGCGACGCCCCAACCGGGCCGGCCTTCACTGCCGGGAGGGGCGGCACCATAATCGGAAAAGGGCGGGACTGCAACAGCTTGTATAGCCGTCGCAGCCCGCTCAGCGGCCTTCCCGGCGCCAAGCCAGCAGCAGGGCGCCGAGCGACAGAGCCAGCACCGCACCCACCGGCAGCAGGGGGACATCCGTTACGCCGGTGACCGTGTACTCGCCATTGGCGCGCAGGCCTAGCCAGCCGTCGCCGGTCTGGGAGCGATCCGCGCGGGTGCGGCGAACCTCGATCCCGGGACGGGGGCCATGGTCGGAGTCGGTGATCCAGTGGATGCCGCCGCCTGTCGCCTTCGCCACCGGGGCAAGAACGTCGCCTGTAGTCCGCACGTCGGCAAGCTCCGGCGGATTGACTGCGCCGACCACCGCCAGGGCCGTACGCTCGCCGTCCGAGATGCGGTAGATGCCGGGAGCGTCGGCCATGACGGTGGCGACGGAGCGGCCGGACTTGTCGTCCGTCATCTCCAGCGTCCGGCTCCGGTCCGATGGCGTAGTCAGGGTGACCGCACGGGGGTCGGGCTGCAGCGACCGGCGCTCCACCGTGATGCGGTTGCCGTCCACCCGGGCGCGCAGGTCGTTCTCCTCCAGCTCCGGTTCCTTCATCAGCCAATGGGCGAGCCGGCGCAGCAGCTCCGCCTGCGGGCCACCGCCTTCATAGCCGCGGCTCCACAGCCAGATCTGGTCAGAGGCGAGCTGGGCGACACGGCCCTTGTCGACCCGGTCCAGCACCAGCAGCGGCCGGCCCTGGGCGCCTTCCATCACCACCACGCCACCGGTGGGGGCGACCTCCACCTGATGGAACCAGCGGCCCCATTGCGGCTGCTGATCGGGCTTGTCGGCCGGGCGATCGCCGGGCAGGCCGGTCGTTACCGGATGCCGGCGCCCGGCATCGGTGACCTGCGGGTGGAAGGGCTGGTCGATCACCTGGCCGGTCGGCTCGGCCGGCAGCACTTGCCCCAGCGGCGTGCGGAACAGCGACAGAGGGGTCGCATAGCCCTGGCCCGAGGCTTCCAGGAGGGCGCCGCCCTTGCGGACGTATTCCGCGATGTTCTCCAGATACATCTGCGGCAACACGCCCCGACGCCGATAGCGGTCGAAGATGATGAGGTCGAACTCGTCCAGCTTGATCTCAAACAGTTCCCGGATCGGGAAGGCGATCAGCGACAGCTCGCGGATCGGCGTCCCATCCTGCTTTTCCGGCGGCCGCAGGATGGTGAAATGGACGAGGTCTACCGACGGGTCGGCCTTCAGCAGGTTGCGCCAGGTGCGCTCCCCTGCGTGGGGCTCGCCGGACACCAGCAGGACCCGCATGCGGTCGCGCACGCCGTTGACGACCACGGCGGCGCGGTTGTTGGCCAGCGTCAGTTCCTGCTTGGCCGGTTCCACCTCCAGCTCCAGGACATTCTGGCCGCCATGATTGACCGGCAGCTCCAGCCGGAAATCGCGGCCGACCGGCACCCGCACCACCTGGGGCGTACCGCCGTCCTGGCGCAGGGTCACCGCGGCATCCGGCGACTGGCGCGCCGGCATGTCGTCGACCCGGATGGTCAGCTCGACCGGCTTGCCGACGATGCCGTAGCTCGGCGCCTGCACGATGGCGAGGCGGCGGTCGCCCTCCTCCTTGTCGCCGGTCAGCAGCGTGTGGATGGGACCGATCTCCGCCAGCTTGCCGGTGTTCGCCGGCACGTCGTGGACCTGCCCGTCGGTGATCAGCACGGCACCGGCCATGCGGCGGCGCGGCAGGTCGGCCATGGACCGGTTCAGCGCGTCGAACAGGTGGGTCTCGTTGATCGCGGCAGCCCCTCCGGCTCCGTCACTGGTGCGAACCACACGGACTTCCAGATCGTCATAAGCCTTCAGCCGCTCGGTAAGCTGGCTGAGCGCCCGCTCCGCCCGCGGCCTCCGGTCCCCGATGGACTGGCTGGGCGAGTCGTCCACCACGATCACCGCGACGTCCTTGATCGGCTCCCGCTTCTCCTGGACCAGCGAGGGGTTGACCAGGGCGAGCGCCAGGATGAGGACGGCCAGCAGGCGCAGCAGCACCCCGCGCGCCCGCCGGAGGGCGGCCAGCAGCACGATCGCCAGCGCCACCCCTACCAGCGGTCCCAGCACCGTCCAGGGCAGCAGCGGCGCCAATGCGATGGAGGTGCCGGAGAACAGATCGACGGGCATCTACTGGCCGAGCCTTTCCAGGATCGCGGGCACATGGACCTGATCGGCCTTATAGTTTCCGGTCAGGGCGTACATGACGAGATTGATTCCGAAACGATAGGCGATTTCCCGCTGCCGTTCCCCTCCCGGAACGACGGCATAGAGGGGCTGGCCGCTGCGGTTGACCGCCCAGGCCGCGGCCCAGTCGTTACCGCCGATGAGGACGGAGGAGACGCCGTCGTTGGCCCGGCCCTCGCGCGCCTCGATCCACAGATCGCCACCGCTGTAGCGGCCGGGAAAATCGGTCAGCAGATAGAACGATTTGGTCAGGACATGGTCCGGTGGCACCGGAGCCAGCGGCGGCACATCAAGACCGGCGACGATCCGCTGCAGCGATTGTGGACCGCCTCCCGACGCCTGGTCGCGGGTGTCGAACAGGATTGTCCCGCCACCGCGCAGGAAGGCATTGACGCGGGACCGGGCTTGATCCGACAGAGGTTGTTGCGATCCGGAAACGGGCCAGTAGAGCAGGGGATAGAAGGCCAGTTCGTCACGCTCGGGATCGATACCGACGGCTCCCGCAGCTTCAACCGCCGTACGCAGGTTCAGCATGGCGACGAGGCCTTCCAGCCCGGCGCGGGACGTTTCGTCAACGGAACTGTCGCCGGTCTGCACGTAGGCCAGATAGGTCTCCGCCGTGACCTTCACCGCCTGGGCATCATCGGCGCGGACGTCGGAGGGAGCGGCGGACAGAAGGATGGCAAACAGGACGGCAGCGGCCGCCCCCGCACTGCGGCGGGCGGTCCAGCGACCGAGCATGCCGCGCAGGGCCAGCGCGACCAACAGGTCTATCGTGGCGAGCGCCAGCGCCACGGCAAGCAGAGACGGCTTCAAGGGCACCTCCCCGCGGCTGCCGAAGCCCGACCGGGCGACCCCACCGGGCATGGTGCCCAGCGGCTCGATCGTCGTTACGACAGCGGATAGATTCAACGCGCGACGGGCATCGTCGGTCCCATAGAATCCCGGCGGATGACGCGGGCCGATCACGTCGGCGGCCGGCGCGTTGCCGGGAATGGGAAAGGCGGTCGCCGGCGGCGGCACCAGCCGGCCGGTTCCGTCCAGTACTTCAACCGGATCCAGCGCCGTGGCGGCACTGCCGCCGGTGATCCCGCCGCTGAGGGCGACCACGCGGCGCAGCATGTCCACGAACAGCCCCGACAATGGAAGGTTGGACCAGTCGGGGCTGGCGGTGGTGTGGACCAGGACGACCCAGCCATCCGCCCGCTTCTCCGACGTCACCAGCGGCGTGCCGTCGGCGAGCCGCGCCCAGGTGCGGTCGGCGAGGTCGAGAGCCGGCTCGGCCAGCACCTGCCGGGTGACGGTGACGTCGTTGGGAATGGACAGGCCGCTGAACGGGCTCTTGGCATCGAAGGGCTGCAGGCGGGCCGGCTCCTGCCAGGACAAGGCGCCGCCCAGCGCCCGGTCGCCGATGCGCAACCGGACCGGCACCAGACGGTCGGCATTCTGCGCCAGCCGTGGTCCGGCAAAGCGGACGAGGACGCCGCCCTTCTTCACCCAGTCGTCGAGGTCCTGCGCCTCCTGCCCGGTCAACGCGCCGATGTCCGACAGGATCAGCACCGCGAGGTCGCGCTTCAGCAGATCGAGGATGCTGCCCCGCCGGACCTCGTTATAGGGGGACAGCGCGCGTTCCAGATAATGCAGGTCGGACAGCAGGGGCTGGCTCTCTCCCTCCGGCCGTCCGGAGACGAGGCCGACCGGCCGGCGGCGCCAGCGCTCGTCCAGCAGGACCGTGGCGCCGGCGGTGGTATCGTTCTCCACCCGCAGGCTGGCGGCGTCGTTGCGCAGTTCGGTCGGAACGTCCAGCCGGACCTCCCGCACCTTCTGTCCGGCCTCGAAAGCGACGGTCTGCCGGGTCAGCAGGCGCCCGTCGGTTGCCGACAGGCGGACGGTGACCGGCTCCGGCCGGGTCGGATCGGCCCGCACGACGCGGGCCGCCAGGGCCGTTCCCTCGGTCGCCGGAGGCAGCAGGAGATGAGGCGGCTTCTCCGCGGAATCGTCCAGCACCTCGGCCGAGCCCAGACGCTGCAACGCCTCGGCCAGGGAGCGGGCCGTGCGGTCGCCGATCCCGTCGCTGACCCAGACGGCATGGACCGAGCCCTGCACCTGCAGGGACCGTACGGCCTCCAGCGCGGCGGCGCGGTCGGTCGGCCAGGGCAGCGGTTCCAGCGCCTGGATCACCCGGCGGGCCTCGCCGGCGGGAAGTATCGCCGTGGGGTGCAGCTTCTCGCCGCCGGCCGGATGGGCGGTCGGCAGCACGATCACCGGCCGCTGCTGCCGGTCGGCCTGGGCGACGATATCCTCCATGGCGCGGCGGCGGTTCGGCCAGTCGCGGCCGGAGGCCCAGCCATTGTCGACGACCAGCAGCAGGGGACCGCCGCCGGGCAGGGCCGCGCGCGGGTTCAGCAGGGGCCGGCAAGCGCCAGGATGACCAGGGCGGCGACGATCAGGCGCAGCAGAAGCAGCCACCAGGGCGTGCGAGCCGGCGTCTCCTCCGTCGCCGTCAGGTCGCGCAACAGGCGGATCGCCGGGAACTGCACGATCTTCGGAGCCGGCGGGGTGACGCGCAGCAGCCACCACAGCACCGGCAGGGCGCCGAGCGCAACCAGGATCCAGGGGGTGGCGAAGGCGATCGGTCCGAGGCTCAGCATGTCAGACCGCCTCCTGCGCGAGCGCGCCCCACAGCCCCAGCAGGGCGGCCTGCGGCGGCCGGTCGGTGCGGTGGACCGCGAAGCTCCATCCTGCGGCGCGGGCAAGGGCAGCGAGCCCGTCCTGTTGGGCGCGCAACCGGTCCTGATAGGCTTGGCGCACCGCCTCCACCCGGGGAACCAGCAGCTTGCCCTCGCGCTCCATCCCCTCGAACTCGACGCGGCCGTCGAAGGGCAGCGTCTCCTCCGCGGGGTCGAGCACTTGCAGGAGATGGCCGCGCACGCCCCGCCCGGCGAGGCCGGCCACCGTCTCATGCACCTCCGGCAGGGGGAGAGCAGGTCGCCGAACAGCACCACCTGGGCATGGCGGGGCAGGGGCTCGACATGCGGCAGCGGATCGGGGGAGGGGGGGGCGGTGGGGTCGGTCAGCGCGCCGGTCAGCCGGTTGATGGCGTTCTTGCCGTGGTCCGGCCGCAGCCCGGCGTTCAGCAGAGCGATCCGCTCGCCGCCGCGCGCCAGCAGGATCCCGGTGGCGAGCAGGAGAAGCTCCGCCCGCTCCCGCTTGGTCGGGAGGCCGGGGCCGAGCGGTAATCCATGGAAGGTGAGCAGTCGCGCCACAGCCAGACCGTCTGCGCCGCCTCCCATTCATTCTCGCGCACATAGACCGGCTGGGTCTTGCCGGACTGGCGCCAGTCGATCATCGCCGGCGAATCGCCCGGCTGATAGCGGCGGAACTGCCAGAAGGTCTCGCCCAACCCGACGCGCCGCCGCCCATGCACGCCCTGGGCAACGGTGGCGGCCACCCGTTCGGCCGCGACCAGCAGGGGCGGCAGGGTCGCCGCCAGTTCCTCCGCCCTCTGGCGGGTTCGCAGCGAGGCCGCGGTCCGGTCGGGAGGCGCCGCCATGCCCGCACTCACGCCAGTGGTTCGCACAGGCGGTCGATCACCGCGTCCAGCGTCACCCCGTCGGCGCGCGCCGCGAAGTTCAACGCCATGCGGTGCTTCAGGATGGGCCTGGCGAGCGCCACCACGTCGTCGAGCGACGGGGCCAAGCGGCCGTCCAGCACGGCGCGGGCGCGGGCGGCGAGCATCAGCGCCTGGCTGGCGCGTGGTCCCGGCCCCCAGGCGACATGGCGGCGCACCTCGGCGGACTCCGACGTCTCCGGCCGGCCGCGGCGCACGAGGTCGAGGATGCCGTCCACCACCCCCTCGCCGACCGGGATGCGGCGGACGAGCCGCTGTGCCGCCTGAAGGTCGGCCGGGGTCAGCACCGCCACGGGGCGCTCGTCGGCGGATCCGGTGGTGGCGATCATCATCCGCCGCTCGGCCTCGCGATCGGGATAACCGACGTCGATCTGCATCAGGAAGCGGTCGAGCTGGGCCTCGGGAAGGGGATAGGTGCCTTCCTGCTCCAGCGGGTTCTGGGTGGCGAGGACGTGGAAGGGCTCGGGCAACGGATGATACTGGCCGGCGACCGAGACGCGGTGCTCCTGCATCGCCTGCAGCAGCGCCGACTGGGTGCGCGGGCTGGCGCGGTTGATCTCGTCCGCCATCAGGAGCTGGCAGAAGACCGGGCCGGGGATGAAGCGGAAGGAACGCCGGCCGCTCTCGCTCTCCTCCAGCACCTCCGATCCCAGGATGTCGGCCGGCATCAGGTCGGGCGTGCACTGGATGCGCTTCTCCGCCAGCCCCAGCACGGTGCCGAGCGTCTCCACCAGCCGCGTCTTGGCGAGGCCCGGAACGCCGATCAGCAGGACATGGCCGCCGGCCAGCAGCGTGATCAGCGTCAGGTCGACGACATCCTGCTGGCCGAAGATGATCCGGCCGATGCGCTCGCGCACATGGGCCAGCCGGCTGCCCAGCGCCTCGATCTCCGCCATCAGCTGGTGCGGATTCTCCGTGGTGGGGTTGGCGTCTGGTGCGCTCACGTCGCTGCTCCCATGTTTGGCGGGCCCTGTCGGTCATCGGGCGTCGCCCGGGGCCGCTTCGTCCGGGCCTTGACCGCCGATCTGTCGTAACGCGCCGGGATCGTAAGTGGACCCAAGATTTTTCGACCCGAGTGTGGACCTAAGAGGACGAGTATGGCGAAAATGCGAACCGGGGACCGCCGGGCCGAAGCACCCGGGCCGGTCCGCCGGAGGGAGGAACCGTAATCCATGAAGGTCGGTGACGAAACACCGGATGGCAAGCGCTCCGATGGTGTTCCCCTGGAGACGCTGGCGCGACTGCCCGACGAACGATCCTACGATATCCGGATCGCCCGCGACGGCACCTGGTACCATGAAGGGGATCCGATCCGCCGGATCGAGCTGGCGAAGCTGGTCTCCACCGTCCTGCGACGCGACGAGGCGGGCGACTACTGGCTGGTAACCCCGGTCGAGCGGGGCCGCATCACGGTCGAGGATGTTCCCTTCGTCGCGGTCGAGATGACCGTGTCGGGCAGCGGCGAGGATCAGGTCCTGTCCTTCCGGACCAATCTGGATGACCGGGTGGAGGCCGGGCCGGACCATCCCATTCGTGTGGTGGAGGACCCTGCAACGGGGGAGCCCACTCCCTATATCGCGATCAGGGACCGGCTGGAGGCGCGGATCCTGCGTCCCGTGTTCTACGACATGGTCGAACGCAGCGTCACCGTCGACCGGGCCGGCGAGTCCGAGGTGGGTCTATGGAGCAAAAAGGTCTTCTTCACGCTGGGCAGGCTGTCTGGCGCATAAGTCTGGAAGAGGTGCGCCGCCGCTTTCCCGGAAGTGCCGCGGCCAGCCTCGAACCTGTGCTGGAGGCGGCGGACGCCGGGATGAAGATTCGCGGCGACCACGATCTCAATCCCGATCTGACGCCGCCGCCGGACGGGCAGGGGCTGCGCGATGCTGCCGTCCTGGTGCCGCTGGTCGACCGGGGGGAGGAGATCACGGTCATCTTCACCCAGCGCACAGCCAACCTGACCGCCCATGCCGGCCAGATCAGCTTCCCCGGCGGCCGGATGGAGCCGTCGGACGAATCCGCGGAGGACACCGCCCTGCGCGAGACGGAGGAGGAGATCGGGCTGACGCGCGACCGGGTGGAGATCCTGGGGCGGCTCGACACCTATGTGACGCGTACGGGCTTCCGGGTGACGCCGGTTGTCGGGCTGGTGCAGCCGCCCTTCACCCTGACGCCCGACCCGACCGAGGTGGCGGAGGTGTTCGAGGTGCCGCTGTCCTTCATCCTCGACCCGGAGAATCCCCGGCGCCATAGTCGGGAGTTCCTGGGCAAGCCGCGCTACTTCTACGCCTTCCCCTACGAGCAGCGCTATATCTGGGGCGCCACGGCCGGCATGCTGGTGAACCTGCGCGACGTGCTGGGCGGCGGCCCGCTGGGCGAGGCCGGTTGATGCCGTGACGGGGTTGCCGCCCCCGGACCGGCAGGGTAGCGTGCCGCCATGACCGTCGCCGCCCGCCTTGCTCCCCAGCCCTGGATGACCGACGAGGAGAGCCGCGCCGTGATCGCGGCGCTCGCGGCGGGCGGCGCCGATGCCCGCTTCGTCGGCGGCTGCGTGCGCGACGCCTGGCTGGGCCGTCCCGTGAAGGACGTGGACATCGCCTCCCACGCCCCGCCGGAACGCGTGATGGAGTTGCTGAAGGCGGCGGGCATCACCGCGGTGCCGACCGGCATCGACCACGGCACCGTCACCGCCGTGATCAATCGCAAGCATTTCGAGATCACCACCCTGCGACGCGATGTCGAAACCGACGGCCGCCACGCCCGGGTGGAGTTCACCGACGACTGGGTGGAGGATGCCGCCCGCCGCGACCTGACCATGAACGCGCTGAGTTGCACGCCGGACGGCAACGTCTACGACCCGTTCGGCGGCCTGGCCGACATGGCGGCGGGGCGCGTGCGCTTCGTCGGGGAGGCGCGCAAGCGCATCGAGGAGGACGTGCTGCGGCTGCTGCGCTTCTTCCGTTTCCACGCCCATTACGGCCGCGGCGATCCCGACCCCGAGGCGCTGGAGGCGTGCGAAGCCCTGGCGCCCCGCCTGCCGACGCTGTCCGGCGAGCGGGTGCGCGGCGAGCTGTTCCGCCTGCTGACCGCTCCCGACCCCGGGGCGGTCTGGCGGCTGATGATCGGGCATGGCGTGATGGCGCATCTGCTGCCGCAGGCCACCGGCGTCGCCCGGCTCGACCGGCTGGCCCGCCTCGCCCACGATCTTGGGGAGGCGCCCGACCCGCTGCGCCGGCTGGCCGCCGTCCTGGAGGTCGACCGGGCGGGCGCCCTGGCGGTGGCCGGGACCCTGCGCCTGTCCAACGCCGAGCGCGACCGGCTGGCCGCCCTGATCGAGCCGCCGGTGCCGGTGCATCCGCTCGACGACAGGGTCAAGCGCCGGCAGGCGCTCTACCGGCTGGGCGACGCCGGCCTCTACCGCGATCTGGTGCTGATGGCGGCGGTCGGGCCGGCCGGTCCGGTCTCGCTGGGCGTCATCCGCAAGGCCCTCGCCACGGCGGAAGACCTCCCCTCCCTGCGCCTGCCCGTCGCCGGCCGTGATCTGCTGGCGCTGGGCATGGACCGTGGTCCGCGCGTGGGCGAGGCGCTGAAGCAGATTGAAGCGTGGTGGATCGCCGAGGATTTCCGGTCCGGCCGGAGGACTGCCTGGGGTTCGCCCGATCCCTGATCGGGGCTTCTCCCGATGCGTCGGCCGGATAGACCGCTTCATCCCGATGGTGCGGACATGGCTGCGGCGGCTTCCGGCCGGTCAGCAGGCGGTGGGTTCAGGGATGGTGTCGCAGCCGGCGGCCCGGGCCAGCTCCCTGCCGATCGTGAAGGCCCTGCGCAGCGCGTCCTCCCGGGCCTGGGCATCGGGCAGCATCATGATCTCCGACCCGACCACGCGGGCGCCGCAGTAGCCGAAGATGCCGTGGTCGATCTGCGTGCGCATCGCCTGGGAGTAGCCATGCCGGGCGTAGGTGCCCGGATCCGCCGCGCCGATGGCGACGAGTTGCACAGCAAGCCGGTCAAGCCGCTTCATGAGGCGGCCGTCCGGCAGCTCGTCGTAAGCCCAGCCCTGGGCGAAGACGCGGTCGATCCACCCCTTCAGCAAACCGGGCATCGACCACCAGTAGATCGGATAGACGAGCACCAGGACATCCGCCCGGTCTATGCGCCGCTGTTCGGCGAGGACGCCGGGATCGGCGGCGCCGCGGCGGAGGAACAGCTCATGATCCACGGAGGTGAAGCGGGGATCGAATCCTTCGGCGGCGAGATCGGCCATCTCGCCCGTATGGCTCGGGTCGGATTCGATCCCTGCCATCACCTGTCTGGCGATGGCGTGGGTCAGGGACGCGGGTTCGGGATGCGACGTCACGACAAGGGCATGCATGGTTCGACCCTCTGAAACTGGTTCGGTTCGGAAGCGGGATGCTATATACTATTAGTAAGTTACTATTGGTAGGTTAGATGTCAAGCACGCCGCAGACAGAATCCGTGCCGCCGTCCCGTCGCCGCCTGTCCCGGGGGAGCGGCACGCCCAGCTCATCGAAACCGCCAGGCATCTGGTCCGGGAGGAGGGCACCGACGCATTGACTCTCGGACGGCTGGCCGAGCGGGCGGGCGTCACCAAACCGGTGGTCTACGATCACTTCGAAACGCGGAACGGACTGCTCGCCGCGCTTTACAAGGATTACGACCTGCGTCAGACCGCGATGATGGACGCGGCGCTGGCAAGCTGCGAACCGACCCCGTCGGCCCGCGCGCGGGTCATCGCCTCGGCCTACGTTGGGTGCGTGCTGACGGAAGGGCGGGAAATCCCGGGCGTCAGGGCGGCCTTGGCGGGCGCACCGGAAATGGATGCCCTCAAGCGCGGTTATCAGGCCGGATTCATTGCCAGATGCCGTGCCGCGCTGCAGCCGCACGCCGAGGAACACTGCCTGACGCTTGCGGCCTTCTGGGGAATCCTGGGGGCCGCGGATGCCTTGTCAGACGCCGCGGCGCGGGGCGACATCACGGAAGACGAGGCCGTGGAGGAACTGTACCGCATCATCCTCGCCACCGCCTGTCGCGGATGACGCTGGTTCCGTGGAAGACTCTGGCTCGCTGCCGGGCCGCCGGGCGGGGGCCCAGGCCCCCGTTCCCGGCTGGGCAGGCCCGGTAATCCTGCTCACGGCCACTTCACTTCCGGCGGCAGGCTCATCAGGATCGCCTCGGTGTTGCCGCCGGTCTTCAGCCCGAAGGTCGTGCCGCGGTCGTAGAGCAGGTTGAACTCCACATAGCGGCCACGGCGAATAAGCTGGTGCTCACGCTGTTCCGGTGTCCAGGGCCGGTTCATGTGGCGGCGGACCAGTTCCGGATAGACCTTGAGGAAGGCGAGACCGACGTCGCGGGTGAAGGCGAAGTCAGACTCCCAGTCGCCGCTGTCGAGATTGTCGAAGAAGATGCCGCCGACCCCGCGCGCCTCTCCCCGGTGGGGCAGGAAGAAGTAGCGGTCGCACCATTCCTTGTAGCGCGGGTAATAGGTCGGGTCGTGACGGTCGCAGGCCTCGCGCAGGGCGCCGTGGAAGGCCGCCGTGTCGTCGCCGTCCTCCACCATCGGCGTCAGGTCGGCGCCGCCGCCGAACCAGCCAATGCTGGTGACGATGTGGCGGGTGTTCATGTGGGTCGCCGGGACGAGCGGCGAGCGCATGTGGGCGACGAGGCTGATGCCCGAGGCCCAGAATTCGCCGGTCTCCGCCGCGCCGGGGATGTTGGCGCGGAATTCCGGGCTGAAGACACCGTGGACCGTCGAGATGTTGACGCCGACCTTCTCGAACACCCGGCCGCGCATCACCGACATGGTGCCGCCGCCGCCCTCGCCGCCGCCGTGGTCGGGGCGCGCCCAGCTCTTGCGCTCGAAGCGGCCGGGCGGCAATTCGGCGTGTGGACCGGTCAGCTCGTCCTCCAGCCGTTCGAACTCGGCGCAGATCCGGTCGCGCAGCTCCATGAACCAGGCCGAGGCGCGAGCCTTGCGCTCCTCGATCAGGGCGGGAGAGGCGGGAGTGGACGATGCGGCCATGGGAACGAACCTCTATCAGGGGAACGCGGCAGACTGACGCAGGGCCTCACCCAACACCATCGCCGCGCCGACCGCAACATTCAGCGAGCGTGCCGGCGGCTTCATCGGGATCAGCAGCCGGGCATCCGCCGCCTCATGAACCTCGTCGGGAACGCCGGCGCTCTCCCGGCCGACCAGGATGCGGTCGTCCGGCGCGAAGGCGAAGTCGGTATAGCGCGTCGCGGCGCGGGTCGTCAGCAGGACGAGGCGGCCCTGGTGAGGCAGTGAGCGGTAGGCGGACCAGGACTGGTGACGGATCCAGTCGAGATGGTCGATGTAGTCCATGCCGGCACGGCGCAGCCGCCGGTCGTCCAGGATGAAGCCGCAGGGCTCGATGAGATCCAGCGCCACGCCGAGCCCGGCCGCGAGTCGCATCAGCGTGCCCGTGTTCTGTGGAATGTCAGGCTCGAAGAGGACGATGCGCATGCAGAACTCCAGAAAAACACTTGGTTATTAGTTGAGAATCGTTCTCATCTGATGTTGCGACGCAGCGCGCGACAACATGTCCGGTTACAAAAGCTTTTCAAGACGCTGGCGCGACTGTATACCGCACCCGAAACACCGGAGATACAACTCCGGACGACGTGGCATGCCCAAGGTGAACACCCCGGCGGACAGGCCCGTCAAGTCGTGCTAGAGAACGGTCCATCTGTCGTCTGGCGCCTCGTCGCGCTCCAGTATGCCTTGAGGAGAAACACGCTTATGGCTCAGACCACGCATCCGCCCGGGACGGGTGCCCATGCGGCTCCTGGCGGTGAGGGCAGCACCCGCCGTGACTTCCTCTACCTTGCCACCGGTGCGGTGGGTGTCGTCGGCGCTGCTTCGGCAGCTTGGCCCTTCATCGACAGCCTGAATCCCGCCGCCGATACGCTGGCGCTCGCCTCCATCGACGTCGACCTGGCTCCGATCGCGGAAGGCCAGGCCATCACGGTGACCTGGCGCGGCAAGCCGGTCTTCGTGCGTCACCGGACGGCCAAGGAGATCGATGAGGCCAAGAAGGTCAACCTCGGTGACCTGCGCGACCCGGCTGCCGACGATGCCCGCGTGAAGAAGCCGGAATGGCTGATCGTCATCGGCATCTGCACCCACCTCGGCTGCGTGCCGCTGGGGCAGAAGCCGACCGACCCGCGCGGCGATTACGATGGCTGGTTCTGCCCGTGCCACGGCTCGCACTACGACACCGCCGGGCGCATCCGCAAGGGTCCGGCCCCCGCCAACCTCGTCGTTCCGACGTACGCCTTCACCGGCGATACGAAGATCCGGCTCGGCTAAGCGGCCCCAAGGTTCTGGAGACCCCGAGATGGCTCAGGCTCAAGCAACAAAGTTCAAGAACCCGGTCGTGAACTGGATCGACAGCCGCCTGCCGATCTTCACGATGCTGGATCACGAGTACAACCACTACCCGATGCCCCGGAACGTCAACTATCTCTGGGCGTTCGGTGCGATTGCCGGCATCATGCTGGTGATCATGATCGCCACGGGCCTGTTCCTGGCGATGCAGTATTCGTCGCACACCTCGCTGGCCTTCGATTCGGTCGAGCGCATCATGCGCGACGTGAATTACGGCTGGCTGCTGCGCTACATCCACGCCAACGGCGCGTCGATGTTCTTCATCGCCGTCTACATCCACATGTTCCGCGGCCTCTACTACGGCTCCTACAAGGCGCCGCGCGAGATCCTGTGGATCCTCGGCGTGATCATCTTCCTCGTGATGATGGGCACCGCCTTCATGGGCTACGTGCTGCCCTGGGGCCAGATGAGCTTCTGGGGCGCGACCGTCATCACCAACCTGTTCTCGGCCTTCCCGATCGTCGGCGACCCGATCGTGACGCTGCTGTGGGGCGGCTTCTCCGTCGACAACCCGACGCTGAACCGCTTCTTCGCGCTGCACTTCCTGCTGCCGTTCGTCCTGCTCGGCCTGGTGATCCTGCACACCGCGGCCCTGCACGTCTCGGGTTCCAACAACCCGCTGGGCATCGAGGCGAAGGGCCCGCAGGATACGGTGCCGTTCAATCCGTACGTCACCATCAAGGACGGCTTCGCGGTCGTGATCTTCCTGATCGTCTACGCCGCGTTCGTGTTCTTCATGCCGAACTACATGGGCCACCCGGACAACTACATTCCGGCCAACCCGCTGGTGACCCCGGCCCACATCGTGCCGGAGTGGTACTTCCTGCCCTTCTACGCCATGCTGCGCGCGATCCCGGACAAGCTGGGCGGCGTGCTGGCGATGTTCGGCTCGATCGCGCTGCTGGCCTTCCTGCCGTGGCTCGACACCTCCAAGGTGCGCAGCTGCAAGTTCCGCCCGATCTACCGCCAGTTCTTCTGGATCCTCGCCATCGACGCGCTGGTGCTCGGCTATGCCGGTTCCCAGCCGGCGGAGGGCGCCTGGCTGGTGATCGCCCGCATCGGGACCGCCTACTACTTCTTCCACTTCCTGATCCTGCTGCCGCTGCTGGGCAAGCTGGAGCGTCCGCTGCCGCTCCCCAGCAGCATCAGCGAACCCGTTCTGAAGGGTGGTGGCCGCGTCGCCGCGGGCGCCCATGCCAAGCCGATGGAGAAGGCCTGATGCGCGCGTTCAAGACTGCAATTCTCTCGGCCGCCCTGGCCCTGGGCCTTGCCGGCGCCGCTCAGGCTTCCGAGGCGGTGCATATTCCGCAGCAGAACTGGCCGCATGGCGGGGTGTTCGGCACCATCGACAAGGCGGCTGCCCAGCGCGGCTTCCAGGTCTACAAGGAGGTCTGCTCGGCCTGCCACTCCATGAGACTCGTCCCCATCCGCACGCTGGCGGGGATCGGCTTCAACGAGGAAGAGCTGAAGGCGATCGCCGCCGGCTACGAGGTCCAGGCCGGCCCGAACGACGCCGGCGAGATGTTCATGCGTCCGGCCATTCCGGCCGACCGCTTCCCGTCGCCCTTCGCCAACGACCAGGCTGCCCGCGCCGCCAACAACGGCGCGCTGCCGCCGGACCTGTCGCTGATGGCCAAGGCCCGCGTCGGGGGCGAGGACTACGTCTACGCGTTCCTGACCGGGTTCGAGGAGCCGCCCGCCGGCGTCAACCTGATGCCGGGCATGAACTACAACAAGTATTTCCCCGGCCATCAGGTCGGCATGCCGAACATCCTGCAGCCCGACGGCGTGTCCTATGCCGACGGCACCAAGGCGACGGTCGAGCAGCAGGCCAAGGACGTGGCGACCTTCCTCACCTTCGCTGCCGAACCGCACATGGATGCGCGCAAGCAGATGGGCGTGAAAGTCATCCTGTTCCTGATCGTGCTCGCCGGCCTGATGTACGCCACCAAGCGCAAGCTGTGGAGCACGCTGCATTGATCGCCGCATCGCGGCCTCGACGCAGGACGTGAGTTGAAGACGGGGCGCCCCATCCGGGCGCCCCGTTTCTTTTCCGGCGGCCTCCGGTCCGGGTTATCCTGCGACCGTCAACAAGGAGGAAGAACGCATGGCCGACGCGCTGATCGACGAGATCGTGGATTTCTGGTTCGACGAGGCGATCAAGCCCTACTGGTTCCGCCGCTCCGACAGCTTCGACCGCACCGTGGCGGAGACGCTGGGGCCGCACCACGAGCGTGCCGCCGCCGGGGAGTTCGATCACTGGATGGAGGACGTCGACGGCTGCATCGCGCTCTGCATCCTGCTGGACCAGGTGCCGCGCAACATCTTCCGCGGCACTCCGCGGGCTTTCGCCACCGATGGGATGGCGCTTGCCGTCGCCCGCCACGTCGTCGCGGAGGGCTACGACCTGGAGTGCACCGCCGACGAGAGGCTCTTCCTCTATCTGCCCTTCGAGCATCACGAGGATCAGGAGAGCCAGGTTCTCAGCTGCCGCCTGTTCCGCGAGCGTGTCGGAGACCCGGAGATCGTCGCCTATGCCGAGCGGCACCGGGAGATCATCGAGCGATTCGGCAGGTTCCCCCATCGCAACGCGATCCTGGGGCGCGAAAGCACGCCGGAGGAGATCGCGTTCCTGCGGGAACCCAACTCCGCCTTCTGAGGCCGCTCAATGGCCGATGCGGTGGCCGGCCGGTTCCAGGACCGCGTGCAGCGCGTTCAGCAGGTCGGTCCGGCGGACCGGCTTCTCGACGAAACCGTTCATGCCCGCGGCAAAGCAGCGTCGGCGGTCCTCCGGCGCCGTGTGGGCGGTGACGGCGATGATGGGAATCTCTGCCCGCGTGCTGTCCAGCGCGCGGATCCGGGTGGTCGCCGTGATGCCGTCCACCTCCGGCATCGCGACGTCCATCAGCACCGCATCCTGCGGTTCCGGCGCCCCGGCGACGGCGGCAACCGCCTCCGCGCCGCCCGGCGCGCTTTCGATCACGAAGCCCACCTTCGCCAGCAGGGCGCCGATGACCGCCCGGTTGGTGTCGCTGTCGTCCACGACCAGAATCCGCCCCCGCGGCCCCGCGCCCACGCAGCGAGCGGATCGCTTTCCGAAGGTCTCGGCGGAAGGGCGACCGGAACGCACAGCTCCAGGCTCGCTCCGCCGTCGCCCTCCTGCCCGCCGCTCAGCCGCGCTCCGGTCAGTTCCAGCAGATAACGGACCGGGGCGGGCAACGCGCCGGGCAGTGCCGCTCCGACGACGACCGCGCGGAACAGCAACTCGCCAGACCCCGCGGCTTCTGTGCCGAGCCGCAGGCGGGAGGGGGCGGACACCGTGGACCGGTCGGCCGCCAGCGCGACCAGCAGCTCCGTTATCGCCTGCGCCGGACCGACGAGCTGGGCCGGCGTTCCGGCGAGCACCGCGACTTCCGGGGGAGGAGGCATCCCCCCCTTCCGGCATCGTTCCGCCACCTGCCGGCCCAGTGCCGCCGGATCGAAAAGCGACGGTGCGATCTCTGCTGCCCATTGCATGGTGTCACCAGTCGTGGAACGAATTGGCAAAATGCGACGCACATTGCACCTGTTGGCGCCACTCTGCGGAGTCGCCGGGGCCAAAACTGCAATTGCGTCCTGTTCGCAGCAATTCCCGCGCCAACCGGGAACAGCAGAGGAAAATGATGAAACCGGTCGATCGGATATGGCTGTTCTTCGCCGCCCTGAGCGGCGCGATGGCGGTTGCGGCGGGGGCTTATGCCAGTCACGGCCTCGCCGGCGACGCGCGGGCTCAGGAACTGGTCCGGATGGCGGCGCAGCACCAGATGTGGCACGGGCTGGCACTCGTCGCCCTGGCGGCGCTGGTCCGTCGCGTCGGCGGGGCAGGGCGGCTGCTGATGCGCGTGGCCGGCTGGCTCTTCATCGCCGGCACCATCCTGTTCAGCGGAACGCTCTATGTGCTGGGTCTGGGCGGCAGCCTTCCGATCGGCATGACCGCACCGACCGGCGGCACGACGCTGATCACCGGCTGGCTGCTGCTTGCGATCGGTGCGCTGGTCGCCCGGGCGGAGCGGTGACGGGTGCCCCGCCGCCGCCGCCGCGTCGCCCGGGTCAGTTCGGAGCGGCGGCCACCGCCGCCGCGTCCAGGGGAGCCTCCACCGTATCGGTGGCGGCCGGGACGCAGTAGAGACCATGCAAGGTGGCCATGATGGTCTGCGCCTCATGACCGTTCAGCGAATAGTAGATGTTCTGGGCGCTGCGCCGTGTGCGCACCAGCTTGTCGCGGCGCAGGCGCGCCAGATGCTGCGACAAGGCGGACTGGCTGAGGCCGACCAGCCCTTCCAGTTCGCCGACCGACCGTTCGCCCTGGCTGAGGTAGCACAGGATGAGAAGACGCCGTTCGTTGCTCATCGCCTTCAGAAGCGCGCTGGCACGGCGGGCGTTCGCCTGCAGATCCTCAATCTTCATCGGAATCCTATTGCCATCCCGTCTCACCCGCTCCCTCTTGACGGGGTTTCGGATCAGGTAAATTGTTCGTGTTCAAGCATATTCGGCCATCCGGGGGATGTCCAGCACCCGCAGGCCCGACCCTGCTTGAGTTAGCGGGCGTTGTACCACCGTGCGCGCCGAATTAGGATCAAAGTTATAGCGGAAGACAGTCGAAAGGGGGCCGGGATTTATGGCCGAGCATTACCTGGATGCCAGGGGCCTGCAGTGTCCCTTGCCCGTATTGCGGGCCCGCAAGGCGTTGAAGACGGTTGAGGTGGGCGACCGCCTGACGGTGGAGGCGACGGACGCGAGCGCGCCGAAGGACTTCGCGGCATTTTGCGAGGCGACCGGAAACCTGCTGCGGTCGAGCGAAGTGACGGAGGGGATCTATCGCTTCGTTATCGAACGGACGGCGTGATGAACGTGAGGGGCGAGTAGACGCCCCGGGGGATGTGACGAATCGCCCCGCATTCATCCTGTACTTTTATTAGCGATCCGGGAAAAATGGCGGAGGGAGACGCCCGAACACGCCCACGAAAACGATAGAAAAAGCATGTTCACCACCCTTTTCACCCATCCGGCCTGCCTGAATCACGACACCGGACTTGGCCATCCGGAATGCTCCGACCGTTTGCGCGCCGTGCTGGCCGCGCTGGAGACGGAGGAGTTCCACATGCTCGAACGGCAGGAAGCGCCGCTCGCCACGGTGGAGCAGCTGGAGCGCGCCCACCCGCGCGATCATGTCGACCGGGTGCTGGCGGCAATCCCGCAGCAGGACCATGCCGGCATCGACGCCGACACCGTGGTGTCGCCCGGCTCGGGGGAGGCCGCCCTGCGCGCCGCCGGGGCGGTGGTGGCTGCGGTGGATGCGGTCGCGACCGGCCAGTCGCGCAATGCCTTCTGCGCCGTGCGGCCTCCGGGCCACCATGCGGAGCGCGCCAAGGCCATGGGCTTCTGCCTGTTCAACAATGCCGCGGTCGGCGCCTACCACGCCCGCGCCGCGCACGGGCTGCAGCGGGTGGCGGTGATGGACTTCGACGTCCACCACGGCAACGGAACGCAGGACATCTTCCAGAACGATCCGGACATGCTCTACTGCTCCACCCACCAGTCGCCGCTCTATCCGGGCACCGGCGACGCGGGCGAGAAGGGCGAGTACGGCAACTGCGTCAATGCCCCGCTGCCGGCGATGGCGGGGTCGCCGGAGTTCCGGCATGCGATGACCACCATCATCCTGCCGGCGATCGACCATTTCAAACCCGACCTGCTGATCATTTCCGCGGGTTTCGACGCCCATTCCCGCGATCCGCTGGCCGGCCTGCACCTGATCGACGATGATTTCGTCTGGGCGACGCGCAAGCTGGGCGAACTGGCCCGCACCCATTGCGGCGCCCGCATCGTCTCGGTCCTGGAAGGGGGGTACAACCTGCGGGCCCTCGCCTCCGCCTGCTCGGCCCATGTCCGCGAGCTGATGTACTGCTGACGCGCGGGCGTGCTCCGAAGGGGGAGGGGGCCGGGCGGGCAGGGCGGCTGCGGAGGATTACGGTGACCGCTTTGCGGCGGCGCGTCATACGCCCGTCGCGGGCCTTGCACAGGACGGGTGGGGGGCATAACTTCCCACCCATCGTCACCACGGTCCGATCAGGCCCCCCGCCACCATGCCCGTTCCCGCACCCGAGTCCTCCCCCATCCCGCCCGACATCGCCGCGCTCAGCTTCGAGGATGCGCTTGCCGAGCTGGAGCGGATCGTTCGCCAGCTCGAGGAAGGGCGCGGCAAGCTTGACGACGCGATCGCCTCCTACGAGCGGGGCACCGCGCTGAAGCGCCATTGCGAAGCCAAGCTGCGCGAGGCGCAGGCCAAGATCGACCGCATCACCGTGACCGCCGACGGCTCGTTCGGCACCGAACCCGCCCGGATCGACTGACGTGCAGACAGAGCTCAAGGCCGCCCTGGCCGAGACGGCGACGGCCGTCGAACGCACCATTTCCCATCTGCTGCCTTCCACCGAAATGGCGGAAGCCCCGCTGTTCGAGGCGATGCGCTACGGTTGCCTGAACGGCGGCAAGCGGCTGCGCCCGTTCCTGGTGCTGCACTCCGCCTCGCTGTTCGGCGTGAATGCCGACTGCGCCCTGCGTGTCGGCGCGGCGGTGGAGTTCGTCCATTGCTATTCGCTGATCCATGACGACCTGCCGGCGATGGACGACGGCGAACTGCGCCGCGGTCGACCGACCGTGCATCGCCAGTTCGACGAGGCGACCGCCATCCTGGCCGGCGACGGCCTGCTGACCTTCGCCTTCGAGGTGCTGGCCGATCCGGAAACGCATGAGGACCCCAACGTGCGCTGCCAGCTCGTCACCGCCCTCGCCAAGGCCTCGGGCGGCCGCGGCATGGTGGGCGGGCAGATGCTGGACCTGATCGCCGAGCATGAGACCTTCGACCTCGGCACGACGACCCGGCTGCAGCGCATGAAGACCGGCGAGCTGATCGCCTTCTCCTGCGAGGCCGGCGGCATCCTCGGCAAGGCCGCGCCCGCCCAGCGCCATGCGCTGCGGGCCTACGCCCACGATCTCGGCCTCGCGTTCCAGATCGTCGACGACCTGCTGGACGTCGAAGGGACGCAGGAGGAGACCGGCAAGACGGTCGGGCGCGACGCCCAGGCCGGGAAGGCCACCTTCGTTTCCATCCTGGGCCGCGAGCGTGCCCGCGCCCAGGCGGAAATGCTGTCCCGTCAAGCCGCCGCTCACCTGGAGATTTTCGAGGGGCGTGCCGATATGTTGAAGGCGGTGGCGGAGTTCGTCGTCGCCCGTCGCGCCTGAACGGAGGACGTCCCAGAGTGACTGCCGCCAGCAAAACGCCCCTGCTCGACCTGGTCCGGACGCCGCAGGACCTGCGACTCCTGAAGCCGGAACAGCTCCGCCAGCTCGCCGACGAGCTGCGGACCGAAACCATCGATGCCGTATCGGTCACCGGCGGGCATCTCGGCGCCGGGCTGGGCGTAGTGGAGCTGACGGTCGCCCTGCATTACATCTTCCAGACGCCGGACGACCGGCTGATCTGGGACGTCGGCCACCAGTGCTATCCGCACAAGATCCTGACGGGCCGGCGCGACCGCATCCGCACCCTGCGCATGGGCGGCGGTCTCAGCGGCTTCACCAAGCGCTCGGAAAGCGACTACGACCCGTTCGGCGCCGGCCACAGCTCCACCTCCATCTCCGCCGGCCTCGGCATGGCGGTGGCGCGGGACCTGAAGGGCAGGAAGAACCACGTCGTCGCGGTGATCGGCGACGGCGCGATGAGCGCCGGCATGGCGTACGAGGCGATGAACAACGCCGGCTCGGCGAACTCCAAGCTGGTGGTCATCCTCAACGACAACGACATGTCGATCGCCCCGCCGGTCGGCGCCATGAGCGCCTACCTGTCGCGGCTGATCTCGTCCAAGCCCTATCTCAGCCTGCGCCATCTGGCGAAGGAGATCGCCGACCAGCTTCCGCGCCCGCTGCGCAATGCCGCCCGCCGGGCGGAGGAGTACGCCCGCGGCATGGTCACCGGGGGCACGCTGTTCGAGGAGCTGGGCTTCTACTACATCGGTCCGATCGACGGCCATAACCTGGACCATCTGCTGCCCGTCCTGCAGAACGTGCGCGATGCGGACGACGACAAGCCGGTCCTGATCCATGTCGTGACCAAGAAGGGCAAGGGCTACGCTCCGGCCGAAGCTTCGGCGGACAAGCTGCACGCCGTCGCCAAGTTCGACGTGGTGACCGGCGCGCAGGCCAAGCCGAAGTCCAACGCCCCGACCTATACCCGCGTCTTCGCCAATGCCCTGATCGCCGAGGCGGAGGCCGATCCCGCCGTGGTGGCGGTCACCGCCGCCATGCCGTCGGGCACCGGGCTCGATCTGTTCGGCCAACGCTTCCCCGACCGCTGCTTCGACGTCGGCATCGCCGAACAGCATGCCGTGACCTTCGCCGCCGGCATGGCGACGGAGGGGCTGAAGCCGTTCTGCGCCGTCTATTCCACCTTCCTGCAGCGTGCCTACGACCAGGTGGTGCACGACGTCGTGCTGCAGCATCTGCCGGTCCGCTTCGCGCTCGACCGCGCCGGTCTGGTCGGGGCGGACGGGGCAACCCACGCGGGCGCCTTCGACGTCGCCTATCTCGGCTGCCTGCCGGACATCATTCTGATGGCCGCGGCGGACGAGGTGGAACTGATGCACATGGTGGCCACCAGTGCCGCCATCGACGACCGTGCCTCGGCGCTGCGCTACCCGCGCGGGGAGGGCGTCGGGCTGGAGCTGCCGGAGCGTGGCGAGATTCTTCCGATCGGCAAGGGCCGGATCGTCCAGGAGGGCACCAAGATCGCCATCCTCAGCTATGGCACCCGCCTTGCGGAAGCGCGCAAGGCGGCGGCCGAGCTGGCGGCCCGCGGCCTGTCCACCACCGTCGCCGACGCCCGCTTCGCCAAGCCGCTGGACGAGGACCTCGTCCGCCGCCTTGCGCTGAACCACGAGGTGCTGATCACGGTGGAGGAGGGATCGGTCGGCGGTTTCGGCAGCTTCGTCCTGCAGTACCTCGCCTCGGCCGGGCTGCTGGACGGCGGCCTGAAGATTCGGCCGATGGTCCTGCCCGACCAGTTCCTCGACCATGAAGCGCCGGCCAAGCAGTACGAGCTTGCCGGACTGGCTGCCCGGCACATCGTCGCCACGGCGTTGCAGGCCCTCGGCATCGAGGCGGCGGCGGCGCGGGCCTGAGTGCTCGCCGACGGCAGGCTTCATCCGCTCCTTTCGCCTGCCCCGGGTTCCCCGGCTTTGCCGCGGGGGCTCGGGCGGCGGATTGGCGTGAGCAGCCACCGCAAAGAGCCGACCAGCCGGAGCGAAGCCAAAAGCTGGATAAGCTATCTTATGGAAATCGTATTGTGCGATGCACTCAGGTGGTTGCAACGACGGCAGGATCAGGCATTCTGTTGCCGGTGGTCTGACCACTTCGGCCACCGTCCGTCACCGTCCAGGGTTCCACCCCCGGGCACCATGCCGCCTCGTTGCAAGGATAGCCGTACCCATGTCTGCCAATGCCGCCCTGGATGTTCCGGAAAAGGACCAGCCGCTTCGCGACGACATCCGCCTGCTGGGTCGCATCCTGGGCGATACCGTGCGCAGCCAGGAAGGGGAAGCCGTCTTCGACATCGTCGAGCGGATCCGCCAGACCTCCGTCCGCTTTCATCGCGCCGAGGACGAGAGCGCCCGCCACGAGCTGGAAGACATCCTGAAGAGCCTGTCGCCCAAGCAGACGGTCCGGGTGGTCCGGGCCTATACCTTCTTCTCCCACCTCGCCAACCTTGCCGAGGACCAGCACCACATCCGCCGCACCCGCGCCCATGCGCTGGCCGGCTCGGCGCCGCGCGAGGGCACCATGGCCCATGCGCTGGACGAGGCACGCAAGGCCGGACTGACCAGCGAGCAGTTGCACAGCTTCTTCAAGACGGCGCACATCAGCCCGGTGCTGACCGCGCACCCGACGGAGGTGCAGCGCAAGAGCATCCTGACGGTGCAGATGGACCTCGCCCGCCTGATGCTCCAGCGCGACCACGGTCCGATGACGCCGGAGGAGGAAGAGTGCAACCTGGAGGGGCTGCAGCGCGCCGTGCTGACGCTGTGGCAGACCTCGCTGCTGCGCGATACCCGGCTGGCGGTGATCGACGAGGTGTCGAACGGCCTGACCTTCTACGACTACACCTTCCTGCGCGAGCTGCCGCGCTTCTATGCGGCGCTCGAGGACCGGCTGCGGGTCGACGATCCCTCCTGGAAGACGGATGAGCTGCCGTCCTTCCTGCGGATGGGAAGCTGGATCGGCGGCGACCGCGACGGCAACCCCTTCGTCACCGCGCCGGTGCTGTCCCAGGCCATGCGGATGCAGAGCACCAAGGCGATCGAGTTCTACCTGGAAGAGCTGCATGCGCTGGGCGCCGAGCTGTCGCTGAACAGCCGCATCATCAGCGTGTCGGAGCCGCTGCGCACGCTTGCCGAACGCTCGCCCGACACCTCCGACCACCGGCTGCTGGAGCCCTACCGCCGGGCCATCGCCGGCATCTACGCCCGGCTGGCGGCGACCGCCCGGACGCTGGACGGCATGGAGTCCGCCCGCCACGCGGTGGGCGACGCCCCGCCCTACTCGACGCCACAGGAACTGCGCGCCGACCTCGACATCATCGACCGCTCGCTGACGGTCAACGGCTCCGCGGCGCTGGCGCGCGGCCGGCTGCGCCACTTGCGCCGTGCCGTCGACCTGTTCGGCTTCCACCTCGCCACCATCGACCTGCGCCAGAACTCCGACGTGCACGAGCGCACGGTGGCCGAGCTGTTCGCCGTGGCGGAGCCGGAGGTGCGCTATGCCGAGATGACGGAGGACGAGCGCATCGACCGGCTGCTGGCGGAACTGGAGACGGTCCGTCCCCTCGCCTCCCCGCACATCGCCTATTCCGAGGAGACGACCTCCGAGCTGGCGATCCTGCGCACCGCCGCCGACTGCCGCCGCCGGTTCGGCACGGATGCCGTGGTCAACTGCGTGATCTCCAAGGCCGACGGAGTGTCCGACATCCTGGAGGTGGCCGTCCTCCTGAAGGAGGTCGGCATGCTGCATCCGCAGGATGGGACGCTCGACCTCAACATCGCCCCGCTGTTCGAGACGATCGAGGATCTGCGCAACTGCGCGCGGGTGATGGACCGACTGCTGTCCCTGCCCGCCTATCGCCGCCTGCTCGACAGCCGCGGCGGCGTGCAGGAGGTGATGCTGGGCTATTCCGACAGCAACAAGGACGGCGGCTTCCTCACCTCCGGCTGGGAGCTCTACAAGGCGGAGATCGCGCTGGTCGAGGTGTTCCGCAAGCATGGCGTCCGGCTGCGGCTGTTCCACGGCCGCGGCGGCTCGGTCGGCCGGGGTGGCGGTCCGAGCTATCAGGCGATCCTGGCGCAGCCGGGCGGCGCCGTTCAGGGCACCATCCGCATCACCGAACAGGGCGAGGTGATCGCCGCCAAATACTCCAACCCGGAGGTCGGCCGGCGGAACCTGGAGACGCTGGCCGCCGCCACGCTGGAGGCCTCCCTGCTCCACCCTGACGAGCCCGCCCCGTCCCAGGCCTATCTGGAAGCGATGGAGGAGCTGTCGGCGCATGCCTTCAAGGCCTACCGCGGCCTCGTCTACGACACCCCCGGATTCGAGAAGTACTTCTGGGAGTCGACCGTCATCGGCGAGATCGCCAACCTGAACATCGGCAGCCGGCCGGCCTCGCGGAAGAAGACGACGCGGATCGAGGATCTGCGCGCGATCCCCTGGGTGTTCAGCTGGGCGCAGTGCCGCCTGATGCTGCCGGGCTGGTACGGATTCGGATCTGCGGTGAAGGCCTGGCTCGACAACCGTCCGGCGGATGGCATGAAGACGCTGCGGGCGATGCACGCGGAATGGCCGTTCTTCCGCACGCTGCTGTCGAACATGGACATGGTGCTGTCCAAGAGCAATCTGGCCATCGCCTCGCGCTATGCCGAGCTGGTGTCGGATCCGGCCCTGCGGGAGAGCATCTTCAACCGCATCCGGACCGAGCTGGAGGACAGCGTCGAGATGCTGCTGCAGATCACCGAGCAGAGCCAGCTTCTCGAGCGCAACCCGCTGCTGGCGCGGTCGATCCGCAACCGCTTTCCCTATCTGGATCCGCTGAACCACGTCCAGGTCGAGCTGCTGAAGCGCCACCGCAGCAGCGACAGCGGCGAGCAGATCGCCCGCGGCATCCACCTCACGATCAATGGGATCGCCGCTGGCCTGCGCAACAGTGGATAAGGGCGAAATCCAGCATTCCGAACAACGGATTGTCCGGATTCTGATTGCTCCCGTTCCGCCGGTCTGGTACACCGGCGGGATAGGAGGAATTGGTATGACCACTCAGTCACAGCACGCTAGCACGCACCAGCCGACTTCGCAGCAACAGATGACGCAGCCGCACACCGACCGCCATGCCGGCCGCCCGGGCGCCACGCAGGACCAGTCCGACGAGGGCTTCTGCGGTGGGGCCTGCGGGGCCGGAGCCGGGGCGGCCGTCATCTGGCGACCGCTGGGACAGGGCGGCGGCAGCGGGCAGTCCCGCTGAGGCCAGGAGCCTGTCGGTACATCTCGGCAAAAACTGAAGGGGGCGGTTCGGACCGCCCCCTTTTCTTTTCCGCTGCTGCACGCCTTGCCGGCGGAGCGGGCGTCAGCCCGCCCGCATCTGGTTGACGAGCGTGTCCACCTGGTTGCCCAGCGAGCGGACCTGATCGGCAACGGTCGAGGAGGCCTGGAGGACCCGATTGGCCGATTCGCCCGACTCCGCGGCTGCGCGCGCGACCGAGTCGATGTTGCGCCGGACATGCTGGGTTCCGTCCGCCGCCTCGCCGATGTTGCGGGCGATCTCGCGGGTCGCGGCGCTCTGCTGCTCAACCGCTGCGGCAACATTCGCCGCGATCTCGTTGATTTCGCGGATGGTCCCGGCGATGGCGCGGATCGCGTCGACCGCTTCCTGCGTCACCGACTGCATGGCGTTGATCTGGCTGGAGATCTCCTCCGTCGCCTTCCCGGTCTGGTTGGCGAGGCTCTTGACCTCGCTCGCCACCACGGCGAAGCCCTTGCCGGCCTCCCCGGCGCGGGCCGCCTCGATCGTCGCGTTCAGCGCCAGCAGGTTGGTCTGACTGGCGATGTCGTTGATGAGCTGCACCACCTCGCCGATCTTGTTGGCGGTCTGGGCGAGCCCTTCGACGGTTCGGTCGGTACGCTCCGCGTCGTCGGCGGCCTGCCGGGCGATGCGGCTGGAGGCGGTGACCTGGGTGCCGATTTCCTGGATCGAGGCCGACAGTTCCTCGGTCGCCGCGGCAACGGCCTTCACGCTGCCCTCCGCCTGCTGCGAGGTGGAGGCCGCGGTTGCCGCCTCCCCCGTCGTCGTCTCGGCGTTGCGGCTCATCCGCTGGGCCATGTCCTGCATCTCGCCGGCCGCGGTGCTGACCCGCTCCAGCATGGCCCGCACGCTGCTTTCGAAGCTGTCCGCCATCTCGACCATCGCGCGGCGGCGCTCCTGCCCGGCACGCGACCGCTCGGCCTCGGCCCGGGCATTGGCGGCGGCAGCCTCGTTGGCGGTGTCGCGGAAAACGACCAGGGCCTGCGCCATCTCGGCGATCTCATCCGAGCCGCCGGTCGGGATGGCGGTGTCGAGCTTGCCGCCGGCGATCGCGCGCATCGCGTCGGACAGTTGGCTGATGCGCGACACGATCATCCGGCCGACCACCAGCCAGGCGAGGGCGGCGGCGATGATAAGGCTCGCCACGGCGAACAGGATCAGGATGGTCCGGCCGGCGTCCATGGCGGCCATCGCCCCCTCGGCCGCGCTGTCGCCCTCCGCCTTCATCGCGGCGATCTGCTCGTCCAGCACCTTTGCGAAATCCTGGGCGACCTGCCGGTTCTTGGCCAGCACGGCGGCATTGTCGCGGCCGGCCGTCAGTTCGGCGCGGCGCAGTTCGAACAGGCTGCGGTCGCCGTCGCCGAAGACCGCCATGGCGTCGACGTTCTTCTTCAGCGTGGCGGCGTTGCCGTCGCCCTTGAGCTGCTCCAGCCGTTCGCTGATGGAGTCGACGGCCGCGGTGTAGCGCTCGACCAGTGAGTAAAGCCTTGCCAGATCAGGAGCTTGCGCGGCCTCGTTGAGTGCGCCGGTGAGGACGTTGGCATAGGCTGCGACCTCGAGATACGCCCGGAACTGGACGAGCCCCTGCCCCAGCAGCTCCTGCAGCGAATCCCGCGTCTGGGAGCGGACATTCACCGTCGCCAGCTTGATCTCCGCCTTGGTGCGCATCAGCGGCGATTCGAGCTGGTCGAGGATCTCCTGCTGCGCCTTGATCATCTTGGACGCGGCGTCGGCAAGCTGGCGGTTGGCGGCGGCGCGGTCACCCTCCGCCCCCTCCAGCGCCTTGCGCCGCAGGTCGAAGATGCCGCTGGCACCGTCGCCGAAGGCGAAGAAGGCTTCCAGGGCGCTCGACATCTCCGGGGTGAAGCGCTGTCCGATCTGGGCGGTCGCGCTGACGAGACGGGCGGCGGCCTCCAGATAGATCTGCTGCTGCTGCGTCACTGCCAGCGAGGTGGTGGCGGTCGCCGCGCGGTTCATCGCCTCCGCGGTCAGAACGATGTCGGCCCGCAGCTCGAAGAGGCTGATCAGGGCGCGGACCGCGTCGCTCAGGCCCTCCATGTCCTTTTCGGTCATGGCGTTGAGTTCTTCGCCCTTGCTGTGCAGCCGGGCGCCGACCGTCTCGATCAGCGGGCGCAGGATGCCGAAGAACTCGTCGTAGGATTTGCCGAGATCGGCGGTCGCCGCCTCACGCTTGGCCCGCAGGTCGAGGCGCTGGGTGACGGCGGCATTCTCCTCCTCCAGCGTCGCGATCAGGGCCCGCGCCTTCTCCCGCACCTCGGGGACACGGGGATCGGCGGGACGGCGGTTCGCCAGTTCGTCCACCAGGGAGAGCAGGCCCTTGCCGCGGCTCATGATCTCGCCATAGAGCGTCTCGCGGGCCGCCTGGCTCTCGGCGCCGTCCAGGGTCGGCGCCGCCGCGGCGATGCCGCCGCTCTCCCCGACAGCTTCTTGGCCAGTTCCATTTCCGGCAGGCTGGTCCGGACGATGCGGGTCAGGGGATCCTGGACGGCCGAGAAGGACGTCAGGCCAACGATACTTGCGGCAACGGTCATTCCGGCCATGCCGGCGAAGGCCAGCAGCAGCTTTGCTCGAACGCCGAAGCGGTGGGTGACTTGTGTGGTCTTCATCGTTTCCATCGTCATTGTCCGCCGCTTCCTCCCCGCAGGTCGATCGCCCGCACCCGCCCCGTTGCATGGGGTCCGCATTGTTCGCGTTACAGAACATATCCCGGTAGGATTGACGCTTGGTTACCGTTCCGGTGGTTATCTCCAGGAGAACGGATCCCGCGCTGCGCTACCGGGGTAGGCAGATATACTAGAGATTGGGGCAGGTGCGGCATTACGCCGTAGCATCCTTGCCCAAAGTGATAAGGACTCATCACGCCCCTGCCGAACGTCGTACTGTATCCCGGTTCAAGAGCTGCGCGGGGGATGTTCATGCGTGCGTTGCAGACAGCGGTGACGGCCGCGGATAAAGTTGCAGATGCGGCGGCACCCCTTGCCGAACTCGATCCGTGTCTGGTGCTGGTCTTCGGGGCGATGCCCGTCATGGAGGATCCGGCTTTCGCCTCTGCGCTGCGCGCCGCCTTTCCGGCTTCGGCCCTCGCCGGCTGCAGCACAGCCGGGGAGATCACGGGCGACGGCGTCACCGACGGGACCTGCACCGTAACCGCCCTTCGATTCGACAAGTCCGCGGTGCGGGTCGCCGAGGCCGTGACGGCGACGCTCGGCGAGTCCGGAGAGGCCGGCGCGGCGCTCGGAACGGCGTTGTCCGCTCCCCATCCCGCCGGTCCGCTGGCCGGCGTGCTCCTGTTCGGCCGCGGTGTCGACATCAACGGCAGCGCCCTGATCGAGGGGCTGACCGGCAGGATTCCCGCGGGGGTGCCGGTGTCCGGGGGGCTGGCCGGCGATGGCGGCGCGTTCAAGCGTACGCTGGTGCTCGGACCGTCCGGCCTGTCGGACCGGGCGGCGGTCGCGGTCGGTCTCTATGGCGAGGCGCTGCGCTTCCGCCATGGCTCCTTCGGCGGTTGGGAGCCCTTCGGCCCGGCCCGCAAGGTCACCCGCGCCACCGGCAACATCCTGCTGGAGCTGGACGGGGAACCGGCGCTCAACATCTACAAGCGCTACCTCGGCGACTACGCGAAGGATCTGCCGGCGTCCGGACTGCTGTTCCCGTTCGAGCTTCTGAACGAGAACCACTCCGCCATCGGCCTGATCCGCACCATCCTCGGCATCGACGAGGAGGCGGGCAGCCTGATCCTGGCGGGAACGGTGGAGGAAGGCTTCTATCTCCGCCTGATGCACGCCAGCACCGATTCGCTGGTGGACGGGGCCGAGCAGGCGGCCGAAGCCTGCGGACCGCAGGGCGACGGGCAGGAAGGCGACGCCGTGGCCCTGCTGGTGAGCTGCGTCGGGCGCAAGCTGGTGATGGGCGACCGGGTGGACGAGGAGGTGGAGGCGGTGGCCGAGCGGCTGCCCGCCGGCACGGTCCTGACCGGCTTCTACTCCTATGGGGAGATCAGTCCGATGCATGGGCTGGCCGATTGCAAGCTGCACAACCAGACGATGACCGTCGCCCTCCTGACGGAATCCTGACCGGCATGCACCGGCTCCTGCAAAGCCAGTTGAAGCGCGTGCTCGGCATCCGCACGCCGGAGGAACTGGATACCCTGCTGTCCGAACTGAAGGATCTCGGAGGCCGGCCGGGTGTCGGCCCCACCGCCGCCCGGTTCCTGCAGGAGGTCGGGACCCTGCTCGGCCGGGTGGAGCAGAGCTACGAGCAGGCCGACCGCGACCTGAGCCTGCGCGCCCGCAGCCTGCAGCTCAGCTCGCAGGAGCTGGCGGAGGCGAACGAGCGTCTTCGTCAGGAGGCCGCGACCCAGTCCCAGGCGATTGCCCGGCTGCGCGGCACCGCCAACAGCCTGCTGCGCGCCGATGGCCGGCCGGAGCTGGACTCTTCGCTGGACGATGCCGAGGGAGAGGACGGCTCGACGGGGCTGGAACGGCTGTCCCACCTGATGGCCCAACTGGTGGATGAGCGGGCGAGCGCGCTGCGGGAGCTGGAGCTGCAGAAGTTCGCCCTCGATCAGCATGCCATCGTCAGCATCACCGACCCCCGCGGCCGGATCCTCTACGCCAACGACAAGTTCTGTCAGATCAGCGGCTACGACCGGGACGAACTGATCGGTCGCGACCACCGCATCGTCAATTCCGGCCATCACCCGCCCAGCTTCTTCGCGGAGATGTGGCACACCATCATGGACGGGCAGGTGTGGCACGGCGAGATCGCCAACCGCACCAAATCGGGCGAGATCTACTGGGTGGCGGCGACCGTCGTGCCTCAACTCGGCATCGACGGCCGTCCGGTGCGGTACATCGCCATCCGGACCGACATCACCCCGCGCAAGCACATGGAGGCGGAGCTTCTGGAAAGCCGCCGCTTCCTGCAGAGCATCACCGATTCCATGGGCGAGGGCGTCTTCTCGCTCGACCGCCGCGGCTACTGCACCTTCCTCAATCCGGAAGCCGAGCGGCTGCTCGGCTGGTCGCTCGCCGACCTGCGCGGCATCACCTTCCATGATGCCGTCCATTACAAGGAGGCCAGCGGCCGCGCGGTCGCCAAGGAGGACTGCCCGGTGATGCTCAGCATCCGCCAGGGCCGCACCTACCGCAGCGACACCGACCATTTCATCCGGCGCGACGGCACCGTCTTCCCGATCTCGGTCATTTCCGTCCCCCTGCGCGAGGACGGGCAGATCGTCGGCTCCGTCACCGTCTTCCAGGACATCACGGAGAGGCAGCGCATCCTGAACGCCCTGCAGGAGAGCGAGAAGCGGCTGGCGATCGCGCTCGACGCCTCGCAGACCGGCCTGTGGGACTGGAACCCGGTCACCGACGCCGCCTATTTCTCCACGCACTGGCTGGGCATGCTGGGGTACGGGCCGGACGATCTGCCGGCCTGCGGGCGAACCTGGTTGTCGCTCCTGCATCCCGACGACCGCGACGCGGTGCTCAACCGGCTGGAAACCCACAAGCGCGGCGACACCCCGGTCTACGCCGTCGAATTCCGCATGCGCCACAAGGACGGCGGCTGGGTCTGGATCCTGTCCGCCGGCAAGGTGACGGAACGCGGCGAGGACGGCGCGCCGACACGCATCACCGGCATCCACAAGGACATCACCGACCTGAAGCGGACGGAAGCCGAGCTTGCCCATGCCAAGGAGGAGGCCGACCGCGCCAACCGGCTGAAGAGCGACTTCCTCGCCAACATGAGCCACGAGATCCGCACGCCGATGAACGCGGTCATCGGGCTCAGCCACCTGATCATGACGACCGAGCTGACCCGGCGCCAGCGCGACTACATGGACAAGATCCATGCCGCCTCGCGCAACCTGCTGGGCATCATCAACGACATCCTCGACTTCTCGAAGATCGAGGCCGGCAAGCTGACCATCGAGACGATCCCCTTCCAGATCGCCGACGTGCTGCAGGAGGTGACGACGGTCGTCCAGCCCAGGCTGCGGGAGAAGGGGCTGGAGCTGATCGTCGATCTGGGGGCGGAGGTGCCGACGACGCTGCTGGGCGACCCCTTGCGGCTGGGGCAGGTCGTGCTGAACCTCGTCTCCAACGCGGTGAAGTTCACCGAGCGGGGCGAGGTGGTCGTCTGCGTCGCGGGATCGCGGGACGGCGGCGACGGCTACCGGCTCGACGTCACGGTCAGGGACACCGGGATCGGCATGTCGCCTGCCCAGGTCGCCAACCTGTTCCGGCCCTTCACCCAGGCGGACAGCTCCACCACCCGCCGCTTCGGCGGCACGGGTCTTGGCCTCGCCATCTGCCGCCAGCTCGTGGAGCTGATGGGCGGATCCATCGGGGTGGAGAGCACGGCCGGCGTCGGAACGACCTTCCGCTTCTCCATCCTCGGCCGCGTGGCGCCGGAAGCCGCCTCCGCCGACCGCATGCCGACCGACCTGATGGGCCGCCGCGTGCTGGTGGTGGACGACAGCGACGCCGTGCGCTCCATCCTCTCGGACATGCTGGAGCGCTTCGGCCTGGCGGTCGAGGCCGTGCCCGGCGGCTGGGACGCGCTGGCGCGGATGGAGAACGCCATCATCGGCGCGGAGCCGCCGGTCGACCTTCTGGTGCTCGACTGGCGCATGCCGGACCTCGACGGGGTGGAGACGCTCCACCGGCTGCAGGCGATGCAGGAGGCCCACCCCCCGGTCATCATGACGACCGCCTATGGCGGTGATGCGATGCATGACGCGCTGGACGGCGGGCGGGTGGCGGCCATCCTGGAAAAGCCGGTCACCCCGTCCGCGATGCTCGATTCGGTGATGACGGCGCTGGGCCGGGATTCGTCGGGGCGGGCCTCCGGCTCCGCCCTGCCCGCGCCGCGCCACGTCCGGCCGGCCGCGGCGGGCGAGGATCTTTCGGCCCTGGTGGGCCGGCGCGTCCTGCTGGTGGAGGACAACGCGATCAACCAGCAGGTCGCCTGCGGCCTGCTGGAGCTGGCGGGGGTAGAGGTCGCCGTCGCCGGCAGCGGCGAGGAGGCATTGCGCATCCTGCGCGAGCAGCGCTTCGAGGTCGTGCTGATGGATGTGCAGATGCCGGGCCTCGACGGCTACGAGACCACCGGCATCATCCGGCGGGAGATGGAGCTGGGCGACCTGCCGATCGTCGCCATGACCGCCCACGCCATGGCGGGCGACCGGGAGCGCTGCCTGGAAGCCGGGATGAACGACCATGTCGCGAAGCCCATCGATCCCGATGCGCTCTATGCGGCCCTGCTGCGCTGGCTCAAGCCGTCGCGCCGGCTGGGACGGGGCCTGACGTCGGCGGAGACGGGGACCGGAGCCGGGGCCGCAGTTCTGCCCGACCGGCTGCCCGGCCTGGACCTGGCGGCCGCCCGGCGCAGCGTCGGCGGGAATCTCGGGCTGCTCCGCCGGATCCTCGGCGACTTCGCCGACAGCCATGGAACCGACGTTGCGCGGCTGTCGGCCGAGGTGGCGTCGCAGTCCTGGCGCGACGCCCTGCGGACCGCCCACACGCTGAAGGGAACCTCGGCGACCATCGGCGCACTCGACCTGTCGCAACTCGCCGGGGATGCGGAAAGGCTGCTCTCCGGTCCGGCCCCCGCCCTGCCGCCCGACCTGCTGCCCCGTCTGGAGGCGGCGATGGTCGAGGTGGTGACCGGGATACGGACCCTGCTCCGCCCCCTCCTGCAGCCCCTCCTGCACCAGGACCCGCAACCGGACGGGGCTCCGGCCACCTGCACGCCCGCGCGGCTGGCCGAGGCTGCGGCCCTCGCCAGCCGGCTGGAGCTGGCGCTGTCCGAGGGCGATCCGGAGGCGGCGGAACTGGCGGAGGCCCTGGCAGGGCTGCTGGAAGGCAGTGCGCTCGCCGCGTGTGCCGCGGCCGTCGCCCGTCCGGCATCGCAGTTCGACTTCGACGAGGCGGCAACCGCCCTGACCGGGCTGCGCGCCGCCCTGCATGACCATGAGGAGGCGGGAGAGTGAGCGGAACAGCCGAGGAAAACCGCTGCTCCGAACCGGGCCGCGATCTGCCGCGCGTCCTGATCGTCGATGACGAGCCGATCAACCTGAAGGTTCTGGCCGACCTGCTGCGCGACGGCTACCGGCTGAGCGTCGCCAAGGATGGCCCGCAGGCGCTCGCCCGGATGGCCGGCGATCCCCTGCCCGACCTCGTCCTGCTCGACGTCATGATGCCGGGCATGGACGGGATGGAGGTGTGCCGCCGCCTGAAGGAGGAGGAGCGGACGCGCGACGTGCCCGTCATCTTCATCACCGCCATGGGGCAGCCCCATGACGAGGCCCGCGGCTTCGAGGCCGGGGCGGTCGACTACATCACCAAGCCGATCTCGCCGCCGGTGGTGACCGCCCGCGTTCGCACCCACATCGCCCTGCGCGAGGCCCGCCGGCAACTGGCCGAGCACAACCGCCTGCTGGAGGCGCGGGTGGCGGAGCGGACGCGCGATCTCGCCCGCGCCCAGGACGTGGCGATCCGCGCCCTCGCCTCGCTCGCCGAGACGCGGGACAACGAGACGGGCAACCACATCCGCCGTACGCAGAACTACGTCCTGGCGCTGGCCAACCATCTCCGGCGCGATCCCAGATTCGCACCGAGGTTCGCCGGCCGGCTTGATGACGAGACGGTGGAGATGCTCTTCAAGTCGGCCCCGCTGCACGATGTCGGCAAGGTCGGTATTCCCGACTCGATCCTCCTCAAGCCCGGCAAGCTCACCGACGAGGAGTTCCATGTGATGAAGACCCACGCGGCGCTCGGCCATGACGCCATCTTCGCCGCGGAGGAGGAGCTGGACTCCCGAAGCTCGTTCCTGCGCGTCGCGCGGGAAATCGCCCAGGGCCATCACGAGCGCTGGGACGGCACCGGCTATCCCCTGGGATTGAAGGGGGAGGAGATTCCCCTGTCGGCCCGGCTGATGGCGGTGGCGGACGTCTATGACGCGCTGATCAGCCGGCGCTGCTACAAGCCGGCCTTCCCGCACGAACAGGCGGTGGAGATCATGCTGGCCGGCCGCGGCACGCACTTCGACCCCGACGTGACCGATGCCTTCGCGGAGCTGGCCGGGGAGTTTCTGGCCATCGCCCAACGCTTCCGCGACGGAGCCGCGGAGTGAGTCGTCGCCGCAGTGCCCGCTTCGGTCCGCCGGAACCGGGGTGGGATTGAAAGTCATCGCCCTCGAAGGTTCTGCCGCCATTAATGGAATGGCGGCGCGACAGGATCGACCGGTGGTCGCTCCGCTTGTTGCAACTCGCGCGGAATTCACGGGTTGCGACCTTTTGGCGATGGCGGTTCATCCGTCACCGCGCGAGGATTGCTTGACGGCTGGCCGCGGATGCGCCCGAACGCCGGCGCTGGTGTCCGTAACGTGGGCGTCCCGATGGACAACCAAACCGATCCGCTGCCTTTCGACATGACGCTGCCCGGCCTGCGGTCCGTGCCGACGGACGAGGCCCTTGCCCTGGCGGCCTTCCGGCGGATCCTCTCGAGCGCCTGCATCATCGACTCCTGCGGCGTCATCATCCTGACCAACGACGCCTGGGACCATTTCGGTGGCGACGGCAGGCCAACCGCCGAGCCCTGCTTCGGACGGGGAGAGAATTATCTCGATGTCTGCGCCCGCGCGGCCGGTGGCGGCGATCCCCATGCCGCCGCCGTCCTGGAGCGGCTGGAGGCAGTTCTGAAAGGGCTGTTGCGGGAATTCACCCTGGAGTACCCCTGCCAGACGTCGACCGACCTGCTGTGGTTCAGCATCGAGGTCGCCGCCTTCACCCATGAGGGGGAACGCTGGGCGGTGGTGATCCACAACGACATCAGCGCCCATGTTTCCAACGAAGCGGCGCTGAGCCGGGCGAACAGCGCGCTCGACGGGGTGGCTCAGGACCGTCTGGCGGCGGCGCAGCGGGCCGAGCAACGCTCCGCCCTGCTGGAGATGATGAGCAGCGACGGGGTCTGGGACTGGCTTCCGGACAGCGACGACTTCTTCGCTTCGGACAGGCTGACGGAGATTCTCGGCGGTCCGCGGATCGAGACCGGGCGTGCCTTCTTCTCGCGCCTTCACCTCGACGATGCCGACCGCCTGCAGCCGGTGATCGCCCTGCGGCTGCGGATCGGCGGCCCGTTCGAGACGGAGGCGCGCTTCCTGCGCCCGGACGGCAGCGAGGTCTGGGTTCTGCTGCGCGGCAATGCCCTGCCCGGCAACGGGTTGGCACCGGCCCGCGTGGTGGGCACCCTCTGCGACATCAGCGTGCGGCGGGAGGCCGAGGAGTCGCTGAAGGCGGGAGTGGCGCGCGACTCCCTGACCGGCCTGCTCACCCGCACGGTGTTCATGGACCGGCTGACCCAGGCGTTGCGCCACGCCGGTGCCATGCCGGTTTCCCTGCTGTTGGCCGACCTCGACGGGCTGAGCGACGTCAACCAGCGCTTCGGCGGGCAGACCGGCAACGCCCTGCTGCGCGAGATCGCCTGGCGGATTTGCGAGGAGGCGGGGCCGGGGGCAACGGTCGCCCGCATCGGCGGCGACGTCTTCACCATCCTTCTGCCCGATACGCCCGGCGAGGCCGCGCAGGCGCTGGCGGAACGGCTGCGCGCCCGGATCGCCGACCCGATCCGGCTCGGCCCCGACCTGGAGGTGGTGACCGCCAGCTTCGGGGTGGTCACCGCCGAACCCGGCCCGGCCGGTCCGGGGCAGCCGGAGGTCGATCCGGAGGAGATGGTCGTCGAAGCCGAACTCGGCATGCTCGCCGCCAAGGGCGAGGGCGGCGACCGCTGCCGGACCTTCGAACCGGAGATGCGCCGGACCTCCCTCCACCGCAATCGCCTCGCCAGCAGCATGCGCGAAGCGCTGGCCGTCGCCGACCAGGGGGATCCGGACGGCTTCTATCTGGTCTACCAGCCGATCCACAGGCTGTCGGAGGAGCGGCCCATCGCCGGTTATGAGGCGCTGCTGCGCTGGCAGAGCCCGATCCTGGGCGCCGTCAGCCCGGCCGACTTCATCCCGGTGGCGGAGCGGGCCGGGCTGATCGTACCGCTGGGCGACTGGGTGATGCGGCGGGCCTGCCGCCAGCTCGCGGCCTGGCTCAGCATCAGCGAGGCCGATCCGGATCTGTTCGTCGGCGTGAACGTGGCACCGCAGCAGCTCTATCAGCCGGATTTCGTGGACAAGGTGCTGGCCTGCCTCGACTCCACCGGCCTTGCGCCGCACAACCTGAAGATCGAGGTGACGGAGGGGAGCATCCTCGACAACGCCTATGTGGCCGCCAACGTGCTGAATGCGCTGCGCGCACAGGGCGTGCGGCTGTCGATCGACGATTTCGGCACGGGGTTCTCCAGCCTCAGCTATCTCGCCAACTTCCAGTTCAGCGAGCTGAAGATCGACCGCTCCTTCGTCCAGGGCATGATCGCCAACCCGCGGACGCGCGAGGTGGTGAAGACCATCGTCACGCTGGGCCAGGGACTCGGCATGTCCGTCGTAGCCGAGGGGGTGGAGCGGTCGGAGGAACTGGCCCTGCTGGAAGCCATCGGCTGCCACCTCGTGCAAGGCTACCTGCTGGGCCGTCCGATGGGACCGGATCAGATCCTGCCGCCCCTGCGCGCCGAGTTGGTCTGCGGCTGACGGCCCGAGGCGTCAGCGCCCCGCCACCGGCAGCCACAGCACCTGTTCGATCCGCTCGGCCCCGCTGCACAGCATCACCAGCCGGTCGAAACCCATCGCGATGCCGCTGCTTTCCGGCATGCCGTGCTCCAGCGCCGCCAGGAAATCCTCGTCCACCGGGAACCGCTCGCCGTAGAGCCGCTCCTTGAGGTCCATGTCGTCCTGGAAGCGCCGGCGCTGCACCGCCGCGTCGGTCAGTTCGCCGAAGGCATTCGCCAGTTCCAGCCCGCAGGCGTAGAGCTCGAACCGCTCCGCCAGCAGCGGATTGTCCGGCTTCGGGCGCGACAGGGCGGCCATGCAGAGCGGATAATCGGTCAGCACGCAGGGCACGCCGGTCCCGAGATGCGGCTCGATCCGCTCGAACAGGATGCGGAAGACGATGTCCTCCCAGCGGTCGCCGTCATGCGGAGGGACGCCGATGCGGGCGGCTTCCGCCGCCAGTGGCGCCGGGTCGGGGTCGTGGCTGCCGTCATAGGTCGCCATCAGGTCGATTCCGGCATACTCCGCGAAGGCGTCGGGCACGGTCAGGATGCGCCACGCCTTGAACGGGTCGCAGTCGACCCCGCGGAAGGAGAATAACCGCAGCCCCGCCGCGTCCGCCGCCGCCCGCACCATCTCCTCGCAGTCGGCGACCAGAGTCCGGTAGCCCTCCCCCGCCCGGTACCATTCCAGCATGGAGAATTCCGGCGAATGGGTCTCCGACCGCTCACCGTTGCGGTAGACGTGGGCAAGCTGCCAGAGTCGCGGAACGCCGGCCACCAGCAGCTTCTTCATGGCGAATTCGGGACTGGTGTGCAGGTAGAACCGCTGGCGGTCGTCCGACCAGGGGCCGGTCAGATCCGTCGCGAAGGCCTGCAGGTGCGGCTCCATGCCCGGCGAGATCTGGAGCGCCGGAGTGTCGACTTCGACGAAGGCACGCTCCTCGAAGAAGCGGCGCACGGCGCCCAGCACGCGGCCGCGCACCGCCAGATGCGGCCGGCGCAGCGCGAAGCGGTCGGGATGCCAGGGGGGGAGCCGATCGGACATCGGATGGTCTTTCGCACCGTGGACTTTGGGTCGGGAACGGCGCCTCATAGCAGGGGAAGCCCGATTGCGGAACAGACTTTCCGGAGACCGATGCCAGCCGCGCCGTTGCCTATGGCCGTGCAAGCTGGTAGGGTCCGCGCCGCCCGTATCTTGGACATCACGAGTTAGCCATGAAGGTCAACGCCAACACGATGCGCCCCGGCCATGTGCTGGAGCACAACGGAAAGCTCTGGGTCATCACGAAGACCGCCATCGTCCAGCCCGGCAAGGGTGGCGCGTTCATCCAGCTCGAAATGAAGGACGTCCGCACGGGCACCAAGTCCATCGAGCGCTTCCGCACCCAGGAAACCGTCGAGCGCGCCCGCCTCGACGAGCATGAGATGACCTTCCTGTTCTCCGAAGGCGACAGCTTCACCTTCATGGACAAGGAGAGCTTCGAGCAGATCTCCATCCCGCGCGACGTGATCGGCGAGCCGGCCGTCTTCCTGCAGGACGGCATGGAAGTCACCGTGCAGTCCCACGAAGGCAGCCCGCTCGCGGTCGAGATCCCGGGCAAGGTGACCCTGCAGATCGTCGAGGCCGACCCGGTGGTGAAGGGCCAGACGGCCTCTTCCTCCTACAAGCCGGCGAAGCTGGAGAACGGCGTCTCGATCCTGGTCCCGCCGCACATCGAGGCCGGTACCCGCGTCGTGGTCGACACCGCCTCCGGCGAGTATGTCGAGCGCGCCAAGGACTGAGTTTCCGCTTGCACGCTGAATCACCGGCTCCCGCCACGGGCGGGGGCCGGTGTATTCTTTTTCCGGTTCCGCACTTCCAGGTCGAGAAAAGCTAAAGCCATGGCCGCCCGCTCCGCCCTCATCAACGTCATGGTCCGCGCCGCCGAGAAGGCTGCCAAAGGGCTCGTCCGCGACTTCGGCGAGGTCGAGCACCTCCAGGTCTCGCGCAAGGGCCCGTCGGACTTCGTCTCCAACGCCGATCTGAAGGCCGAGCGCATCCTGCGCGAGGAACTGCAGAAGGCCCGCCCCGATTTCGGCTTCCTGATGGAGGAGAGCGGCGCCAGCAAGGGGGCCGAGGCCGGTACCCGCTGGATCGTCGACCCGCTGGACGGCACCACCAACTTCCTGCACGGCCTGCCGCACTGGGCCATCTCGATCGGGCTGGAGAAGAACGGCGAGATCGTCGCCGGCGTGGTGTACGAGCCGGTGCACGACCAGATGTTCTGGGCCGAGAAGGGCGCCGGCGCCTTCCTCAACCACCAGCGCCTGCGCGTGTCGGAGCGGCGCAATCTCGCCGACTCGGTGATCGCCACCGGCATTCCGTTCAAGGGCCGCGGCGACCATGCCGGCTTCCTGGGCGAGGCCGAGGCGATGATGAAGGAGGTGGCGGGCATCCGCCGCTTCGGCGCCGCCTCGCTCGACCTCGCCTATGTGGCGGCCGGCCGGTTCGACGGTTATTGGGAACGCGGGCTGTCGCCCTGGGACGCCGCGGCCGGCGTTCTGCTGGTGACCGAGGCTGGCGGCTTCGTCGGAGAGATCGGCGGTGGCCGCAACCCGGTGTTCGGCGGCAGCATCCTGGCGGCCAACTCTCACCTGCACCTGCCGCTGGCGAAGATCCTGCGCAGCGCCGCGGAGGGACGCAAGGCGCCCGCCCCGGCCGGCGACGCCAAGGCCTGACCGCGGGCCCGGTCACGGCCGGTCCGCCCCGGGCGGGCCGACGCCGCGACCGGGCGGCCGTGCGTAGGCGGTTGTCGCTACGCCGAACGATGGGCTATGGTTCAAGCGCCCTTCGGTGTTAATTGGATGGCATCGCGTTGGACAGTCGTGGAATTTCCGGCCGGATGAGCCGCACTTCGCAGGCCCTCTTCGGGCGGCCGGCCGCGTCCCGCGCCGGCGCCGCCAGACAGACCGTCACCCGTGGCGTCCTCGCGGCGCTTCTGGTCTCGGTGCCCGTTGCGCTGGCCGATGCCGCCGTTTCCACGACCCAGCCCGCCGAGCCTGCTCCCGCCAAGCTGACGATCGAGACGGCCAAGCCGCTGCCGGTGCCGCCGCCGCCCAATCTCGGCAAGCAGCCGCAGGTGAAGGCGCCGCCGCGTTTCGTGACTCCGCAGGTGATGGAAGTCCCGCCGGTTCCGGAGCTGACGGTCGGCCCGCAGCAGCCGCAGCAGCCGGCAAAGCAGACGGTCGCCAAGCCCGCGACGCCGCCCGCCTCCGCCCCTGCGGTGGAACCTGCCGTTCCTCCGGCCGCCCCGGCACCCGTCGCCAAGTCCCCCACTCCGCCGAAGGATGGGCCGGCCGCGGTTGCGACGGCTCCCGCCCCGCCGCCGCCGCCTCCCGGCGCGGCGATCCAGGCTCCGGCGCCGGCCGCCCCGATGGCGGTTCCGCAGCCGCCGCGATCGGAAACCGCCGCCCTGCCGCCGCCGGCTGCCCCCGCGCGGCCGGAACCGGCGCCCGGCACGCTCAGCCTCGTCTTCGAGGGGGCGGCCCCCGGCCTGCCGGAGTCCGACGAGGCAATGATCCGCCGGATCGCCGAGCGGATGCAGGCAAGCCCGAACGCGCGGCTGCAGCTCCGCTCCTATGCCGGCGGCACGCCGGAGACGGCGCGCGAAGCACGCCAGCTTTCGTTGAGCCGCGCCCTGCTGGTGCGCGAACGGCTCGCCGCCTATGGCGTCCGCAGCACCCGCGTGGATGTCCGCCCGCTGGGCGTCGACCCGGAAAACGGCCCTCCGGACCGGGTCGACGTCGAGTTCCAGAACGAATGAGTTCCCCTCGACGGACGATCTGATGGCCGCCATCGCCCCGACCCGACCGCAGGAGGTTCCTTTCCCGATGACGCGCCCGGAACGATTCCTGACCCGGATGATCCTGTTCCTGGTGGTCGTCGCGGTCATCTGCGGGCTTCTGTTCCCCGCGCTGCAGCACGCCTTCATGAACAATGCGCCGCTGAACGGCCTGATCCTGGGCACGCTGTTCGCCGGCATCCTCTTCATCTTCCGTCAGGTGCTGATGCTGCGGCCGGAGGTGGCGTGGCTGGAGCAGTACCAGAGCGGCGTCACCCTGTCCGGCACGCCGGAACCGGTCCTGCTGGCGCCGATGGCCAGGATGCTCGGCGAGCGGCGCGGCCGGCTCAGCCTGTCGGCGCTGTCCATGCGCTCGCTGCTGGACGGCATCGCCTCGCGCCTCGACGAGTCGCGGGAGCTGTCGCGCTACCTGATCGGGCTGCTGATCTTCCTCGGCCTGCTGGGCACCTTCTGGGGGCTGCTGCACACGGTGCAGTCGGTGGGCGGCGTGATCGGCAGCCTGTCGGTCAACGGCGGTGACGTCGCCAACATGTTCGCCAACCTGCAGCAGGGCTTGCAGGCCCCGCTGACCGGCATGGGAACGGCCTTCAGCTCCTCCCTCTTCGGTCTGGCGGGGTCGCTGGTGCTCGGCTTCCTGGAGCTCCAGGCGAGCCAGGCACACAACCGCTTCTTCCAGGATTTGGAGGATTGGCTGTCCAGCGCCACCCGCCTGTCCAGCGGCTCGGCCGGCGGCCTGGAGGTCGGCGACCATTCGGTACCCGCCTATGTGCAGGCACTGCTGGAGCAGACGGCCGAGAATCTGGAGCAGCTGCAGCGCACCGTCGCGACGGCCGAGGATGGCCGCCGCGCCGCCAACGCCAATCTGATGGCGCTGACCGAGCGGCTGACGACCCTGACCGACCATATGCGGGCCGAACAGCAGCTCCTTCTCCGGCTCGGCGAGAACCAGATCGAGATGAAGACCCTGCTCGACCGGCTCGCGGAGGCGGCGATCGGCGGGCTGGACGAGGCGTCGCGCCAGCATCTGCGCAACATGGACATCTACCTCGCCCGCATGGTGGAGGAGGCGACCACCGGACGCGCCCAGGCGGTGCAGGAGATCCGCAGCGAGATCAAGCTGCTCGCCCGGACCATCGCCGCCCTCGCCGAAGAGGCCGAACAGCCGCAGCGCTGATCCCGCCGCCCCGGAAAGGACCGCCCCATGGCCAGCATCAGTCGCCGCAACGGGCACCGCGAGGTCAGCGCATGGCCGGGATGGGTCGATGCGCTGTCGTCGCTCATCATGGTCGTCATCTTCCTGCTGATGGTCTTCGTGGTCGGGCAGGTCTACCTCGCCACCACACTGACCGGCCGCGACGAACAGCTCACCGCGCTGAACCGCAAGGTGGCGGAGATGAACGAGCTGCTGGCGCTTGAGCGGGAGGCGAACGCCGATCTGCGGGTGAACATCACGCAGTTGTCCACGGAGCTGCAGTCCTCCGTCGCGACGCGCGACGACATGACCCTGGCGCTCGGCCAGCTCCGGGAGGACCGCGACCGCACCGCCCGCGCGCTGGAGGAGTTGCAGCGCAATGTCCGGGTCGACCGCGAGACGCTGGACCTGAAGCTGCGCGAGATCATCAGCCTGCAGAATGACCTGAAGGTCCTGCGCGAGGCGCGGGACAAGCTGGAGGGCGAGCTTGCCGCCGCCGCCGCCGCCGGCAAGCTGACCGAGGAGCAGCGCCAGGCCCTTCTGTCGGAGCTGGGGGCCGCCCGCGACCGGACCAGGGAGCTGGAAGCCCGGCTGGCCGGCGCCGACGAGAAGACCATGCTGGCCCAGAAGGAGATCCAGCAGCGCGAGATCCGCATCAAGGAGCTCGATTCCAAGCTCGCCGCCGCCACCGACGCGACCGCCCAGGCCCAGAAGACCGTCGAGCAGCGCGAGGTGCGGATCCGTGACCTGCTCGCCGCCCTGGCGGGGGAACAGGCCGAGACAGGGCGCAGCCGCCAGCAGGTGGAGCTGCTCAACCAGCAGCTCCTCGCGCTTCGCGACCAGCTAGCCCGCATCGCCGCGGCTCTCGACGTGTCCGAGAAGAAGTCGGAGGAGCAGAAGGTCCAGATCGCGGAGCTCGGCGCCCGCCTGAACCAGGCGCTGGCCGCCAAGGTGCAGGACCTCGCGCGTTACCGGTCGGAGTTCTTCGGCCGCGTGCGCGAGGCGCTGGGCAACCGGCCGGACGTGCGCATCGTCGGTGACCGCTTCGTCTTCCAGTCCGAGCTGCTGTTCCCCACCGGCTCCGCCACGCTGGAGGAGGCCGGCAAGCAGCGGCTGGCTGAGCTGGCGCGCACCCTGATCGAGGTCGGCAAGCAGATTCCGCCGGACATCAACTGGGTGCTGCGCGTCGACGGCCATACCGACATCCGCCCCATCCGCGGCCAGTTCCCCTCCAACTGGGAGCTGTCGGCAGCCCGCGCCATCTCCGTCGTCAAGTTCCTGATCGACCAGGGTCTTCCGCCTGAACGGCTGGCCGCCGCCGGCTTCGGCGAGTTCCAGCCCGTCGACATCGGCACGACGGAGGAGGCGCTGGCGAGGAACCGCCGGATCGAGATCAAGCTCGACCAGCGCTGAGGCCGGCGATGCCCAACCCGCTGCCCCCCTTCGACCTCGATCTGCTGCGCTCCTTCGTGACGATCGTCGACAGCGGCGGCTTCACCCGCGCCGCCGAACGGCTGGGCCGCACCCAGTCGACGGTCAGCCTGCAGATCAAGCGGCTGGAGGACGGCATCGGCCGCCGGGTGTTCGACCGCGACGCCCGCGAGCTGACCCTGACGCCGGACGGCGAACTGCTGCTGACCTACGCCCGCCGCCTGCTGACCCTGGCGAACGAGGCCTGCGACCGGCTGATGGAGCCCGAGGTGGGGGGCACCGTCCGGCTCGGCACGCCGGAGGATTTCGCCACGGTCCATCTGCCCGACGTGCTCTGGCGCTTCGCCCGCGCCCATCCGCAGGTGGCGCTGGAGGTGACCTGCGATTTCACGGTCAATCTGCTCGACGGTTTCGCCAGGGGAACCTACGACCTCGTCCTGTGCAAGCGCGAGCCGCAGGGCCAAGCTGCAGGAACCGGCGTCTGGCGCGAACCGCTGGTCTGGGCGGCATCGGAGAGGCTGGTGCCGCCGACGGACGGACCGGTGCCCCTGGTGCTCGCCCCCTACCCGGACATCTATCGCAAGCGCGCGCTCGAAGCGCTCGATGCCGCCGGCCGCCCCTGGCGCATCGCCTATTCCAGCCCTTCGCTGGCAGGCATCCAGGCGGCGGTCCGCGCCGGGCTCGGCCTGACCATCCTGCCCAAGGAAATGGCCGGGCCGGGTTTCCTGATCGTCGGCGGCGAGTTCGAGCTGCCGCCGCTGGCCGACACGGAGATCGCGCTCTACCGGGCCGCCGGCCTGTCGCGTGCCGGCGAGCGTCTGGCCGAGCACATCGTGCGGTCGCTGGAAACGGTGCGCGAGACCGCCGGCTGACCTGCCCCTACCCACATTGATTTTTTCAATAGCGCAGTTTCAGCCTATCAATTTCCCTTACGCCTGCTTCGCGCGCAGGGTCCGGTTTGCGCATGCGCGCCAAAAACTGGACTCAAGGGGCATTGTATCATGGATATTGCGTCATCCTTTGCCGTGGCGGACCTGCTGGTCCCGCTGACCTCGGCACCGGTCCTGTTCTTCCTGCTGGGGGCGGTCCTCGCGGCGGCGGGAGCCGAGTTGCCGCTGCCGCAGGCTTTCGGCAAGGGGCTGGCGGCCTTCCTGATGGTCGCCATCGGTCTGAAGGGAGGGTCGGCACTGGCCGCCGCCGGGGGGCTGGCGCCGCACGTCGACATCCTGGTCACCGCCCTGCTGCTGAGCGCCGCCATTCCGGTGGTGGCCTACATCGGGCTGCGGGGCTTCATCGGGCTCGACCGGGTGAACGCGGCGGCGGTGGCCGCGCATTACGGCTCGGTCAGCCTCGTCACCTTCGCGGCGGCGACCAAGTATCTGGAGACCCAGGGCATCACCTATGGCGGCCACATGGTGGCGGTGATGGCCCTGATGGAGGGGCCGGCGATCCTGATCGGCCTGATGCTCGCCGGCTCCCCCTCCTCGGCCCGCAGCGGCAGCGTGGTCAAGGAGGCGCTGGCGAACGGCAGCGTACTGCTGATCGCCGGCGCCATGGTCATCGGCTACGTGATCGGCAAGCCGGGCATGGAGAAGCTGGCACCCTTCTTCGTCGCCCCGTGGGACGGTGCGCTCAGCCTGTTCCTGCTGGAGATGGGCTTCATCGCCATGTCCCGGCTGAAGGAAGCCAAGGCGCTGACCAGCCGGCTGGTCGGCTTCGGCGTCGCCATGCCCCTGGCGGGCGGAGCACTGGGGCTGACGGCTGCCCTCGTGCTTGGCCTGTCGCCGGGCGACGCGACCCTGCTGACGGTGCTGTCGGCCAGCGCCTCCTACATCGCTGTGCCGGCGGCGATGCGCCACGCCCTGCCCCAGGCCGACCCGGCGATCACCATGCCGCTGGCCCTGGCGATCACCTTCCCCTTCAACGTCCTGCTCGGTATCCCGCTCTATCACGCGGCGGTGTCGGCCATCGGCTGAAACCGGAGGAGGCGGAAAAGAAAAGAGGGGGCCCGAGCCCCCTCTTCCCGTTTGACCGGCGCGTCACTCGGCCGCCAGAGCCTCGGTCGGGGCCGGCGGAGTCCAGCGCAGGACCGGCTTGCGGGCGGCGGCGGTCTCGTCGAGGCGGCGGCGCGGGGTCAGGCGCGGGGCGCCCTGGAAATACTCCGCATCGCCGGACCGGGCACGCTCGGCCAGCGACCGCATCGTGTCGATGAACTGATCGAGGCTGGCCTTGCTCTCCGTCTCGGTCGGTTCGATCAGCAGGGCGCCATGGACGACCAGCGGGAAGTACATGGTCATCGGGTGGAAGCCCTCGTCGATCATCGCCTTGGCGAAATCGAGCGTCGAGACGCCGGTGCCCTTCAGGAAGCGGTCGTCGAACAGGCACTCGTGCATGCACGGTCCGTCGAAGGAGGCGGTCATCACGTCCTGCAGCCGCGCCATCACATAGTTGGCGTTCAGCACCGCGTCGCCCGAGGCCTGCCACAGCCCGTCGGCGCCGTGACTGAGCATGTAGGACAGGGCGCGGACGAACATGCCCATCTGGCCGTGGAAGGCCTTCATGCGGCCGAAGGCCGGGCCTTCGCCGGCATGCTCGACCAGCGCCAGGCCGTCCGTCCCGTGGACCACGTAGGGCACCGGGATGTAGGGGGCCAGCGAGTCCGCGAAGACCACCGGACCGGAGCCCGGACCACCGCCGCCATGCGGGGTGGAGAAGGTCTTGTGCAGGTTGATGTGCATGACGTCGATGCCGAGGTCGGCGGGGCGGACCCGGCCGACGATGGCGTTGAAGTTGGCGCCGTCGCAGTAGAAATAGGCGCCCGCCGCATGCACCGCCTCGGCGATGGTGATGATGTCCCGCTCGAACAGGCCGCAGGTGTTCGGGTTGGTCAGCATCAGCCCGGCGACGTCGGGGCCGAGCTTGGCCTTCAGCGCCTCCAGATCCACGCGCCCGTCGGCAGTGGCCGGGATGGCCTCCACGCTGTAGCCGCAGGCGGCGGCGGTGGCGGGGTTGGTGCCGTGCGCGCTCTCCGGCACGAGGATCTTCGTGCGGGCCTTGTCGCCCTTCGCCTCGTGGGCGGCGCGGATCGCCATGATGCCGCACATCTCGCCATGGGCGCCGGCCGCCGGGGCGAGCGTCACCGCCGCCATGCCGGTCAGCGTCTTCAGCCAGCGGGCCAGCTCGTCCATCAGCTCCAGCGCGCCCTGCACGGTGGAGACCGGCTGGAGGGGGTGAACGTCGGCGAAGCCCGGCAGCCGCGCCATCTTCTCGTTCAGGCGCGGGTTGTGCTTCATCGTGCAGGAGCCGAGCGGGTAGAAGCCGCTGTCGATGGCGTAGTTCTTCTGCGACAGGCGGGTGTAGTGGCGGACCACCTGCGGCTCCGACAGGCCGGGCAGGCCGATCCTGGCGCGCGGCTTCACCGCTCCCAGGCGGCTCTTCACCGCCGGGGCGTCGGGCAGGTCGACACCGCTGCGGCCGGCGCTGTCCTGCTCGAAGATCAGCGGCTCTTCGATCTGCAGGCCGCGGTTGCCGGTGTAGGTGCCGGTCACCTGGTCCGGGCCGGCGGCAGGGATGGAGGACGGGCGTCCCTGGGAATTCATGCTCATGCCAGAACCTCGCTGAGCGCCTTGGCGAAGGCGTCCATGTCGGACTCGGTGTTCGTCTCGGTCGCGGCGACCAGCAGCAGATCCTCCAGCTCGCCCGGGAACAGGCGGGAGGCGGGAACGCCGCCCAGGATACGCCGCCGGGCCAGGGCCTCCACCACCTCGGCGGCCGGCTTCGGCAGCTTCACCGTGAACTCGTTGAAGAAGCCGTCGTTGAGGATCTCCACGCCCGGCACCGCCGACAGCCTGTCGGCAAGCTGCACCGCCTTGGCGTGGTTGATCTGCGCCAGACGGGCCAGCCCCTCCTCGCCCAGCAGGCTGAGGTGGATGGAGAAGGCGAGCGCGCAGAGGCCCGAGTTGGTGCAGATGTTGGAGGTCGCCTTCTCGCGCCGGATATGCTGCTCGCGGGTCGAGAGCGTCAGCACGAAGCCGCGGCGGCCGTCGGCGTCCACCGTCTGGCCGCACAGGCGGCCGGGCATCTGGCGGACGTACTTGTCCTTGACCGCGAACAGCCCGACATAGGGGCCGCCGAAGTTCAAGGCGTTGCCCAGCGACTGGCCCTCGGCGGCGACGATGTCGGCCCCCATCTCGCCCGGCGGGGTCAGCAGGCCGAGCGACACGGCCTCCGTCACCACGACGATCAGCAGGGCGCCCTTGGCCTGGCAGGCCTTGGCGAGCTCGGAATAGTCGCGGACATGGCCGAAGACGTCGGGGTTCTGCACGACGACGCAGGAGGTGTCGCCGTCGACGAGCGCCAGCAGATCTTCACCACCCTTCGGAGCCGCCGGCATCGTCACCGCCTCGAAGCCGATGAAGCGGGCATCGGTGGTGGTGACGTCGCGGTAGTGCGGATGGAGCCCGCCCGACAGGACCGCCTTCTTCCGGCGGGTGACGCGGTTCGCCATCATCACCGCCTCGGCACAGGCGGTGGCGCCGTCATACATCGAGGCGTTGGCGACCTCCATGCCGGTCAGCAGGGCGACCTGGGTCTGGAACTCGAACAGCACCTGCAGCGTGCCCTGGCTCACCTCCGGCTGGTACGGAGTGTAGGCGGTCAGGAACTCGCCGCGCTGGACCAGATGGTCCACCGTCGCCGGGACATGGTGGCGGTAGGAGCCGGCGCCGAGGAAGCTGGGCACCGTGCCGGCGGCGAGGTTCCTCGCCGCCATGCCGCCCAGCAGCCGCTCCACCTCAAGCTCGCCCATATGGTTGGGCAGGCCCCCGATCGGGCCGTCGAGGCGCGCGGCCTTCGGCACGTCACGGAACAGGTCTTCGACCGACTGGACATTGATCGCCGACAGCATCGACTGCCGGTCGGCCTCGGTCAGGGGCAGGTAGCGCATGTTACTGCAGGCCCTCCACATAGGCGTCGTAGGCGGCACGGTCCATCAGGCCCGAGAGCTGGGAGGGATCGGACAGGCGGATCTTGAAGAACCAGCCGTCCTCCTCGGCGCTGCTGTTCACGCGGGCCGGCTCGCCCTCCAGGTCATGGTTCACCTCGGTGACCTCGCCGGAGACCGGCGCGAACACCTCGCTGGCGGCCTTGACCGACTCGACGACGGCCGCTTCCTTGCCCTGTTCGAGCACGCGCCCGACGTCCGGCAGTTCGACGAACACCACGTCGCCGAGCGCGTGCTGGGCGTAGTTGGTGATTCCGACGGTGCCGACATCGCCCTGGAGGAGCACCCACTCATGGTCCTTGGTGAAGTAGAGATCCGACATTCCTGTCCCCTGTTCTCGATTGTGTCTGCGATGGATCCGCGGTTTCAGCCGCGGTAATAGCGCTGCGGCACGAAAGGCGTGGCGGCGACGCGGGCGGCCAGCGGCTTGCCGCGGACCATCAGCTGCACCGGCGTGTCGACGGCGGAATGGGCGATGTCGACATAGCCCATGGCGACCGGCGTTCCCGCGGTCGGGCCGAAGCCGCCGCTGGTGACCTCGCCGATCTGCGCGCCGGCCGCATCGTGGACGGGAGTGTGCTCGCGGGCCGGCTGGCGCCCCTCCGGACGCAGCCCGACACGGCGGCGCGAGGCGCCCTGTTCAAGCTGCCGGGAGATGACGTCGTATCCCGGGAAGCCCCCTTCCGCCCGGCGGCGCTTTGGCAGCGTCCATTCCAGGGCGGCCTCGACCGGCGTGGTGGTGGTGTCGATGTCATGGCCATAGAGGCAGAGCCCGGCCTCCAGCCGCAGGCTGTCGCGGGCGCCCAGGCCGATCGCCTCCACCTCCTCCTCCGCCAGCAGGGCGCGGGCGATGGCATCCGCGTCCGACCTGTCGCAGGAGATCTCGTAGCCGTCCTCGCCGGTATAGCCGGAGCGGGTGATCAGCACCGGCACGCCCTTGAAGGTGGCGGACAGGTAGCTCATGAACTTCATCGTCGCCGCCTCGGGCACGAAGCGCGCCATCACCTGGGCGGCCATCGGCCCCTGCAGCGCCATCAGCGCCGCATCCTCCAGCACCTCCACCTCGGCCTTGCCGGCCAGTTTCTCGCGCAGGTGGGCGACGTCCTGCTCCTTGCAGGCGGCGTTGACGACCAGGAACAGGTGGTCGCCGGCGTTGGTCACCATCAGGTCGTCGAGGATGCCACCCTGCTCGTTGAGGAACAGGGTGTAACGCATGCGGCCGAGGCCGAGCCCCTTGATGTCGCCGGGAACCAGCGTCTCCAGCGCCGCGGCGGGATCGTCGCCGGTCAGGCGCACCTGCCCCATGTGGGAGACGTCGAACAGGCCGGCCTTCTCACGGGTATGCAGATGTTCCTTCAGGATGCCCATCGGGTACTGCACCGGCATATCGTAGCCGGCGAAGGGCACCATGCGGGCCTTCAGCTCCAGGTGCAGGGCATGGAGCGGAGTCGTCTTGAGCGATTCGGCGGGATGTTCGGTCGCCTCGGTCACGCGGGTCCTCCGACATGGTATGCATTCCCGGTACCCGGGCGGGTACAAGGTCTGCCCCCTTCTGTCTTGGACCTGAGAGATTCACCGGCGCTCCTTCGGGAACGCGGCGGCTTACTCCTTCGGTGAGGCCCGGCGCGCCCGCGCGTTCGGCGCGTGCGGCGGGGCCTGCTTTCCAGAGGCGCCTGGGCCAAGCGGTCCTTTTGCCTGAGAGTTTCCGGGGGCGGTTGCTCCTTCGGCGCCACCGTCGGACCGGGGTCCGGCGGCAATCTCTCCCGCATGGCATGTCAGCATGTGGCCCCACACTGTGGCGCAGCGCCGGAATTGTCAATGGCGCCATTAAGTCGCCAGAGGAGGGGCGGGATCCAGGTGCGAAAAAGGCGCCCTCGGGTGAGGACGCCTCGTCTCGCAGAAGCCGGGAAGTCGGGCCTACTGCCGCTTCGCCGTCCCGAACTGGGCGCGGTTGAAGGCCAGTTCCTCCGGGGAGAGCTGGAAGCCGACATAGACCTTCCAGTCCCTGGCGTTGACGTCCTTGGGCAGCGGGATCTGCGGCGTCAGCTCCTCCTTGGAGCCGGCGCGGGCCTGCCCGTCCGGGAAGGTCACGGAGGTGTCGAAGACCGCCTTGGAGACGATGGTCTCGTCCGGCTGGGCGATCGCGACGAAATACTTGTAGTTCGCGGTGTCGCCCTTCATCGCCGGGCCGCGCTCGGCGACCAGATAGACGCTGACGTTCACGGTCACGCCCTTGCTGGTGTACTCGCAGTTGCCCGTGTAGTCGGTGAGGGCGGCCCGCGTCTGCAGGTCGGTCATGTCGCGGCCGCCGGGGCGGAACTGCGCAACTTCCGACAGGTCGCGGACGATGTTGACCTTGGGGCAGGCGAACACCGCTTCCGCAGGGTCCTTCGGCCCCAGCCCCAGGCTGCTGCAGCCGGCGAGCGCCAGGCCGGCGCTGCCGAGCAGGGCGAACGCCAGCAGGCTTTTCCGGGCGGGGGTTCCTATATTACGGTCGCGGCGGCGGTCCATCGGTTCGGCCTGAACGGTTGATCGGGTTGATGCGCCGCAACTGTAGTCAAGCGGCCGGGCCGGCACAAGGCCGCGCGGCCGTTCGGCGCATCGCTTCCCGTCCCGGCCAGGGACATGAACAAGGCACGGCACCCGGCATGAGCAAGACGCCCCTGACCCTCCTCCTCGCCGCTCCGCGCGGGTTCTGCGCCGGTGTCGACCGCGCGATCCAGATCGTCGAGGTCGCGCTGGAGCGGTTCGGCCCGCCCGTCTATGTCCGGCATGAGATCGTCCACAACCGCTTCGTGGTCGAAAGCCTGGAGGCCAAGGGCGCCGTCTTCGTCGACGAGCTGACCGAGGTGCCGGACGGCGTTCCCGTGGTCTTCTCCGCCCATGGCGTGCCGAAGTCGGTGCCGGCGGCGGCGGAGCAGCGCGGCCTCTTCTACCTCGACGCCACCTGCCCGCTGGTCAGCAAGGTCCATCGCGAGGCCGAGCGCCATCATGACGACGGGCGGCAGATCGTGCTGATCGGCCATGCCGGCCATCCGGAGGTGATCGGCACCATGGGCCAGCTTCCCGAGAGGGCGGTGGTTCTGGTGGAGACGGTGGCCGACGTCGCGACGGTGCAGGTCGCCGATCCGGAGAATCTCGCCTACGCCACCCAGACCACCCTGTCGGTGGACGAGACGGTGGAGATCGTCGCGGCGCTGAAGGCCCGTTTCCCGGCCATCGTCGGGCCGAAGAAGGAGGACATCTGCTATGCCACCACCAACCGGCAGCAGGCGGTGAAGGCCATCGCACCGCAGGTGGACGCGCTGCTGGTGCTGGGCGCCCCCAACTCCTCCAACTCCAAGCGGCTGGTCGAGGTGGCGAAGACCCACGGCTGCCCGCGGGCCCAGCTCGTCCAGCGGGCGGCGGACATCGACTGGCCGGCGCTGGAGGGGGTCCGGCGGCTGGGCATCACCGCCGGCGCCTCGGCGCCCGAGGTGCTGGTGGAGGAGGTGATCGATGCCGCCCGCGCCCGCTTCGACGTCACGGTGGAGGAGCTGCGCACCGCCACCGAGAACATCACCTTCAAACTGCCCAAGCCCCTGCTCGACCCGACGACGGAAGGCGCCGCTGCCGGCCGCTGATCGGCTGCCCGTGTCGGTCACAAGTCAAGTTGACCGGCTGCGCGAAACCCGGTAAGGCGCAGGGACCATGGCCGTCTATACCGAAGTCTCCGACGAGGATCTGAACGCGTTCGTCGCCCAGTACGATCTGGGCGCCGTCGTGTCGTGCAAGGGCATCGCCGAGGGGGTGGAGAATTCCAACTTCCTCCTGGTGACCGATCGCGGCCCCTACATCCTGACGCTCTACGAGAAGCGGACGCGGCGGGAGGATTTGCCCTTCTTCCTCGGGCTGATGGAGCATCTGGCGGCCAAGGGGATCGCCTGCCCCCTGCCGGTGGCCGGGCGCGACGGGCAGGCCCTGCGCGAGCTGTGCGGCCGGCCGGCGGTGATCGTCACCTTCCTGGCCGGCATGTGGCCGCGCCGCATCCTGCCGCAGCATTGCGCTCAGCTCGGCACGGCGCTCGCCCGGCTGCATCTGGCGGTGGCCGACTTCACGATGCGGCGGCCGAACGCCCTGTCGCTCGGCGGCTGGAAGGAGCTCTACGGCAAATGCGCCGCCCGTGCCGACGAGGTGGCGCCGGGGCTGCGCGAGACGCTGGAGACCGAGCTCGCGGCGCTGGAGGCGCACTGGCCGGCCGGTTTGCCGTCCGGCGTCATCCACGCCGACCTCTTCCCCGACAACGTCTTCTTCCGCGGGGAGGAGCTGTCGGGGCTGATCGACTTCTACTTCGCGTGCAACGACTTCCTCGTCTATGACGTGGCGATCTGCATCAACGCCTGGTGTTTCGAGATCGACGGGTCGTTCAACGCGACCAAGGCGCGCCTCCTGCTGGCCAGCTACCGCAAGGTCCGCCCGCTGTCCCGCGCCGAGCTGGTGTCCCTGCCCTGGCTGTGCCGCGGCAGCGCCGTGCGGTTCCTGCTGACCCGGCTCTACGACTGGCTGAACCACCCGCCGGGCGCCTTCGTGCGGCCCAAGGACCCGCTGGAGTATCTGCGCAAGCTGCGCTTCCACCAGACGGTCAGGGGACTCGGCGACTATTTCCTGGACGAGGACACTCCCTCGCCGGCGGGAAGCTGACGGCGATGAGCGAGGAGCAGTCGCCGATGACGGTGGACATCTTCACGGACGGGGCCTGCAGCGGCAATCCCGGCCCCGGCGGCTGGGGCGCCATCCTGCGCTACGGTACGGTGGAGAAGGAGCTTTACGGGGGCGAGCCGCAGACCACCAACAATCGGATGGAGCTGATGGCCGCCATCCAGGCGCTGGAAGCATTGAAGCGTCCGGTGACGGTGCGGCTCTACACCGACAGCGAGTATGTGAAGAACGGCATCACCCAGTGGATCCATGGCTGGAAGGCCAAGGGCTGGAAAACGGCCGACAGGAAGCCGGTGAAGAACGTCGATCTCTGGCAGCGGCTCGACGCCGCCCGCCAGCAGCACCAGATCGAGTTCCACTGGGTCCGCGGCCATGCCGGGCACCCGGAGAACGAGCGCGCCGACGAGTTGGCACGTCGCGGCGTGGCGGAGGTCCGCGGCCAGGGCGGCTGAGGCCGGCCATGGCCGCGGGATCCGGTCGGCCGCCTATTTGCCGATGATGACCTCGGACGCCTTGATGATGGCGACCACCGCGTCGCCCGCCTTCAGCCCCAGCTCCTCCACCGTCTCGGACGTCACGGTGGAGGTGATGACGTTGCCGCCGCCGATGTCGATCTTCACCTTCGCGGAGACCGGCCCGGTCTCCACCGACGTCACGGTGCCTTTCAACTGATTGCGCGCGCTGAGCTTCATGATGCTCTCCCGAAATGGAATGCGACGGAAGGGAACGCCACCACCCCGCCCGGTTTCTCGCCAATATAGATCCTGATTGGCCTGGGCCGTTTCCTCTCCTGCTTTTGGCTTGGGCAGATGCATGGAAAAGAGGCGGCATTACTTGGAACGAAAAATGTTCCGAGTCTTCGCAGAATGCCGGGAACCGCCTCCGGCCATTTGCACGGACACGCTTCCCAGCCCCTTTCCCACACAGAAAATACAGGATTTTCCTTCTCCGTCAACTGCGATATGTAGGTTGACTATATAACGCTTGTCCCGGAGGCTGCCGGCATGACCGTCCGCGCCCAGTTGTCGCTTTCCGCTCCCAACGCCTCCCCGGTCGGCGGCGAGCGTATCCGCCTGCTGGAGGCGGTGGCGCGGGAGGGCAGCATCTCCGCCGCCGCGCGGGCGATGGGCATCAGCTACAAGGCGGCCTGGGACGCCGTCGACTCCCTGAACAACCTGTTCGGCCGGCCGGTGGTGGATGCCCAGACCGGCGGACGGCGCGGCGGCGGGGCCGCCCTGACGCCGGAGGGATTGAAGCTGGTCGAGACCTTCCACCGGCTCGAGGCGGAACTGGCCCGCACGCTGCGCGCGCTGGAGCCGGAGATCGCCGGGACCGGCCTGTCCGCCACCGGCCTGATGTGGAGCTTCCTCATGCGCACCAGTGCCCGCAATACCCTGCGCGGAACCGTCACGGCGATCACCGACGGGGCGGTGAATGCGGAGGTGGTGCTCGCCCTGTCGGACAGCACGACGCTGACCGCCGTCATCACGCGCGACAGCGTGCGCGACCTCGGCCTGTTCCCGGGGCGGGAGGCGACGGCGCTGATCAAGACCTCCTTCGTCATCCTGGCTCCGGCGGGGGAGGCCAGGCGCACCTCCGCCCGCAACCGGATCGAAGGCGTCATCGCCCGCCGCGAGGACGGCGCCGTCAACAGCGAGATCACGCTCGACATCGGCGGCGGCAAGACGCTGACCGCCATCATCACGCTCCACAGCGCGGACGAGCTGGGATTCGCGGTCGGCCAGCCGGCCTGCGCCCTGATCGACGCGACCCACGTCATCCTGGCCGTCGACTGACGCGACCCGCCAGAATCCAGATGAGGAGTTCCCAAGGGATGAAGACCCTGCTGCTCTCCGCCGTCCTGCTGCTGTCCGTCACGCCCGCGGCGCTGGCGGGTGAGACCAACGTCGCCGTCGCCGCCAACTTCACCGAGCCCGCCAAGGAGATCGCCAAGGCCTTCGAGGCGAAGACCGGCCACAAGGCGGTGCTGAGCTTCGGCGCCACCGGCCAGTTCTACGCCCAGATCAGGCAGGAGGCGCCCTTCACCGTCTTCCTCGCCGCCGATGACGAGACGCCGAGGAAGGCGGTGGAGGCAGGGCTGGCCGTCGCCGACAGCCGCTTCACCTACGCCATCGGCCGGCTGGTCCTGTGGAGCAGGGAGGCCGGCGAGGTCGGCGGGGAGGATACGCTGCGCCAGGGCGGCTTCGAGAAGATCGCCATCGCCAACCCGGCACTTGCCCCCTACGGCGCCGCCGCGGTGCAGGCGATGAAGAAGATGGGGGTCTACGACGCGCTCCAGCCGAAGATCGTGCAGGGCAACACCATCGCCCAGACCTTCCAGTTCGTCGACACCGGCAATGCCGAGGTCGGCTTCGTCGCCCTGTCGCAGGTGATCGCCAAGAACCAGGGCAGCTACTGGCCGGTGCCGGACCTGCTGCACGATCCCATCCGCCAGGACGCCGTGCTGCTGAAGAAGGGGGCGGGGGACGAGGCGGCCAGGGCCTTCCTCGCCTTCCTCAAGGGACCGGAAGCCGCGGCGGTGATCGCGAAGTACGGCTACGGCGCCGCCGTCGCCAACTGAGGACGAAGGTTCGATACCGGCCATGACGATCTGGCAACCCGTCCTCCTGACGCTGGAGCTGGCCTCCCTGACCACGGCGATCCTGCTGCTGATCGGGACGCCCATCGCCTGGTGGCTCGCCCGCTCCGGCGCCTGGTGGAAGGAGGCGGTGGCGACGGTGGTCGCCCTGCCGCTGGTCCTGCCGCCGACGGTGCTGGGCTTCTACCTGCTGATGCTGCTGGGACCGCAGGGGCCGGGCGGCTGGCTCGCCTCGCTGTGGGGAGCGCGGTCGCTCGCCTTCACCTTCGAGGGGCTGGTGATCGGCTCCGTCCTCTACTCCATGCCCTTCGTCGTCCAGCCCATCCGCAACGCCTTCGAGGCGACCGGTGACCGGCCGTGGGAGGCGGCGGCCACGCTCCGCGCCTCGCCGCTGGATGCCTTCTTCACGGTGGCGGTGCCGCTGGCGCGGCGCGGCTTCCTGACCGGCGCGGTGCTCGGCTTCGCCCACACGATGGGGGAGTTCGGCGTCGTGCTGATGATCGGCGGCAACATCCCCGGCAAGACCAAGGTGCTGTCGGTCGCCATCTACGACTATGTCGAGACCCTGCAATGGACCGAAGCGCATCTGCTGGCCGGCGGGATGCTGGTGTTCTCCTTCACCGTGATCCTGGCGATGATGATGCTGGAAAAGCGCATCGGACGGGATCGCACATGACGGCGCCCGCCGCCTCCTCGACCGAAGCGCCGGCGGTCGAGGCCGCCTTCCGCGGCAGGCTCGGCACCTTCACGCTGGACGTCGCCTTCCGCGCGCCCGCTCGGGGAGTCACCGCCCTGTTCGGCCCCTCGGGCTGCGGCAAGACGACGGTGCTGCGCTGCGTCGCCGGCCTCCAGAGGCTCGACGGCCGCTTCGCCATCGATGGCGAGGTCTGGCAGGATGCCGGCAGCTTCCGCCCGACCCACAAGCGGCCCATCGGCTATGTCTTCCAGGAAGCGAACCTGTTCCCCCACCTGTCGGTGCGCGCCAACCTGCTGTACGGCCACCGCCGCACCGTCGGCCGCGGCCTGCCGGAAACCATCCGCGAGGCGGAGGTGGTGGAGCTTCTCGGCCTGTCCCGGCTGCTCGACCGCTCGCCGCGCAACCTGTCTGGCGGCGAACGGCAGCGGGTGGCGGTCGGCCGCGCGCTCCTCTCCCAACCCCGCCTGCTGCTGATGGACGAGCCGCTGGCGGCGCTGGACCGCTTCAGCAAGGACGACATCCTGCCCTATCTGGAACGGCTGCACGACGTGCTGTCGGTACCCGTCCTGTACGTCAGCCACGACATCGCGGAGGTGGAGCGGCTGGCCGACCATCTGGTCCTGCTGCGCGAAGGGCGGCTGGTCGCCTCCGGGCCGCTGCAGGATCTCCAGTCCGACCCCGCCCTGCCCATCGCCCGCATGCCGGAAGCCGGGGTCACGCTGCCGGCCACGGTCGCCGGCCATGATCCGGCCTATGGCCTGACGGCATTGGATTTGGCCGGCGGCCGGCTGCAGGTGCCGGGCGACCTCGGCCCCGTGGGTGCCGCCCGCCGGGTGCGGATCGCCGCCTCCGACGTCAGCCTCGCCCGCCACCCGCCGGAGGGCAGCACCATCCTGAACGCCCTGCCCGCCCGCATCCTGGCCGCCGAACCGCAGGACCATGTCCAGGTGATGGCGGTGGTGGCGCTTGGCGACGGTGCGGGCGGGACCGGCGCCCGCGTGCTCGCCCGCGTCACCCGCAAGTCGTGGGACGCCCTTGCCCTCGCCCCCGGCCAGCCGGTCTTCGTCCAGATCAAGGGCGTGGCGCTCGTCCATCAGGAGGTGGCGCCGGATTGACCCGCCGGTTCCGCTGGCGGTTGCCGCCCGTCTGCTGCTAACCCTTCGGGAGGTTGCAGCCAGCCACAGGGCGCTTGAGATGGACGGTGCGGTACCGGAAAAGCAGGCAGAGCGGAGTCGGGCGGCCGCCTTCGGCGGCGGGGCGGTCATCGGGGCGCTCGGCGGGCTGATCGGGCTGGGCGGCGCGGAGTTCCGCCTGCCGCTGCTGATCGGCGCCTTCCGCTTCGCGGCGCTGGAGGCGGTGATCCTCAACAAGGCGATGAGCCTGATCGTCGTCGCCTTCGCCCTTCCCTTCCGCATGGGATCGGTTCCCGTCGCGGCGGTGGCCGAGCATTGGCCGGTGGTTCTGAACCTGCTGGCCGGCAGCCTGCTCGGCGCCTGGGTCGGGGCGGGCTGGGCGATGCGGTTGCGCAGCGGCACGCTTTACCGGGTCATCGCCGTTCTTCTGGTGCTGATCGCGTTCGCCCTGCTGTCGGAAATGCTGCTGGCCGGGGCGGCAGCCGGCATCCCGTCACAGATAAGTCCGCTGAGGATGGTGGCGGGGATCGGCGCCGGGTTCGCAATCGGCATCGTCGCCTCCCTGCTCGGCGTTGCCGGTGGAGAACTGCTGATCCCCACCCTGATCCTGCTCTACACGGTGGACGTCAAGCTGGCGGGCAGCCTGTCGCTGGCGATCAGCCTGCCGACCATGGTTGTCGGATTCGCCCGCTACAGCCAGGACCGCAGCTTTGCCGTCCTGGGCCGCAACCGCGGATTCGTCCTGGTGATGGCGGCCGGCTCCATCCTTGGCGCCTTCGTCGGCGGGCAGTTGCTGGGGGTTGTCCCGGCCGTGGTGCTGCTTCCCCTGTTGGCGGGCATTCTGCTGCTTTCGGCCGCGAAAATCTGGCGTCATACAGTTGTATGACGCCAGACTATTCCTTGCTGTGCGAGATCTCGCATTTCCCCTCAACTCCCCGTTGCCAGGGCGCAAGAAAGCTGCGAAACTCGAAACACTTTCTATGCGAATGACGAGAGTTCCATGCCCGCAGCGGTGCGGACGAGCAAGCTTGCCGGGCTGTTCGAACATGCCGCCCGCCTGATTCATGGGGCGGGGCATGCCCATGGCCTGTACCCGGCGCAATGGACGGCCCTGCGCTATTTCTCGGAGACGGGCCGGGACCGGGCGCCGACCGTCGCCGGCCTGATGCGCTTCCAGAACATGGCGATGAGCCCGGTCGCCCGCACCGTCCGCTCCATGGTGGAGAAGGGACTGCTGGAGCGCCGGCCCAACCCGCAGGACCGCCGGGCCGACCTGATCGACCTGACGGACGAAGGCCGCCGCCTGCTGGAACTCGATCCACGGCAGCGGCTCGAGGCGCTGCTCGACAAGGTTCCGGCAAGCCAGAAGGTGGTGGTGGCCGAGGCGTTGCAAATCCTGATCGACGGGCTGCTGGACGAGACCGACCGCTCCGCGCCGCCGCCGGACAGGTCATAGTCCCTGGGGCTTGCGGGGCTACCGGAAATCGCGGGAAGCCGGGAAGACCGGCCGGTCGATGGTCACCAGTTCGCCCAGCAGGGGCGACAGGTCGACCAGACGGTCGGCGACGAGGTGGATGACCTCCCCCTCCTTCTGCACACGTCCCTCGACCCCCATGATGGTGGCGCCCAGCACGACGCGGCGGAAACGGTCGAAGATCGCCGACCAGACGACGATGTTGGCGACCCGCGTCTCGTCCTCCAGCGTCACGAAGACCACGCCGCTGGCGGTCCCCGGCCGCTGGCGCACCAGGGTCAGGCCGGCGACCGCCAGCTTCCGCCCGTCCGCCGCCGCCTCGAGACCGCGCGCCGGGCTGTAGCCGAGGCCCCGCAGCCGCGGCCGCAGGAGCGAGAGCGGATGCGTCCGCAGGCTGAGCGAGACGGCACGATAATCCTCCACCACCGATTCGCCGAGCGGCATGGCGGGCAGAATCACCGCCGGCTCGTCGGCGTGCTCCACCGGCCCGCGGTTGTCGCCGGGCAGCAGCCTCGCATCGGCCACGGCGAAGAGGGGCAAAGGCTCCGCCCCCAGCGCGCGGACCTGCCACAGCGCCTCCCGCCGGCCGAGCCCGATGGATTGCCAGCCGTCCGCCTGGGCCAGCCGCTCCAGCGCCGCCGGTCCCAGCGCCGCCCTCCGCCAGACCTCCTGGACCGTGCGGTAGCCGTCGGCCCGCGCCTTCACCAGGGCGATCGCGTCCGCCTCGCGGAACCCCTTCACCAGCCGGAAGCCCAGCCGGACCGCCGGACCGCCACGCCCGGCCTCCAGCACGCAGTCCCATTCGGAATGGTTGACGTCCACCGCCCGCACCTCGACCCCATGCTCCCGCGCGTCGCGGACGATCTGGGCCGGGGCATAGAAGCCCATGGGCTGGGAGTTCAGCAGGGCCGCGCAGAAGATCGCAGGATGCCGGCACTTCAGCCAGGCCGACGCATAGGCCAGCAGGGCGAAGCTGTAGGCGTGACTTTCGGGAAAGCCGTAATTGCCGAACCCTTCGATCTGGCGGAAGCAGCGCTCGGCGAAGGCGGGATCGTAGCCGTTGCGCACCATGCCGCCGACGAAGCGGTCGTGATACTCCTTGATGATCCCCATCCGGCGGAAGGTCGCCATGGCGCGGCGAAGCTGGTCGGCCTCCTCGCCCGAGAAGCCGGCGCAGACGATGGCGATGCGCATCGCCTGCTCCTGGAACAGCGGAACGCCCAGGGTCTTCTCCAGGACCTCCTTCAGCGCCGGGGTCGGCAGGTCCGGCTCCTCCAGACCCTTGCGGCGGCGGATGTAGGGGTGGACCATGTCACCCTGGATGGGGCCGGGGCGGACGATGGCGACCTCGATCACCAGATCGTAGAAGGTCTCCGGTCCCAGGCGCGGCAGCATCGCCATCTGGGCGCGCGATTCGATCTGGAAGACGCCGATCGTGTCGGCCTTGCGGATCATCGCATAGGTCTCCGGGTCCTCCGCCGGCACGTCGGTCAGGCCGAAGGGGCGGCCCTCGATGGCGGACAGCATGTCGAAACCCTTGCGCAGGCAGGTCAGCATGCCGAGCGCCAGGACGTCGATCTTCAGGATTCCCAGATGGTCCAGGTCGTCCTTGTCCCACTCGACGACGGTGCGGCCCTCCATCGCGGCCTTCTCGATCGGCACCACCTCGTCCAGCCGTCCGCGGGTGATGACGAAGCCGCCGGGATGCTGGCTGCGGTGACGGGGAAAGCCGATCAACTCGCGGGCGAGCCGGATCGCGGTGGCGATGGTCGGCTCCTCGGGGTCGATGCCGGCCTGACGGATGCGGGAGTCGTCAGGTTCCTCCCGGCCCCAGGACCAGACAGTCTTCGACAGCGCCTCGATGGTGTCGGCCGACAGTCCCATCACCTTGCCGACCTCGCGCACCGCCATCTTGGAGCGGTAGGAGACGGTGATGGCCGTCAGCCCGGCGCGGTCGCGGCCGTATTTGCCGTAGATGTACTGGATCACCTCCTCCCGCCGCTCATGCTCGAAATCCACGTCGATGTCCGGCGGTTCGTTGCGGGCGGCGGAGATGAAGCGCTCGAACAGCAGGTCGTTGCGCGCCGGATCCACCGCGGTGATCGACAGGGCGTAGCAGACGGCGGAGTTGGCGGCCGATCCGCGGCCCTGGCACAGGATGTCGCGATCACGGGCGAAGCGCACGATGTCGTGGACGGACAGGAAGTAGGGGGCGTAGCCCAACTGCCCGATCAGCGTCAGCTCGCGCTCCAGCGTCGCCCGCACCGGCTCCGGAACGCCCTCCGGCCAGCGCGCCGCGGCGCCCTCCCAGGTGCGGCGGATCAGCTCCTCCTGCGGGGTGGAGCCCTCGGGCACCGGTTCGGCCGGGTACTCGTAGCGCAGTTCCTCCAGCGAGAAGCGGCAGCGGTCGGCGATCTCCAGCGTGCGGACGACCGCGTCGGGGCGGGCGGCGAACAGGGCGGCCATCGCCCCGGCCGGCTTCAGGTGCCGCTCGGCATTGGGGAACAGCCGGCGCCCGGCCCTGGCCAGGGTGGTCTTCTCGCGGATGCAGGTCAGCACGTCCTGCAGCGGCGCGCGGTGGGCGGCGTGATAATGCACGTCGTTCGTCGCCACCAGCGGCACCGCCAGCCGGTCCGCCAGGGCGCCCAGCCGGTCGAGCCGCCGCCGGTCGTCGGCAAGGTGGAGTTGCTGCACGGCGAGATAGGTCCGCCCGGGGAAGTCCGCCGCCACCTGCCGCAGATGCCGCCCGAACTCCTCCAGCCGCAGGGCGGTCAGCCGGCCGGCCGGCGGAAGCGCGATGACGAGCTGCCCCTCCCCGAACTCCAGCAGGTCGGCGTAGCGCAGCAGGCAGTCCCCCTTGTCGCCGCGCCGCCGCCCCAGGCTGATCAGCCGGCTGAGCCGGCCATAAGCCGCCCGGTCGGTCGGGTAGACCAGGGCGGGCGGGGCGTCCGTCATCTCCACCCGGCAGCCGACCAGGGCGCGGATGCCGTGCCTCTTCGCCCCGACATGCATCCGCACCACGCCGCCCAGCGTGTTGCGGTCGGCGATGCCGATGGCGCGGTGGCCGAGCGCGGCCGCCGTCAGCGCCATCTCGTCGGGGTGGGAGGCGCCATGGAGGAAGGACAGGTTGGTCGTCACCTGCAGCTCGACATAGCCGCCGGTCATGCGAACAGCCCGTGCAGGAACCAGCCGTCGAGCGCCGAGCCCCGCCGCCGGAAGATCCAGAACCGCCGGCCGCCGATCTCCTGCACCCGGTAATAGTCGCGCACCGCGTCGCGGTCCCGCCACCATTCCGACCGGATGCGCTCCGGCCCCTCGACCAGCCCGACATGGTAGCGGCGGCCCCGCCAGTAGAAGGCCTCCGGCACCGCCTCCCCGGTTCCATCACCCTGAATCGGCTCAGGCGGGGAGAGCAGCAGGACGGGCCGTTCCCCCTCCCCCCCGTCGTCTGGAAGCGTGCCGTCCTCCTCGTACGGTCGCAGGGCGACGCTGCGCTCCGGCACGTGGGTGTCGCAGACCGACAGCCGCAGGGCGGCCCTGCCGCCGGCCCGCGTGCGCAACCGGTCCACCAGCTCGCAAAGGGCGGTATCCGCCCCGTCACCACCGGCCTCCGTCTGTTCCGGAGGCAGGAGATTGGTCTCGGTCGCCTCCAGGGTCAGGACCTCGACGCCGAAGCCGGGCTCGATCCGGTCGAAGCGCTCGCGGAACAGGCGCAGCAGATGGCGCGGATCGCGCGATGGCCGCCCGGCGCCGATCTCCAGCACCTGCAGGCCGCCATCCACGCGGAACAGCGACAGGCGCAGCGACCGCGCGCCACGGCCGGCGGCGCGCAGGCTTTCCGCCAGATCCGCCAGCAGCCGCGATGCCGCCTCCTCGAAATCCTCGCGCCGGCTGATCGGTTCGGCCAGGGCGAGCCGGGCGCTCCAGCTCTCCGGCGCCTCCACCGGGGCCAACGGGTCGGCGGCGGCACCGGTCAGCCGGTCGAGCCGGTCGAGAAGCTCCCGGCCGAAACGGGCGGCCAGCGGCGCACGCGGCAGCCGCATCAGATCCTCGATCAGCCGCAGGCCGACCCGTCCCAGCGAGACCGCCATGCCCGGCGGCAGGCGCAGCGCATCGGTCGGCAGCCGGCCGAGCACCGTCATGGCCTCCTCTGGGCGGAGGACCGGACTGCTGCGCGCCGGACGGTAGCGGGCCCAGCCCCAGGAGGCGGCCGGCGTGCCGGCAAGCCCCAGCCGGTGCCCGATGCCGGCCCGTCCCAGCCGGGCGGCGATCTCGGTCACGAGCCCTCCCTCCCCGCCGAACAGATGGTCGCAGCCGGTGATGTCGAGCAGCAGCCCGTCCTCCCCGTCCGCGGCGACGCGCGGGGTCCAGCGGCGGCACCACAGGGCGAGGCGCCGCAGGTCGGCGGCGTCGCCCAGCGGATCGGCATCGCCGACCAGCAGGGACGGCACCAGCGCCCGCGCCTCCGCGACCGTCAGGCCGGGCACCAGCCCTTCGGCCGCGGCCTCGGCGCTCACCGCGGTCAGCCGCACCCCGCCCTGCCCCGGAGCGGCCAGCGCCAGCGGCCGTTCCCCGGCCCGCCTATCCGAAGACCGCTTCAGCCAGCGGTCGGTCGGCCATGTCGTCAACCAGATCGAGACGAAGCGCCTCATCGTCCCACTCCAGCACCCAATCCCCGGGAAGGCCGCCGCGGCACCGCAGCAGCGTGACGCGCCAGCGCGGCGGTCCGATCCAACCTCCTCCCCGTCCGCCGGCCCGCCCGCCGGGCAACGAGGCCACCCGCCAGCGGGTGACGGCCAGGGAGGGCGGCGGACGGGATTGCGGCGGCGGGAGGAGCAGAAGGCAGGTGCCCCCCGCCTCGGCGGCGAGTTGCAGGCGGCGGGCCTGCATCGGCGTCGGCGTCACGCCCTCTCCGACCACGGCGGCGAAGGCGCTGCAGCGGGCGGCCTCCTCCAGGATCCAGAGGCTTTCGGCCGGCTGGCCGGTCTGGTTGAGGAGAAGGCGCCGCGGATCGAGGCCGAAGCGGCACAGCCCAAGCCCGTTCAGGGCCGGCCCGCCGCCGGGCGGATGCCCCCTCGACCAGAAGACGGGGCCGTCGGCGCGGCGGCCGAGCAGGACGGCGGCGAAGCCGATGCGGGCGGCGTCGGCCTCCTCGCCCAGCAGTTCATGCACGCCGGGGCAGCGCAGTCCGCCGTCCGGCAGGTGCCCGTCCAGGGCCGGAACGCCCAGCGTCAACGGGGCATGGCCATCGTCCGGAACCGGGCCTTCCAGGGCCCGGATCCGGTCCCGAAGCGCTTGCACGGCAGCGGCTTGCCCCATCCTGTTCCCCCGTTTCCGTTGCCCCGGCCGCTTCCTCGCGGAAGTTCCTGTTTTGTTCTGATATGCCCCGGAGCTCGGGCGTGTCAAGAATGTGGCAATTCAATCGAAAGTGGACGGGTGAGCTGGCGAAGGCCGGCGGCGGGAGCCGGCGCCGTGTCAGGCGCCGGGCGCCACCACGAAGCAGGCCATGCCCTGGCCGACCAGGCTGGCGCAGGTGTTGTTCGCCGCTTCCTGCGACAGGCCGGCGAGGCGGGCGCGGTAGAGCAGCCCGGTCTTGGTATCCACCGCCTGGACGACCTGCTGGGTTCTGCCCAGGACGCCCGGCAGGGTGCGGCGGGCGCGGTCGATGACCCGGGCGCCATCGTCCGGCGACCGGAAGGCGCCGAGTTGCACCATCCAGACCGACGGGCCGCCGGCATAGCCGCCGCTGCCGTAGGAGGTGGCGGGAACCGGCGCCGGGCGCGGGGCGGGAGCCGGGATCGGCGTCGGGGCGGGAACCGGTGCCGGGCTGTAGGACCGCCCCGGCGACTCGGAGACGGGCGGCAGTTCCTGCGCTACGACGCGCGGCCGCTCGCTGACCGCCGGCGTGGCGACCGGCGCGGAGTAGGAGGATTCGGCCGGGGCGCTCACCAGGACGATGTCGGAGTTCTCCGGTGCCGGGGCCGGCGCGCGGTTCAGCCGCGGCCCGACCGCAGCGATGTAGCGCACCGTCTCGTCCGGCAGGCGCCGCTTGCCCGCCAGATAATCGCCGTAGCAGCCGGGACCGCAGTTGTAGGCGCCGAGGAAGCCGGGTGCGCCGAACAGGTTGTACATCTCGCGCAGATAGGCGGTGCCGGCGATGATGTTGTCGTGCGGATCGAAGGGGTCGGAGCCCAGATTGTGCTTGCGCCGCATCTCCTCATAGGTCGCGGGCATCACCTGCATCAGCCCCATGGCGCCGGCCTTGCTGACGATCGGCTTGCCGTTCAGCATCGTCCGGCCGCCGCTTTCCTGGCGCATCACCTCGCGGATCCAGACCTCCGGCATGTCGAAGCGGCGCGACGCCTCGGTCACATGGGCGTCGATCTCCGCCTGGGAGGCGGTGCGCGACGAGGGGCCGCTGGCACACCCCGTGGCAAGGGCGGACAAAGCGACGCATGCCAACAGCGATCTGACCCGACGCACGATGCCGCCTTCCCCTGCTCCTGTTTGTCCGGTTCGTCCGGCGCGATGATCCAGCTTCGGCTTGGGCTGGCTTTTTTTGAGGAAGGACCATTGCACATCCGGACCGACTCGTAAACGGGGCGGGCTGTGACTTCGCATGCGCCCGCCGCCGACCGCCCCGGCGTGCCAGGGCTCCGAATCCAGGTTAACGGATTTTGGCGGCAAGGATGGCGTCGAGGTAATCGGTGTCCCATCCCGCCAGCTTTCGTCGGAGCTTGATGCTTGTCGCTTTGGGTTTGGCCGGTTTTTTGGTGGCGCGCCGCAGTCCCGAGCGCGGCCGGGCGGGTTCCTCGGCCTTGCGGACGAGATTGATGGCGAAATGGCGGACGACGGCCATGTTCTGAGCGCCATGTCCCTTGCGCAAGCGGGACTGGTCGTCGGTGAAGACGACGTCGAGAACCCAATGCAGCCGGTTCTCGATGCCCCAATGCCCCGAATGGCCTCAGCCGCTGCCTGGGCGCTCAGCGTGGCGGAAGAAACGTAGTAGCGGGTGTCGAAGCGGCAGCGGTCCTTCAACTCGGCTTTGCTGCCAACCCGAATGATCGAGGCGACGGCGGGCAGACGCACCTCGCCGGGGAAGCGGCGCTCGCCGGTCAGCCAATCGACCTCGCGGGCGACCGTGACCGTGCGCTGCTCGATCCGGCCATGGCCCTTGTCGATGTCGGTGGCGTGCTCGAGGGCCACGTCCGGGGCCTCGGCGAAGTAAGTTTCGATCTCATCGCGCAGGGTCGGCTGGTTGGCCTTGACCGCCAGCAGGTAGTCGGCCCCGGCGTCGCGGATGGCTTGGGCGATGGTGGCGTTGCAGGCGATGGCGTCGATGGTCACGATCGCTCCCGTGAGGCCGCCGTCGGCCGCTAGGCGCTCCAGAAGAACGGGAATGGCCGCGAGTTCGCCAGCCTTGTCTTCGACGGCTTCCTGCCCGAGCACCAGACGGCTGGTGGTGGCGAAGGCCGACACCAAGTGGAGAGGGGCTTGAGCGCGGCTGCGGTCATGGCTGCGCCGCGAGGTCTTGCCGTCGATGGCGACAAGCTCGGGGCGGTCGGGCCAAGCCTCGCGCACCCAGGCTGTGAAGCAGTCCTGGAACAGGCACGGGTTGATCCGGTTCATGAACACGGTCAGCCAGCGTCCGCTCGGCACCCCGTGATGGTAGGGCTGAAACCGCCGCAGAAAATCGAGCCGGGCTTCGCCCCACGCTGCGATCGCCTCATAATCCTCACAATCGGCGATCGTCCCACAGACCGCCAGAAGCAGAATCTCCGGCAAGGGATAGGCCACCCGCCACGGATCGCGCGGATCGTCGATCAGCGAAAAATGATCCAGCAGCGCCTTCAGACGCGATTTCTGACCAAATTCGGCTGCGATGGAACTCATGGCACGGCACCCCCGATCCGGTTCGGCCCCACCGAATCAGAAACCGTGCCGTTCGTAAACCAGCGTTAACCCGACTTCGGAGCCCTGCCGGCGTGCGAAACGGCTTGTGAAGACGGGTGTGCGCTTGTTAAGTGCGGCGGATTTTGCCGAGGCTCCCGCCTGCGGCTCGCTTCTGCAGGACGGCGCTCGCCCTGCAATCGGTTCCGTCCTGTGATAAGGTCCGCCGCATGATCTGGCTGCGCTCCCTTGCCTTCAACATCGCGTTCCATCTGTGGACCGCGCTGATGTGCTTCGCCCTGCTGTGGATGCTGCTGCTTCCCCGGCCGCAGATGGTCGCCGTGGTGATGTGGTATCTGCGCACGGTCGGCTGGCTGGAGCGGACCATCGTCGGCATCCGGTACGAGGTGCGCGGGCGGGAGAATCTGCCGGAAGGCTCCTTCATCCTGGCTGCCAAGCACCAGTCGGCTTGGGAGACGATGAAGCTCCACCTGCTGGTCAGGGATCCGGCGATCATCCTGAAGCGGGAGCTGATGTGGATCCCCATCTGGGGCTGGTACGCCTCCAAGGCGCGGATGATCCCGGTGGACCGCGGGGCCGGCGGGGCGGCCATCCGCTCGCTGATCCGCAACTCCCGCCCGGTGCGGGACGAGGGGCGGCCCATCGTGATCTTCCCACAGGGCACCCGCGTCGCTCCCGGCGATTACCGCCCCTACCGCGTCGGTGTGGGGGTGCTGTACGAGAGCCTGGACATCCCCATCGTGCCGATGGCGCTCAACGCCGGACTCTACTGGCCGCGCCGCAGCTTCCTGAAGCGGCCCGGCACGGTGATCGTGGAGTTCCTGCCCGCCATCCCGCCCGGCCGTCCCCGCGCCGAGGTGATGCGCGAGCTGGAGACGGCCCTGGAATCGGCCAGCGACCGGCTGGTGATGGCCGCCGGCGGCCCGCCGACCAGCCGCCCCGCCCCCAGCGGCGGCACCCCGGAACGGCAGGCGGGTCCCGTCGCGTCGCAGGCCTCCTGACGCACCGGCCCTTTCACGGAACGGAAACGGAACTGCGGCGGGTTGACCGCGGCCCCGCCGCCGCCTAACCATGGAGGAAACCGCGCCCGCCCGCCGGGACGCGCCATGGGAGGGCACATGACGGGCATCGCCGCCATTTCCCAGCGTATCTGGGACATGAAGTACCGGTTCAAGACCGCCGCCGGCGACCCCATCGACCATACGGTGGAGGAGACCTGGAACCGCGTCGCCACGGCGCTGGCCGCCCCGGAGGCCGATCCCGACCGCTGGATCCCCGCTTTCCGCGAGGTGCTGTCCGGCTTCGGCTTCCTGCCCGCCGGCCGCATCCTGGCCGGGGCCGGCACCGGCCGCACGGTCACCCTGTTCAACTGCTTCGTCATGGGGACGATCGGCGACGACCTCGGCTCGATCTTCGCCCACCTGCGCGAGGCGGCGCTGACGATGCAGCAGGGCGGCGGCATCGGCTACGACTTCTCCACCATCCGGCCCAAGGGGGCGCCGGTGCACGGCGTGGGGGCGGACGCTTCCGGCCCGCTCTCCTTCATGGACGTGTGGGACAGCATGTGCCGCACGATCATGTCGGCCGGGGCGCGCCGCGGTGCCATGATGGCGACCCTGCGCTGCGACCACCCGGACATCGAGGCCTTCATCGACGCCAAGCGCGAGCCGGGCCGGCTGCGCATGTTCAACCTGTCGGTCCTGGTCACCGACGCCTTCATGCAGGCGGTGGAGGCCGACTCCTCCTGGCCGCTGGTCTTCGAGGGCCGGACCTTCCGCGAACTCCGCGCCCGCGACCTGTGGGACCGCATCATGCAGGCGACCTACGCCTATGCGGAGCCCGGTGTCATCTTCATCGACCGGATCAACGAGACGAACAACCTCCGTTACGCGGAGTCGATCTCGGCGACCAATCCCTGCGTGACCGCAGACAGTTGGGTACAGACTGCCGACGGGCCGCGGCGGGTGGTCGAACTGGTCGGGCGCCCCTTCACCGCCATCGTGAACGGCCGGCCGCACGCCTCGGCCCCGGCAGGATTTTTCCATACGGGCACCAAGCCGGTGCTGCGCGTCACCACCCGTGACGGTTTCACGCTGCGTGCCACCGCAGAGCACCTCGTCAGCACCGTCACCAGCAGGACCCGCTATCGGATTGAAACGGGCTGGACCGAGGTTGGCGCTTTGAAGCCGGGCGACCTTCTTGTCCTCAACGACCATGGGGGCGGTGACCAAGACGGAGCTCCCGATTGGCCCGGCCCATACGGCGAGGAAGAGGGGTACCTGATCGGGCTTCTGGTCGGCGACGGCACTCTGAAGGAGGACAAGGCCGTCCTGTCCGTCTGGCCGGGCGAGATGGCTGCCGATGGCGGGATACCGCGCCCCGGAGTCGCCGGCGTGATGGAGGCGGCATTGGCCGCTGCCCGCACTCTGCCGCATCGATCCGACTTTGCCGGCTGGATCACCGTTCCCGGCCGCGGCGAACACAGGCTGGCGCTCGGCGCCGTCAAGCGGCTGGCCGGAGATCTCGGGATGACGCCGGGCGGCAAGTGCATAGCCCCGGCTCTCGAATGCACCTCCGCCGCCTTCCACCGCGGCTTCCTGCGCGGCCTGTTCGATGCCGATGGGACCGTTCTGGGCGATCAGAGCAAGGGCGTCAGTATCCGTCTGGCGCAAAGCGACCTGGATCGGCTGCGGGCCGTGCAGCGCATGCTGTTGCGGCTGGGGATCGTCGGCCGGATCTACGCCGACCGCCGGCCAGCCGGTCCACGGCTTCTGCCGGACGGCAAGGGCGGGCGCAAATCCTATGACTGCGCAGCCGGCCACGAGTTGATCATTGCAAACGACAACGTCCTGCGCTTTGCCGAGCAGATCGGCTTCCGCGACACCGGCAAGCAGGCCCTCCTGCAGAACACGCTCAGCGCCTACCGTCGCACGCCGAACCGCGAGCGCTTCCTGGCCGAAGTGGCGACAGTGGCGGGGGACGGCGTGGAGGATGTCTACGATGTCCAGATCCCCGGCGTGAATGCCTTCGACGCCAACGGGCTGCTGGTTCACAACTGCGGCGAGCAGCCCCTGCCCCCTTATGGCGCCTGCCTGCTGGGCTCCATCAATCTGGCGGCCCTGGTGCTCGACCCGTTCGAGGAGACGGCGCGGCTGGACGTCGACCGGCTGCGCGGCCTCGTCGCCACGGCCGTGCGGATGATGGACAATGTGGTGGACGTCTCGCGCTTCCCGCTGGACGCCCAGGCGCAGGAGGCGCAGGCCAAGCGGCGGATCGGGCTGGGGTCACCGGGCTGGCCGACGCGCTGATCCTGACGCGCATCCGCTACGGCAGCGATCGGGCGGTGGCGGCGACGGAGGACTGGCTGCGGCTGATCCGGGACGAGGCCTACCGCACCTCGGCCCTGCTGGCGGCGGAGAAGGGGGCCTTCCCGCTGTTCGACCGCGAGGCCTATATGACCACCCCGATGGTGCGCTCCCTGCCGGAGGATGTCCGCGCCCTGATCGCGGAACATGGCATCCGCAATGCCCTTCTGACCTCCATCGCGCCGACCGGCACAATCTCGCTGTTCGCCGACAACGTCTCCTCCGGCATCGAGCCGGTCTTCTCCTACACCTACGAGCGCACCGTGCTGCAGAGCGACGGCAGCCGGACGACGGAGGAGGTCAGCGACCACGCCTATCGCCTGTTCCGCGCCCGGTTCGGCCCGGATACCGCCCTGCCCGACTATTTCGTCGATGCCCAGGGCCTCACCCCGTCGGAGCATGTGGTGATGCAGGCGGCGGCCCAGCGCTATGTCGACAGTTCCATCTCCAAGACCATCAACTGCCCGGAGGATCTGCCCTTCGACGCCTTCAAGGACGTCTACCGGCAGGCCTATGCGTTGGGCTGCAAGGGCTGCACGACCTACCGGCCGAACCCGGTAACCGGTGCCGTGCTCGCCGTGAAGAAGGAGGAACCGGAGAAGGCCGCCGCGGCGCCCGCCCAGCCGGCGGCCGACCATCCCTCCCGGCCGCCCGACCGGCCGGAGGCGCTGCCCGGCGAGACCTACAAGGTGCGCTGGCCCGACAGCGACCATGCCATGTACATCACGATCAACGACATCGTGGAGGACGGCCGCCGCCGCCCCTTCGAGGTGTTCATCAACTCCAAGAACATGGAGCATTACGCCTGGACGGTGGCGCTGACCCGCATGATCTCCGCCGTGTTCCGGCGCGGCGGCGACGTCGGGTTCGTGGTGGAGGAGTTGAAGGCGGTCTTCGACCCGCGCGGCGGTGCCTGGATGGACGGGCGCTACGTCCCTTCCCTGCTCGCCGCCATCGGCGGGGTGATCGAGCGGCACATGAAGGCGATCGGCATCCTGCCGGACGAGGACAGCCTGACGGCGGGCAAACCGACCGGCTCCCCCACCGCTCCCGGGCAGCAATGTCCGAAATGCGGCCAGCCGACCCTGATCCGGCAGGAGGGCTGCGACAGTTGTCTGAACTGCGGCTATTCCAAATGCTCGTAACCACAGGGGAACAGGTCATGGATCCGGTGCCGGAGATCGTGCAGCGCTACCTCGCGGCCTACAACGCCCAGGACGTGGAGGCCATGCTCGCCTGCCTGACCGACGATGTCCGGTTCGAGAATCTGTCGGACGGCACCGTCACGGCGGCGACCGCGGGCAAGGAGGCCTTTGCCCGGCTCGCCAGGCAGAGCGCCGGCCTCTTTTCCGAACGGGAACAGGTGGTGGAAGGTTGTATCGCCGCCGGTCCGCGGGTGGCGCTGCGGATTCGCTACAGCGCCACGGTCGCCGCCGACCTGCCCAACGGCTGGAAGGCCGGACAGCAGGTCGGGCTGCAGGGCGCCTCCTTCCTCACCCTGCGCGACGGGCTGATTGCCGAATTGATGGATATAAGCTGAGGCGCCCCTATGGCGCCTTCACCTCGACCGGTATCCCGCTGAAATAGGCGGCGAGGTCGTCGATGTCGGCGTCGCTCAGTGCCGGGGCGACGACCGACATCATCTCGTTCTTCCGCGCGCCGGTCTTGTAGTCCCTCAGCGCCTTGCGCAGATAGCCCTCCTGCTGGCCGGCCAGGTTCGGCGCCTCGGGAATCTTGGCGACTCCGTCCAGGCCATGGCAGGTCTGGCACTGCAGGGCCTTCTGCCGCCCGGCCTTGGCATCCCCGGCCAGGACACCCGTTGGGTGCCCTGCCAGGGCGAGCAGCAGCACCGCACTCCACATCACGCGCATTCAGGCCCCTCCCCGCCCCGGCGGATCGTCACTGCTCGTAGGCGATGCGGTAGATGGCGCCGGCGAAATCGTCGGACACCAGAAGCGACCCGTCGGTCAGCACGGCCACATCGACCGGGCGCCCGAGATACTCGCCGTTCTGGGTCAGCCAGCCTTCGGCGAAGACCTCCGTCTTGTCGGCCGTTCCATCCGGCTTCAGGGAAGTGAACATGATCCGCGCGCCGACCGGCTTGGTGCGGTTCCATGACCCGTGCTGGGCGGAGAAGATGCCGCCGCGGTATTTCGCCGGAAACTGGCTGGCGTTGTAGAAGGTCATGCCGAGGTCGGCGGCATGGGCGTCCATCTCCACCTGCGGGAACACCACGTCGGCCGGCGCCTGCTGCTCCTTGTACTCGGCGGTGCGGATCTTGCCGCCGCCATAATAGGGAAAACCGAAGGTCAGGCCGGGCTTTTCCGCACGATTGAGTTCCCCCGGCGGAATGTCGTCCCCCATCCCGTCCACCTGGTTGTCGGTGAACCACAGGGACTTGTCCTTCGCATTGAAGTCCATCCCCACGGAATTGCGCACGCCCCAGGCATAGACCTCGCGGTTCTTGCCGTCGCGATCGATGCGGATGATGCCGCCGATCCCCGCGTTCCTGTAGAGGTCCATCTTCTCCGGGGCGAAGACGTTGAAGGGCTGGCCGAGCGTGATGTAGAGCTTGTCGTCCGGCCCCACCCGGCAGACCCGGGAGGTGTGGTTGTAGCTCTCCTCCTCCTTGGGGATCAGTTCGCCGCCCTTCACCACCTGGAAGGCCGCGACGTCCGCCCCCTCATAGAAGAACTCGGCGGCCGGGAAGGTCAGGACCCGGTTCTGCTCCGCGATGAACAGGAACCCGTCCTTCGAGAAGCAGACGCCGTTGGGGACCGAGAAGGCCAAGGTCGGGGCGAAGACCTTGACCTCGTCCGCCACCCGGTCCTTGTCGCGGTCGGTGACCGCATAGACCTTGGTCTTGCGCGTTCCGACGAACAGCGCCACGCCCTGCGGCCCGACCGCCATGTGCCGTGCGTCGGGCACGATGGCGTAGAGCGAGATCTTGAACCCGCGCGGCAGCTTGATGCGCGACAGGTTCTTCTTGATGGCATCCGCCTTCGATCCCGCCTGCGGGACCGTGGGAATATCGGCGATCTCGCCGGTGGTCCGGAAGTTCTGCAGCTTCTCCAGATTGCCCGGCGGCTGCGGATAGTCCTGCCCCAGGGCAGGCAGCGCGATGCACAGGGCCGCGATGGAAATCGCGGCCGTCCTGACCGTCTTCATGATGCCCCTCCCGATTGCCTCTCGTCCGGCCGCCGCAGGGGTTCTTCGCCCCTGTCGGTATCAGTGCCGGCCGACCGTCCATTGTTGAGGGTACTGACGGTTCCGCCGCACCGGCCATAGCCTCTTGGAGGTAAAGCGGAAAAATTCCGGATATCCGCTCCCACCCGCCAAGCTTCCGCTGCCGCTTTCTCCGTAACACGTCGAGTCCACGCGTCTCCTGCCTCCGCCACAAAAAAGAAAAGCCCGCGTAGGCCACCGCCTTCACGGGCTGTCTCGCCGGCCGCAGGAGGCCGGATCAGTCGCGGAAGTTCACGTACTGCAGCGGCTGCTCGATATCCATCTTGCGGACCAGCGCGATCGCCTCCTGCAGGTCGTCGCGCTTCTTGCCCGTGACGCGCAGTTCGTCCCCCTGGATGGAGACCTGCACCTTCATCTTGCTGTCCTTGATCCCCTTGACGATGGTCTTTGCGAGATCCTGGGCGATGCCCTGCTTCACGGTCACGGTGTGGCGCAGCGCGTCGCCGCTCGCCCGCTCCGGCTTGGCGGAGAAATCCAGGGCCGCGGCATCCAGCTTGCGGCGGGTGACGTAGACGCGCAGCAGTTCCTGCATCTGCGCCAGCTTGGGCGCGTCGTCGGCCAGCAGGACGATATCGTTCTCGGTCCGCTCGACGGTGCACTTCGAGCCCTTGAAGTCGAAGCGGGTCTCGATCTCGCGGCGGACGCCGGCGATGGCGTTGTCGATCTCGTGGATGTCCGTCTTGGACACGATGTCGAACGACGGCATGGCGGCACCTCTCTCACGAATGACGGGTCTTCAGGAATGACGGTGGGGCGCACCGTAAAGAACTGCGCGGGTCGGCACAACAGCCCTGCCGGCCCGGAACCTTCCATCCCCGCGGCGGTTGTCCAGGGACGTCGCCAGAAAGGGAACGGAAGATGAACGAAAAACGGGACGGCCACCGCGATGACCGGCCCCACTCCGGCCAGGGGCACGACAGCCCGAAGACCGGGGAGGGCTTTTCCAACCGGGACAAGGATCCGGATGACTGGACCACCGGCGACGAGCCGATGACCGGGGCCCAGGCCTCCTACCTGAAGACGCTGAGCGAGGAAGCCGGCGAGACCTTCGACGACTCCCTCACCAAGGCCGAGGCTTCCAAGCGCATCGATGCGCTGCAGGAGAAGACCGGGCGCGGGCAATAGCGCCCGCTCCCGCCCGCCTCAGACCTCCATCTGCTCGGCGTAGTGGCAGGCGACCAGCCGTTCATCCACCGGGCGCAGGGCCGGCACCTCGGCCGAACAGCGCTCGGTGGCGTAGGGGCAGCGCTTGTGGAAGGGGCAGCCCGGCGGCGGGTTGAGGGGCGAGGGAAGCTCGCCCTTCGGGATCACCCGCTCCGTCCGCAGCGCCGGGTTCACCCGTGGGGTGGCGGCCAGCAGGATGCGGGTGTAGGGGTGACGCGGCCGGGTGAAGATCACCTCCTTCGGCCCATGCTCCACCGGCCGGCCGAGATACATCACCATGATGCTGTCGGCGATGTGGCGGACGACGCTGAGGTCGTGGGAGATGAACAGGTAGGCGAGGTTCAGCTCTTCCTGCAGATCCATCATCAGGTTCAGCACCTGCGCCTGGATCGACACGTCGAGCGCCGACACCGGCTCGTCCGCGACCACCACCCGGGGATTGAGCATCAGCGCCCGCGCGATGGCGATGCGCTGGCGCTGGCCACCGGAGAACATGTGCGGGTAGCGGTCCACCTGATCGGGCCGCAGCCCGACCTTCGCCATCATGGCGACCGCCTTCTCCCGCCGCTCCGCCTTGCTCAGGTCGGTGTTGATCTCCAGCGGTTCGCCCAGGATCGTGCCCACCGTCTTGCGGGGGTTCAGCGAGCCGTAGGGATTCTGGAAGACCATCTGCACCGTACGGCGCAGTTCCTTCATCTCCGCCGCGCTGCGCCCGACGACGTCCCGGCCGTCATAGAACAGCGCGCCGGAGGTCGGCGGCTCGATCATCGTGACGGAGCGGGCGAGCGTGGACTTGCCGCAGCCGGATTCGCCGACCACCGCCAGCGTCCGCCCGGCCTCGAGCTGGAAGGACACGCCGTCCAGCGCCTTGACCGTCGCGGTCGGTTTGAACATGCCGCGCTTGATGGCGTAGTGCTTGCGCAGGTTCCGCGCCTCCAGCACCACGGGACCGCCGGCGGCGGCGACGGGGGTGTCGAGAGTGGTGTCGGTCATCAGACGGCCCCCCCGGCGAGCTGGTCCACGGGTTCCCCGTCGGGCAGGGGATAGAAGCAGCGGGCCCGGCCGCCGTCGACCTCGAACAGGGCCGGACGCTCGATCCGGCAACGGTCGGTGGCGAAGCGACAGCGCGGGTTGAACAGGCAGCCGGCCGGCCGGTCGGCGATGCCCGGCACCATGCCGGGAATCGTCGGCAGACGGCGGCGGCCCAGCGCACGCTCGGGCAGCGCGTCGAGAAGCGCGCCGGTGTAGGGGTGGCGCGGACGGCTGAACAGGTCGGCCACCGGACGGGCCTCCGCCACCTGGCCGGCATACATCACCACCACGCGCTGCGCCGTCTCCGCCACGACGCCCATGTCGTGGGTGATCAGCACCAGCGCCATGCCGCGTTCCTTCTGCAGACGGACCAGCAGGTCCAGGATCTGCTTCTGGATGGTGACGTCCAGCGCGGTGGTCGGCTCGTCGGCGATCAGCAGGCGCGGGTTGCAGGCGATGGCCACCGCGATCATCACGCGCTGGTTCATGCCGCCGGAGAGCTGGTGCGGGAAGGCCGACAGGCGGCTTTCCGGCGCCGGGATGCCCACCTGGTCCAGCAGGTCGATGGCGCGGTTGCGCAGGGCCTTGCCGGACAGCCCTCATGCACGCGCAGCGTCTCCATGATCTGGAAACCCACGGTGAAGCAGGGGTTCAGGCTGGTCATCGGCTCCTGGAAGACCATCGCGACGTCCTTGCCGGTGATCTTGCGCCGTTGCGACGGGGACAGGCTGCGCAGGTCGGTGCCCGCGAAGCTCATGCGGTCGGCCACCACCTTGCCGTTGGAGCCGAGCAGCCCCATGACGGCGAGCGAGGTGACCGACTTGCCGGAGCCGGATTCGCCGACGATGCCGACGACCTCGCCCTCGTCCACGGTCAGGTCGATGCCGTCGACGGCGCGGAAGGTGCCGGCGCGCGTCGTGAACTCGACCGACAGGTTCTTGATGTCGAGAAGGGGCATGGGATCAGCGTTTCAGCTTGGGGTCCAGGGCGTCGCGCAGGCCGTCGCCCAGCAGGTTGAAGGCCAGCACGGTGACCAGGATGGCCACGCCGGGCCAGGTCACGACCCAGGGGGCGCGCTGCAGGAACTGGAGGGAGGAGGACAGCATGGTGCCCCATTCCGGAGTCGGCGGCTGCGCGCCGAGACCGAGGAAGCCCAGCGCCGCGGCGTCCAGGATGGCGGTGGAGAAGCCCAGCGTCGCCTGCACGATCAGCGGAGCCACGCAGTTCGGCAGCACCACGATCAGCATCAGCCGCAGCGGACCGGCGCCGGCCACGCGCGAGGCGACGACATAGTCCTTGGTCACCTCCGCCAGCACGGCGGCGCGGGTCAGGCGGGCATAGTGCGGGATCACCACCACCGACACGGCCAGCATGGCGTTGAGCAGCCCCGGCCCGAGGATGGCGGCGACCACCACGGCCAGCAGAAGGCTGGGCAGCGCCAGCAGGATGTCCATCAGGCGCATGATCAGCACATCGACCGTGCCGCCGAAGAAGCCGGCGGTCATGCCCAGCGCGAGGCCGACGGCCAGCGACAGGGTGACGACGATCAGGCCGATCAGCATCGACAGCCGGGTGCCGTGGATCAGGCGGGACAGCATGTCGCGCCCGATGTCGTCGGTGCCCAGGATGAAGCGCCAGCTCCCGCCGTCCCACACCGGCGGCGTCAGGATGGCGTCGCGGTACTGGATGTTGGGATCGTGCGGCGTGATCACGTCGGCGAAGATGGCGACCAGCGCGATCAGCACGATCACCACCAGACCGATCAGGGCGCCCTTGTTCTGCTTGAAATGGTACCAGAACTCGGTCAGCGGATGCGGCGGCTGCGCGGTCGGGACCGAGGCGGCGACATCGGTCGCCTGGACTTCACTCGTCATGCTTCACCTCACCGCGCATGCCGGATGCGGGGATTGAGCACCCCGTACAGCAGATCCACCAGCAGGTTGACCGCGATCACCGACGAGGCGATCAGCAGGACGCCGCCCTGCAGGGCCGGATAGTCGCGGCGGTTGATCGATTCGATCAGCCACTTGCCGACTCCGGGCCAGGAAAAGATCGTCTCCGTCAGGATGGCGCCGCCGAGCAGCGTGCCGACCTGCAGGCCGATGACCGTCACCACCGGGATCAGGGCGTTGCGCAGCGCATGCATGCCGATGACCCGGCTGCTCGACAGGCCCTTGGCCCGTGCCGTGCGGATGTAGTCCTCGCCCAGTACCTCCAGCATGGCCGAGCGCGTCATGCGCGCCACCACCGCCAGGGGGACGGTGCCCAGAACGACCATCGGCAGGATCAGGTGATGAATGGCCGACCAGAAGGCGTCGTATTCGCCGGCCATCAGCGTATCGATCAGCATGAAGCCGGTCACCGGCTCGATGTAATAGAGCAGGTCGAGGCGCCCGGATACCGGGGTCCATCCCAGCCCGACCGAGAAGAACAGGATCAGCAGCAGGCCCCACCAGAAGATCGGCATCGAATAGCCGGTCAGGCTGATGCCCATCACGCCGTGGTCCAGCACCGACCCCCGCCGCACCGCGGCCAGGATGCCGGCGGGAAGCCCGACCACCACGGCGAACAGCATGGCGGCCAGCGCCAGTTCCAGCGTCGCCGGAAACAGCGACAGGAACTCGCTCAGCACCGAGTTGCGCGTCACCAGCGACATGCCGAGGTCGCCGGACAGCACCTGCCCGATATAGTCGAGGAACTGCTGCCACAGCGGCTGGTCGAGACCCATCTCGTGACGCAGCAGGGCAAGCCGCTCCGGCGAAATGCCGCGCTCGCCCACGCGCACCTCGATGGGGTCGCCCGGCACGAGCCGGATCAGGAAGAAGGTCAGCAGGGTGATGCCGAGGAAGGTCGGAATCACCAAGCTTACCCGTGTCAGGATGAAGCGCAGCATGAATCTCACTCACACCAGAACGAAGCGGCCCAACGCAAAACAGGCAAGACGGCGCTGGGCCACCCTGCCGGCACTTCGTCACGGAAAACAGCATCCCCTCTCCCCCGATGAGGGGGGCGGCACGAGGCTCGACGGCGGACGAGAGGAAGGCCCCGCACGTTTTCCCTCGACGGCCCTCGCGGGCCGTCCCCTTCCCCGATCGGCCGGGGAAGGGGTCTGACCGTAACCGGTTACTGCTTCAGATCGACGCCATTGAAGCGATGGATGCCGAACGGATCCATCTTGTAGTCGACGACGTTCTTGTTCAGCACCATGTGCACCACCGAATGCGCGATGGTCATCCAGGGCGCCTCTTCCTTGAAGATCACCTGGGCCTGCTCGTACAGCTTGGTGCGGGCGGCGATGTCGTTGGTGCGCTTGGCCTGGACGACGAGGTCGTCATACTCCTTGTTGCACCACTTCGACACGTTGTTGCCGCCCGGACGGGCCGACTCGCATCCCAGCAGCGTGTGCAGGAAGTTGTCCGGATCGCCGTTGTCGCCGGTCCAGCCGAAGGTGGCCATCTGATGGTCGCCCTGCTGCAGGCGCTTGCGGTACTCGCCCCACTCGTACTGGACGATCTTGGCCTTCACGCCGATCTTGGCGAGGTCGGCCTGCATCATCTCGGCCATGCGCTTGGCGTTCGGGTTGTAGGGACGCTGCACCGGCATCGCCCACAGATCCGTCTCGAAGCCGTTCGGGTAGCCGGCGTCGGCCAGCAGCTTCTTGGCCTTCTCGACGTCGAACGGGTAGTCCTGGATCGAGTCGTTGTAGCTCCACATGGTCGGCGGAATCGGGTTCTTCGCCGGCACGCCGGAGCTCTGGTAGACGGCGTCGACCACCGCCTTCTTGTCCACCGCCATGCTGACCGCGCGGCGCACGCGGGCGTCGTCGAACGGCTTCTTCTGGGTGTTGAAGGCGAGGTAGCCGATGTTCAGGCCTTCCTGCTCCTGCACGGCGATCGAGCTGTCCTTCTTCAGGGCCTCGATGTCGGCAGGGTTCGGATAGGGAACCACGTGGCACTCGCCGGCCTTCAGCTTGGCGACGCGCACCGCCGGATCCGGCGTGATCGCGAAGACCAGGTTGTCGAGCGGCGCCTTGCCGCCCCAGTACTGCTCGAAGGCCTTGTAGCGGATGACCGCATCCTTCTGGTACGCGACGAACTGGAACGGGCCGGTGCCGACCGGAACCTGATCCAGCTTGTCCGGCGTCCCCTTCTTCTGCAGGAACGCGGCGTACTCGGCCGACTGGATCGGCGCGAAGGGCATGGCGAGGTTGGCGAGGAACGGCGCTTCCACCTTGTTCAGGGTGAAGCGGACGGTCAGGTCGTCCACCTTCTCAATCGACTTCAACAGGGCCGGCATGCCCATGTCGTTGAAGTAGTCATAGGCGCCGCCAGAGATCTTGTGGAACGGATGGTCCGCCTTCCACTGGCGCTGGAACGAGAACAGCACGTCGTCGGCGTTGGCGTCGCGCGACGGCTTGAAGTCGCCGACGCTGTGCCACTTGGCGCCCGCGCGCAGCTTGAAGGTGTAGACCAGGCCATCCTCGGAGATCGTCCAGGACTCCGCCAGGCCGGGAATGACCTTGGTGCCGCCGCGTTCGAACTCGACGAGGTTGTTGTAGACCGGCAGGGAGACGTCGAAGCTCGTCCCCGTCGTGTTCACCATCGGATTGAAATTCTCGGGACTGCCTTCGGAGCAGTACACGAGGGTCTTGGCGGCCTGTGCCGGCGCGGCAAGCGCCAGCGCCGCAGCCACGCTGAGCCCGGCACCCAGCATGATGCGCTTCATTCTTCTAGCCTCCCAGTTCCGGTTGCAGCGACACAAAATTTGCCAAATCGAATTTGGGTTTCTGGTCCCATTTGGCTCATCATACGGCAAGATGTCAACACGCATCGGACCGTGCCGTCCAGTACCGATCGCACCCTTCGGCGGACTTGCGACGGTTTGCAGCGCAACAGAAAACGCTGAATAAAGAACATGCGCGCAGGCGGCCGGACACGATCTTTTATTTTCACAATGCCCTTGGGACGGATGTGGTCGGCAGCCATGCGCACCCGCCATGCGGGTACCCCGGCAGCCCATGCTAAGGTCCGACGCGACGCGCTGCCGCAGTGCAGCACGGAGTCTCCAGAACGCCACGCCGGGAACGCGACCGATGTCCCAAGGCTCCCGCTCGGGATCCCTGACCGCCTATGCCCTCTACGCCGCCGGCACCGCGCTGATGGCCGCCAATCCGCTGATCGGCCGCGCGGTCGCCCATACGGTGCCCCCGGTCGGAATGGCCTTCTGGCGCTGGCTTCTCGCCTTCCTGATCGTCCTGCCCTTCGCGCTCGCCGGCCTCAAGACCCACCGCCACGCGATCCTCGGCCAGTGGAGGCGGTTCCTGCTGCTCGGCGTTCTGGGCCAGGGAATATCCGGCGCCGTCGTCTATATGGGGCTGGAACGGACGAGCGCCACCAACGCCAGCCTGATCTACGCCATGTCGCCGGTGATGATCCTGATCATCGCCGCGCTGTGGCTGAGGGAGCAGGTGGGCGCCCGGCAGCTTGCCGGAATCGGACTCGCCATCGTCGGGGTGGCCGCCATCCTCACCCGCGGGGAGCTGGAGGCCCTTCTCGCCCTGCGTTTCAACGTCGGCGACCTGCTGATCCTCGCGGGCGCCACCTCCTGGGCGGTCTACACCATCCTGCTGCGCGGGTCCCGGACGCCCCTGCCGGTGGTGACGGCCTTCGCGGCGAACGCCTTGGCCGGGGTCCTCGTCCTCGCTCCCTTCTACGTCTGGGAAACGCTGGCGGTCCGCCCGGTTCCGGCGACCGCGACGACCCTGCTGTCGATCCTGGGCGTCGCGCTCTTCGCCTCCGTCCTCGCCTTCGTCGCCTACCAGAAGACGATCGCCATGATGGGGCCGGCGCGGGCGGGCACGGCGCTGTACGTCTCGCCGCTCTGGACCGCCCTGGCCGCGACGGTCCTGCTGGGCGAGCAGTTGCAGGCCTTCCATCTGCTGGGCGCCCTGCTGATCCTGCCGGGCGTGGCCATGGCGACCTGGCCGCAGAAGCCGGCAACGGCCCCCTGCCCCGCCGAGGCGTGACCCCTGCACCGGGGCATCGACGCCCCCATTGATCGGCATGGCGATCCGGTCCATCTGTGGGGCGCTTCTGCCGTTCCCCTGCCGCGGACCCCGCCATGCCCCAGCCTGCCGACACCGTCCTGCTCTGCGCCGATGACTATGGGCTGTCGCCGGGGGTGAACCGGGCGATCTGCGACCTGATCGCCGCCGGGCGGCTGACGGCCACCTCGGTGATGTCGCTCTGCCCCCACTGGCCGTCCGGGGCGGAAGCGCTGAAGGCGCTGGCCGGCAAGGCGGACGTCGGACTGCATTTCACCCTGACCGACCAGCGGCCGCTCGGCGCCCTGCCGGGGCTGGCGCCGGACGGGAAGCTGCCGCCGCTCGGCCGGCTGATGAGGCTCGCCTACACCGGCGGCCTCGACGGGCGGGAGATCCGCGGTGAGCTGGCCCGCCAGATCGACGCCTTCACCGCCGCCTGGGGTGGCCCGCCCGCCTACATCGACGGGCACCAGCATGTCCACCAGCTTCCCACCGTGCGCGACGCGGTGGTCGAGGCGCTGGCCGGGCTGCCCGGCGCCTATGTCAGGGCGTGCGGCGAGCCGGCCGGCGCCGTGCTGCGCCGGGGAATCTCGGTTCCGAAGACCCTGCTGATCGGCGGCCTCGGAGGCGGACTGGCCCGGATGGTGCGGCGGCGTAGCATCCCGGCGAACGACCGCTTCGCCGGGGTCTACGACTTCTCGGGCCGCATCCCCTTCGGCGCGCTGATGGCCCGCTTCCTCGACGAGCCGCGCGGCCGGACGCTGGTCATGGTGCATCCCGGCATCCCCGACGAGGCGCTGCGGCAGGCCGACAGCCTCGTCGAGCAGCGCCGCGTCGAGTACGATTATCTGAGGGGGCCGGAGTTCGCCGCCCTGCTGGCGGAGCGGGGATTGCGGCTGGGCCGTTTTCGCGACCTTCCCGGCTGAGCGGAGCCGGCGGCGCCGCTCAGTCGTCCTCGCCCGGTTCGCCGTCGCCATGCTCCCAGGCGCGGCGGCGCAGCTTGAACCGCTGCACCTTTCCCGTCTCGGTGCGCGGCAGGGCGTGCAGGAACTCCACCGACCGCGGGTACTTGTAGGGGGCGATGTGGTCCTTGACGAAGGACTGCAGCGCCTCCGCCAGCCGTTCATCCGGCTCAACCCCGTCGCGGATCACGACGAAGGCCTTGGGGATCGTCCCGCGCACCGGGTCGGGAGCGGCCACCACCGCGCATTCCTCGACCAGCTCGTGGTTGAGGAGGACGTTCTCGACCTCCAGGCCGGAGATCTTGTAGCCGGCGGAGACGATCAGGTCGTCCGTGCGGGCGTGGTACCAGAAGTACCCCTCCTCATCGATGTGGAAGGCGTCGCCGGTCAGGTTCCAGCCGTTCTGGACATAGGTCTCCTGCCGCGGATCGTCGAGATAGAGGCAGCCGGTCGGCCCGCGCACCGCAAGCCGCCCGACCTGGCCCGTCGGCACCGGGCGGAACTGGTCGTCCACCACCATGGCCTCATAGCCCGGAACCGGCTTGCCCGTGGCGCCCGGCCGCACCTGCCCCGGCACGGCGTGGATCACCGCGTTCAGCATCTCCGTCGTGCCGAGGCTGTCCAGGATCTCGATCCCCGTCGCGTCGCGCCATGCCTCGAAGGTCGACAGCGGCAGCGGCTCGCCCGCCGACACGCAGAGCCGCAGGGACGACAGGGCGGGCGCCACGCGGGCGTCGCTCTCGATCACCGACAGCATGCCGCGATAGACGGTCGGCACGGTGAACATCACCGTCGCCTTGTGCCGGATGACGGCGTCCAGCAGACGCTCCGAGGTTCCCCGCTCCACCAGCACCACCGAGGCTCCGATGCGCAGCGGAAACAGCAGCATGCCGCCCAGCCCGTAGGCGAAGGCCATCGTCGGCGAGCCGCAGAACACGTCGTCCGCCGTGGTGCGCAGGATCGAGCGCGGCGAGAGGTCGGCGATGGCCAGCAGGTGCCGGTGCTGGTGCGCGGCCGCCTTCGGCGTACCCGTGGTGCCGGAGGTGAAGGCGACCACGGCGACGTCGTCGGCCGCCGTATCCGCCGGGGTGAAGCCGGCCGGCTTGCCGGCGATCCGCCGCTCCAGCTCGCCGCCGTGGAAGGAGGCGATGCGCATCGACGGTTCCGCCGCCTCTTCCAGGTCGGCCAGATAGCGGACGTCGCACAGCGCCATGGTGGCGGCGGCGCGGCGCATCACGTCGGCCAGTTCGCCGGCGCGCAGCAGCGGCATGGTCGGCACCAGCACCGCCCCGGCCTTGATCACCGCCAGCCAGCAAGCGGCCAGCATCGGCGTGTTCGGGCCGCGCAGAAGCACCCGGTTGCCGGGAACGACGCCGTAATCCTCGGTCAGCACGCGGGCGATGCGGTCGACCGTGTCGCGCAGCCGGCCATAGCTCCAGGTCTCGTCGGCGCCGATCAGGCAGGGGCGCTCGTCCCAGCCGCGCTCCCGCCAGCCGTCGATCAGGGAGGAGACCGCGTTCAGGCGATCGGGATAGGCCAGTTCCGGCCGGTCGAACAGAAAGGTCGGGCGCTGGGACGGCGGCGGCAGCCGGTCACGGGTGAAACTGTCGATATGCCCGGAAAAAGCCATGCGCCACCTTTCCTCCCCGACTGCCCGGCCCGACTGCCAGCATTGATGCTCGGCGGAGAACGGCCCCGGAGCGCGCGCGACGAGGCGGTGCGCGGTCCATGGCTGGTTCCGTCCTCCCTGGCGGTTCGCTCGCCGGCGCCGCCTTGTTTGTTTGCACTCGACTATAGTGCGGGGCTGCATGGCTGAGCCATGCAAGGAGCGAATGGTGGCAGGGCCAGCAATCGCCATTTGCGGAGGGGATAACCGGCCGAGCCGCCGCTTGCCCCCCTTATTCGCTGCTCAAATAGAGGTCGATCTCGCCCTGCTCCATCACGTGCGCCGTGCCGTGGATGATCCCGTTGGCGACCTGGATGATGCGGTGGATCATCGCGACGGAGGACTGGCAGTCGAGGCGCAGCTTGTCCGGGTCGCCGCCGTCGATGTCGGCGCCGATGCGGTCCAGCGTGCGGGCGATGACCTGATGCGCCTGGACGATGGTGTCCTCGAAGGGCCGGCGGAACTTGGCCGGCACATGCTCGTACGCCTCGATGGCGAGGTCCTTGTCGGAGAAGCCGCTGTCGCGGAAATGCTCGGCATAGCTCTTGGGCTGCCAGATGCGGCATTCCTCCAGCATGTCCGGCATGTCGGGGATCATCTCGATCAGCATCACGATCTCGTTGAAGTGATTGAGATAATCCGTAGCGAGCAACGTCTTGTCGGAGATGTTGGTGCCCCGCACCCGGGCCCGCCATTCCTCGAAGTCCGCCAGCTCCTCCGGCGGGATGCCGTCGGTCACGGACAGGTCGATGTCTTGCTCTGCCATGCGCGGATCCGGCCCCGGGGTCCCTGCTCGATGCTGAGGCGAGGCAGCACGGCATACCAACCGTCCGTGCCGGCCCCTTGTGCGATGTCCTTAACGCCCTCTTAAAGCACATGCAAGCGCCGCTGCGCACCCGTATTCGAAGAAAAAAAGATGCCGCCGTCGCGATCCGGAAGTCGGACGCGGCCGGCGGCCTTCAAGGGACTGGCGGTTCAGGGAGGAATCACACCATTGCATCGTCAACACCCTTCACCGCGCTTGGTTCCCGCGACCACCCGATATTTGTAGACAAAGAAAAACGCGCCGGCCTTGGGGGAATGCCGGCGCGTTGGAGGATCGGGAACACTCGCCTTGCCCTCTCGCGGCTTTCGCCTGAGGGCATTGTCAGAGTACACCGCTAAGTCTTTCCGATCGGTTAAGATGCTTACGCGCCTCGGGAAAAACCTGATGCCGGCAAAACAACCTCGAAATATCTACTCCCCTTTATGGGATAATTTTATCCCCGCTGGGTAATCCTATTACGGTATCTCGAATAATCCTTTCGGAATCACTCCCGATGTGCCGTGGACTGCGCCATATGAACGTCTCCTGAAAGGCGCGCCGAACAGCAATCTTTCAGCAGCGACGGGACGCGGCGTTGCCGGGGAACGGCACGCCGGAACACGGCACGGGGAGAATTATGGAGCAGGACAGCCGCCACCTGATGGAGCATTTGCCCTATCTGCGTCGCTATGCCCGCGCTTTGACGGGGACGCCGGGCAAGGGCGATGCCCTGGTGACGCGGACGCTCGAATGGTTCCTGGAGTCCGACGCTTCGGCGGCCGGAACCGAGGCGACGCGTGGAGCGCTCTATCGCCATCTGAACGAACTGCAGGACGAGGCGGGCACTCCCGCCCTCCCCACGACACACCACCCGGTCGAAGCGGCGCTGAACGCCCTGGACGAGACGGACCGGCGGCTCTACCTGCTGGTCAGCCTCGAGGATCTGACGGTTGCCGACGCGGCAATGGTGCTGGGCCTGCCGACCGAGGCGGCGGTGGAGCGGCTGGCGAAGGCGCGGGAGCGCGTCCGTGCCCGCCTGACCGCCACCATCCTGATCGTCGAGGACGACGCCATCATCGCCTTCGACCTGGCGGAGACGGTGCGCGGCATGGGCCACAAGGTCTGCGGCAACGCCGCCACGATGGACGAGGCGTTGACGCTGGCCGCCGAGTATGTGCCGACGCTGGCGCTGATGGACATCCGGCTGGCCGAGGGCGACAACGGCATCGAGGTGGCGCGCGAACTGCGGCGCCAGCGATTCCTGCCGGTGATCTTCGTCACCGCCTTCCCGGACGAGCTGTCGAAACGGGGGCTGGACCATCTGGGTCCGGTCATCCCCAAACCCTTCACGCGCGACCAGATCGAGCAGGCGATCACCCGCGCCGTCTTCATGCCGCAGCCGGAGGATGCCGCGGTCACCGCCCATCCGCATTGAGACGATCGGCGGCGGAAGCCGTCACCCTCAGCGGTCCTTCACCGCGCCGATCAGGAACTCCCTGTTTCCCTCCGGCCCGGTGATCGGGCTTTCGGTGATGTCCAGCACCCGCCAGCCGGGAAGCCCGTCCAGCCACGCCCGGATCCGGTCGCACACCTCCTGGTGCAGCGCCGGGTCGCGGACGACTCCGCCCTTGCCGACCCTGCCCTTGCCGACCTCGAACTGCGGCTTGATCAGCGCGACCAGCCGGCCGCCGGGGGCCGTCAGGTCGAGCGCGGCCGGCAGCACGACCTCCAGCCCGATGAAGCTGGCGTCGCACACGACGAGGTCGACCGGATCGGGGATCCCGGCCCGGGTCAGGTGGCGCGCGTTGGTCTTCTCCATCACGACGACGCGCGGATCGTTGCGCAGCTTCCAGGCAAGCTGCCCGTGGCCGACATCCACGGCATAGACCTTCGCCGCCCCGCGGGTCAGCAGCACGTCGGTGAAGCCGCCGGTCGAGGCGCCGACATCGACGGCGGTCAGGCCGGCGGGGTCGATGCCGAAGACGTCCAGCCCCTTGACCAGCTTCAGCCCGCCGCGCGACACCCAGGGATGGTCCTGCCCCTTGACCGACAGCGGCGCCTCCGCGGCCAGCAGGTCGCCCGCCTTGTCGATGCGCCGGGTGTCGGAATAGACCAGACCGGCTAGGATCAGCGCCTGCGCCTTGGCGCGGCTCTCGGCCAGTCCGCGCTCCACCAGCGCCACGTCCGCGCGCACCCGTGCCATGCAATGCCCTCCAGCCCGCAACAGGAAAGCGGCCGCAGCCCGCGGCCGTCAGGGGCGCATCCATGACGCAGGAGACGGGCGCGACGCAAGCGCCCTCAGGCGGGAATGTCCAGGATCATGCGGGTGCCGGGCTCCGCCGGCTCCGCCCTCACCCGGCCCTTGAGCTGGCCGGCGAACGCACGCACCACCTTGAGGCCCAGCGTGGTGGCCCGCGCCACGTCCAGCCCGGGCGGCAGGCCGCGCCCCCGGTCGACGACGGTCAGCCGCAGCCCGTCGGGCCGATGCCGCAGGGTGACCTCCACCTCGCCCGGATCGCCCTCGACATAGGCGTGGCGCAGCGCGTTGCTGATCAGTTCGTACACGATCAGGGTCAGCGGAATGACCGAGTCCACCGGCAGGTCGACCGGCTCCGCCTCGACGCGGATGCGGCGCGGCTCCTGGCCGCCGAGCATGCCGCTCTCCAGCTCGGCGCACAGCTCGCGCAGATGTTCGGCGAAGTCCACATGGCTGCGGCGCAGCGCCTTGTGGGTGCGCTGGTGCGCCTGGGTCACCATGCCGATGCGTCCGCCGGCGCTCTGGAAGGCACGGCGGATCTCCGGCTCCCTGGTGCTGAGCGCCTGCAGGGTCAGCAGGCTGGAGACGAGCTGCAGCGTGTTCTTGACGCGATGGCTGACCTCGCGGAGCTGGGCGTCGTGCTCGGCCTGGGTGGGCGGCAGGTCCCTGAGCGTCACCAGCAGGGCGCGCACCGTGCCGGCCACCCCGAGAATCGGCGTCACCTGCACATCCCAGCGGCGGCCTTCGGCATCCGTGGTGCGGTCGCCCTGGCCCTGGCCGATCCGGCGTGCCGCCGCGAGGAGCCCGGCCGGCACCGCCGGAAACCGTTCGGGAAAGTCCGGCCCGGCCAGCCCGCCGATGGCGCGCAGGGCTGCGTTGGCGAAGAGGCAGGTGCGGCCGTCGGGATCGAGCACCGCGGTCGGGGCCGGCGACTGCTCCAGGATGCTGCGCAACAGGTCGGCCTCGCCCGCAGCGCCCTTGCCTGCGCAGTTCGGATCGTCGGGTCGGGCCGCTCCGCCTCCCGCCCGACGCTTGTCCTGGTCGTCCATAGCCTGGACGCCCATCTCCTGGACGGCCGCGACCGCAAGCACCTGTGGCATCAAATGCGCCCCTCAGCCCAACAGTTTGCCAGGTTCCTTCAGGCGTGAATTGTAGGCCGGCCGTTCCGGCCCGACCAGACGAACAACCCGGAAACCGGCTAGACAAATGTGGGTAGGACATTGGTGATGCGACAACCTCTCCTATGTCCGACCACAAAGTACCGGCCCTCCTTCCGGATTCACACCTCGGAACTGCTTGGGCCGGCGCCCTCAGTGCTTGTCCGGCACGGGCGAAGCTCCGGAATGCGGCCGTTTTCCTTCGTCACACCTCCTCGTTCAGGACCGGCAGGACGGACAGGCGGCGGGTGGCGTAATCGAGGAAGGCGCGCACGCGGGGCGGCATCAGCCGGGCGCTGGGAAAGACCAGATGGACCGGGCGGACCGCCGGATCGAAGGAGCGCAGCAGGCGGACCAGCCGGCCGGACGCCACATCCTCCGCCACCTGATAGGACAGCGCCGCGGTGATCCCCCGCCCCTCCCGCGCCGCCCACAGCGCCGCGTCCCCCTGGCTGACCGTCAGGCGGGGCGAGATGCGGACCGTCCGCTCCCCCTCCGGCGTGCGGAACCGCCACTCGCGCGGCTGCGGACGGCTGGCGAAATGGATGATGTCGTGGCCGGCGAGCTCCGCCGGGTCCCGCGGCGTGCCGCGACGCTCGAGATAGGCAGGGCTGGCCACCAGCACCCGGCGCACCTGCCCGATCCGCCGGGCGATCAGGCCGGATTCGGCCAGCGTTCCGATCCGCACCGCCACGTCCAGCCCCTCGTCGATCAGGTCGAGATTGCGGTCGGACAGCAGCAGGTCGACCTCCACCGCCGGATGCTCGTCGAGAAATCCGGTGACGCAGGGCAGCACATGCATGCGGCCGAACATCAGCGGCGCGGTGACCCGCAGCGTTCCGCGCGGCATCGCCATGTCGCCGGCGACGTCGCGCATCGCTTCCTCGAAGTCGCCGAGAAGACGGCGGGCATGATCGGCGAGGCGGCGCCCCGCATCGGTGGGAGCCAGCCGGCGCGTCGTCCGCTCCACCAGCCGGACGCCGATCTGCTCCTCCAGCCGCGCCAGCGTGCGCGTCACCGCGGGGGCGGAGCGCTGCAGCTTGCGCGCCGCCCCGGCCAGCGATCCCTCGTCCACGATCGCCAGGAAGACCTGCAGCTCGTCCAGACGGTCCATGGCGCCGCCCCATCCTTTCACTTGATGGAAGAGTGACTTGCCGATCCTCCGGATTATGCGCGTACCGCGCAAGGCCTATCGTTCGCCAACCGCGACCATCAGGCAAAGGAGACGGCCATGGCCGACCGCACGGACCAGCGCCCCCTGATCCTTCACTCCATCCCCCTTTCCGGCCACTGCCACCGGGTGGAGCTTCTGCTTCGCATGCTCGGGCTGCCCTTCGAGACGGTTCCCGCCGATGCCGACGTGCGCAAGAGCGAGGCCTTCCGGACCAGGAATCCCTTCGGACAGATCCCGGTGCTGGAGGACGGCGACCTCGTGCTGGCCGATTCCAACGCCATCCTCGTCTATCTCGCCTTGCGCTACGACCCCGAGCGGCGCTGGCTGCCCGACGACCCGGTGAAGGCGGCGCGCGTGCAGCGCTGGCTGTCGGTGGCGGCGGGCGAGGTCGCCTTCGGGCCGGCGAGGGCCCGCCTGATCGTGCAGTTCAAGGCCGCCTTCGACCACGAGGCCGCCTGCCGCCTCGCGACCCGCCTGCTCGGGCTGATGGAGGAGCATCTGGGCCGCAGCCCCTTCCTCGCCGGCACGGAACCGACGATCGCCGACCTCGCCTGCTATTCCTACGTCGCCCACGCCCCGGAAGGCGGCATCCCGCTCGATCCCTACCCGGCGGTGCGCGCCTGGCTGGAGCGGGTGGAAGCCCTGCCGGGCTTCAAGGCGATGCCGCGCTCGCCGATCCCCCAGGCCGCGTGAGGCCGACACCATCGAGGAGACGGACAATGCACGACGTACCCGCGGGACTCGCCGCGGGTCCGTTCCATACGGGCGAGCTGATCGCCCAGGAACGGGCCGGCGTTCGGGATCGCATGGCCGGCCGCGCCGTCGTTCCCATCCGCGACCACATGCCGGACCAGCACCGCGAGTTCTTTGCGATGCTGCCTTTCCTGGCGGTCGGCGTGCTGGACGAGGGTGGGTGGCCGGCGGCCGGGATGCTGGTCGGGCCGCCCGGCTTCGCCACCAGTCCCGACGCGAGGACGCTGCGCATCGCCCCGGCCGCACCGCCGGCGGGAATCGCCCCGGCCTCGCTGGCCGCCGGTGCTCGGATCGGGCTGCTCGGGCTGCAATTGTCGACGCGGCGGCGCAACCGGGCGAACGGCCGGATCGCCGCCGTCGAGGACGGGGTGCTGACCGTGGCCGTGGAGCAGAGCTTCGGCAACTGCCCGCAGTACATCCAGCGCCGCGAACACCGCTTCGTCCGCGACCCTGCCGGACCGGCGGCCCCGGTCGAAGCGCTCGGCGGACTGGATGCCGCGGCACGGGCGGCCATCGTCGCCGCGGACACCGTCTTCGTCGCATCGGCAAGCCGCGGTGCCGGGGCCGTGCAGGAGCAGGGCATCGGCGTGGACGTGTCGCATCGCGGCGGCCGGCCGGGCTTCATCGCCCTTGACGGCGATACGCTGTGCATCCCGGATTATCGCGGCAACAACTACTTCAACACGCTCGGCAATTTCGCGGTGAACCCGCGGGCCGGACTGCTGGTGCCGGATTTCGCGAGCGGCGACCTCCTTCACCTCAGCGGCACCGTCGCACTGGTCTGGGACGGGCCGGAGGCCCGCCGCGTCCCGGGTGCCGAGCGGATCTGGCGCCTGACGCCGACCGCCGTCTGGCGGGCGCGGGACGCCCTGCCCCTGCGCTGGTTCCTCCGCGACTATGCCCCGACCTCGCTGGCGGCCGGCATCTGGGGCGAGACGGCGGAGACGGCCTGACGAGCGGCAAACTGCTCCTTTGATCGGACGGCGAAGCAAGCGTATATCGGCGTCCTCCGGCGGTGAGCCGCCCGATGGATGCTGCCCCGATGGATTCCCGCCCTTCCAGCCGCCGAACCTCGAGCCCGGGCCGCCACAGGCTCGGCAAGTACGAGGGGCTGGAGGAGATCGGGCGCCCTCCGGGCGGAGCGACCCTCTACAGTGCGGCCGATCCGGCCACCGGCCGCGCCGTGACCCTGGCCTGCGTCGCCCTGTCGGCCTTCGCCGGCCGCGACGCCGACCTCGACCGGTTCCGGCGGGACGCCAGGGTGGCGAGCCGGCTGATCCACCCTGCCATCCTGCGCATCCATGCCTCCGGAGAGCATGGCGGGACGGCATTTCTCGCCTGCGACCCTGCGGCGGGCCGGACGCTCGCCCAGTTGCTGGCGGAGCAGGCCCCCCTTGCCGCCGGAGAGGCTGTCGCAATCACGGCCGCCATCCTGGAGGCCGTCGACCATGCCCACCGGGCCGGCTTGGTGCACGGCCTTATCGCCCCGGAGGCCGTCTGGATCGGAGAGGATCGGACGGTGCGGGTCGGCTGGTTCGGCCTTGCCGCCCTGGCGGCCCCTCGGGCAACCGTCGGGGACGATCTGAAGGCCGTCGGCGGGTTGCTCGACCGGATGCTTGCCGGCCGCAGCCTGACCGTCGAGCTGACGGGTATCCTGGCACAGGCGACGGCCCCCCGGCCGGAGGATCGGTTCGCCAGCGCCGCCGCCTTCCGGAGCGCCCTGCTCGACGCCGGCCCCTCGCCACCTGCCGGGCCGAAGACGCGCCGCCGGCTGCCCGTGCTGCTTCCGGGAGCGGCGCTCGCCCTGCTGGTGGCAGCCGGGCTGCTGATCCTGGACCGCCGTCCTGCCCCGCCGTCACCCCCGGCCGCCGCGGTCGTCGAGCCCCGGCCCGCGTCCGCACCTCCGGGTCCGCAACCGGCCGAACTGCAATCGCCCGCTGCGGAGTCCCCGCCCCCTTCCCCTCCGGCGCCCGTCCAGCCGGCGGAGGCACCTGCCGCCGTCCCGGTACCGCCGCCGCTTCCCGCCCGCCCTTCGCCGGAGGCGGTGCGGAACGCCTTGCGCGACGTGACCTGCGCCCTGCCGACGGTAGGGGAGCATGACGGCCGGCTGCTGATCGGAGGGACCGCCGCCGGAGAGGCGGCGCGCAGGGCGGTGCAGGACCTGACCGCGAGACTGGCGGGCGGCTGGCCCTATGGGATCGAGATCGCCACGGCCCCCGCCGAGCTGTGCGATCCATTGACCGTGGCGGCGGCCCCGCTGGCGGCGAATGCCGCACTCGACCGGCCGCTCGCCCTGCGGCTGGTGACTGAGGCCGGCCCGCTGCGGGCGGACGAGTCCCTGGTTCTGGAGGTGGAGACGCCGCCGGGCCGCCCGCTCCATCTGCAGGTCGATTACTTCACGGCCGACGGCACCGTCGTGCATCTGCTGCCCAACCCCAGCGAGACGGGCAGCCTGACGGAACCTGCAGCGACGCGGCGTCTGGGAGAGAGGTCGGCCGGCGGGCGGTTCTGGACGATCGGCCCGCCCTTCGGCCAGGAGTTGCTGCTGGTACTCGCCTCTCCCGCTCCGCTGTCCGTGGGTGGGCGGCCGGAAGCGGAACCGGCATCGGCCTATCTGGCGGCCCTGCGCCGCGCCCTGCGGGAGTCCGGCAGCGTCGAGGGCGGGCATGTTCTGGCCGCGGCCCGCTTCATCGCCACGGCGCCCTGACCGGCAGGCCCGGTTACTTCGGAAGAGGACCGCTGAGGCGGGGATCGCTCAGACGACGATGTTGAGGTTCTGGCCGCGCGTCTCGGTGACATTGCCGCCACCGGGGCTACCGCCCGGACTGCCGCCCAGCAGGGTGGTGACGGCCGCCTGCTGCTGCTCGGCCGCCTGGTTCAGCGCCTTCACGCCGAAACTCATCTGGCCTTGTGCCTGACGCAGGGAAACCGCGGCGCCCGCGGTCGAGGAGGTGACGTCGAGAGACATGGCTTGAGTACCCGTTCCGGACCGTTCAAAGCATCCTGCGGCGCTTCAGCGCATCCTGCGGCCGAACATCGACGCCGTCAGATGACGACATTCACCCGGGCGCTGCCGGTAGAACCGCCGGCACCCGCCGCAGCGCCGGCGACGGCAACCGCCGCCTGATGCGTCGTGGACACGGAGGATTGTGCCACGAATGGAGCACCACCGGAAGGGGGTGCGGCCGCGGTTGTCACAGCCGCCTTGCCGGCTGCGCCATTCGTCGCACTCCGGCTAGCGGAACTGCCGCCCGATCCGGCGCCGGAGGAACCGCCCTGGCCGCCATCGCCGGCCCCGCCGACGACCATCTTGAGCGCCGAGGCCCGCTCCGCCTCCTTCTCCTTCTGCTGCGCTTCCTTGTATTGCTTCAGCGCAGCCTCGGTCGGGATCTGGGAGACCGTCTTGCCGTCCGCCGGGTCACGGAACAGCATGACCAGACGCGAAGCGTCGGTGTCGTAGGAGAAGGCGACGATGGGGTAGCGGTTGGTGAGGGGTTCCGCCGTGCCCGTCGCGATGCGAATCGGGGCGTCGGCCCCGGTTCCGGCGTCTTTCGCGCCGCGGGCCGTCATGGGATCGACCGGCCGAGAGGCCGTCGCAGTGGCGAGTGCCACATTCATGACCGGCATACCCACAAATCCTGGAATCGCAAGGATAAAAATACCTTGAAATTGCTCTAACGTAAAGGGTTTGTTTACGCTTATCAGGAATTGCGGGCCGCCTCGGGTCCCTCACGCACAACGATAGGCCAAAAGGCTTATATGGTTGAAGTTTCAAGACTCTGGCTCCGCCATCCGGGGCACGCGAACCCTCTCCTCCGCCGTCCAGGCAGTGGTGCCGCTGCATCGGGATTATCCCTAAGGGGTGGAAAACAGGGGCATGCTTGCACCGTTCAGGGCATCCCCGTAAGCCTCTCGCCATGCCGATGATCACCGAAGCGCTGACGCAGGCGCTGAGCCACCATCTCGCCGGCCGGCTGGACGAGGCGAAGGCGCTCTACACCCTGGTCCTGGACGCCGACCCGGAGCAGCCGGACGCCCTGCATTTCCTCGGCGTCCTCGCCGGGCAGGTGGGGGAGGTGGCCGGCGGTCTGGCCCTGATCGGCCGCGCGCTGGCCCTGCGGCCGGAAGCGGCGGACATCCACGCCAACCGTGCCAACCTGCTGCGCTCCGCCGGCCGGTCGCCACAGGCCGAGGACGCCTATCGCGTCGCCCTGGCGCTCCAGCCCGATTTCGCCGAGGCCTGGACCGATCTGGCCGGCGTCTGCCGCGCCCGCGGCGAAACGGACCAGGCCATCGTGGCCCTGGAGCGGGGGCTCGCCGCCAACCCGGATCTGGCGGTGGCGGCGGAGCGCCTGTCCGCCCTCCTGCACGAGAGAGGGCGGCTGCTGGTCGATACCGGCCGTTTCCTGCCCGCCATCGATCCGCTGGCGCGGGCGGCGGCCCTGGCTCCGGCGGATGCCGACATCGCCTTCCTGCTGGGAAACGCCCTGTTCGCCGTCGGCCTGCGGGAAGAGGCGATCCAGGCCTATCGCCGGGCGGCGGCGCTGACGCCCGACTTCGTGTCGGCCGGTTTCAACCTCGGCGTGGCGCTCGGCCGCACCGGACGGCTCGAGGAAGCGGCCGACGTGCTGACCCGCACCGCCCGCATCGATCCGTCGCAGGTGGAACTGCTCGACACGCTGGTCCTCTCGCTCGTCGCCACCGGCCGGGTGGGGGAGGCGGCCGACTGGGCCGGCCGGACCCTGGCTGCGAAGGATGCGGCGACGGTCGCCAACGCGCCGGCCCTGCCGGCGATGCCGCCCGCGCCGCGCGGATCCCGGGAGCGTCGCCGGGACGTCCTCGCCTACGGGCTGTGGGGAGCGGACGAGGCGATGATCCGCGGCGCCATCGGGAATGCGCGGCTCGCCCCGACTGTCCATCCCGGCTGGACCTGCCGCGTCTACCACGACGCGACGGTGCCCGCCGGCGCCCTGGCGGCGCTGGCCGAAGCCGGGGCGGAACTGGTCGCCCTGGACACCGGCACTGCGGCGCTGCCCGGTCCCTACTGGCGCTTCCTCGCCGCCGACGACCCGACGGTGCGCCGCTTCCTCTGCCGCGACTGCGACAGCCCCCTGACGATGAAGGAGCGGGCGGCCGTGAAGGCGTGGATGGCCTCGGGCCATCCCTTCCACATCATGCGCGACGACATCCTGCAGACGGAGCTGATCCCGCCCGGCCTGTGGGGCGGCCTGGCCGGGCTGCTGCCGGACCTGCGGCCCCTCGCCGAGCGCTTCGCGCGGGCGGAGGGAGCGCATCAGGAACACCGCTTCCTGCGCCGCTTCGTCTGGCCGCTGATCCGCGGGCGGGCGCTGATCCATGACGGCGTCCACCCCGGCCAGGGCCGGCCCTTCCCGGACGGTCCCTTCCTGGAGCAGGTGGGGGCGAAGCTCAGGCCGGCCTGACGGCGACCATCACCAGCCCGGCCACCGGCTCGCCGCTCTCCTGGCGCAGCGTGTCGTGGCCGGCCTGCCGGACCGACAGCCCGGCCCGCTCCAGCACGCCGCGCACATACTCCTCGCGATGAGCGTAGCGGCCGTGCGGAGCGATGCGGTAGGGCATGCCCGCCGCATCATCCAGCCGTTCCACCGTGAAGGCGAGCAGCCCGCCCGGCCGCAGGGCGGCGGCGGCGGCGGCGAGAACCTCATCCAGGACCCCGAAGTAACAGAGAACGTCGGCGGCGAGGATCAGGTCGAAGGCGGCGGGGTGATCGGCCAGGAAATGCCCGAGTTCCGCCTCCTCAAGCCGATCGTAGAGCTTGCGGGCGCGGGCGAGATCCAGCATGCCGGCCGACAGGTCGACGCCGGTCAGGGTCGCCGCGTAGGGGCGCAGGGCGGCCGCGCAGAGGCCGGTACCGCAACCGGCATCCAGCACGGCGAGCGTCCTGTCCGGCACCGGCCCCAGCCTGCCCAGCGCTTCGGCCAGCAGTGCGGGGGCACGGTAGCCGAGCTCGGCGAGCTTGCTGTCGAACTCCGCGGCGAACAGGTCGAAGGTCTGCCGGACATAGTCGTCCGAGGCCCGCGGCTCCGCCGCGTCGCCGGCGATCGCCGCGCCGATGTGGCGGGCCAGCGGATTGTCCGGGTGGTCCCGCCGCCACAGCCGGGCCAGCCGCTCCGCCGCCGCGGTCTGCCCCTGCTCGTGCAGCAGGTAAAGCGCCCCCTGCAGGTTGTCGTGCGCATCCTCCCAGTCCGGCCGCAGGGTGACGGCACGGCGATAGCCGACGGCCGAGTCCTCCAGCCGTTCCAGGTCGCGCAGCAGGTTGGCGCGGTTGTTCCACGCCTCCGCATACTCCGGCTGGAGGGCGAGCGCCCGGCGGAAGGCCTGCTCCGCCTCGCTCATGCGGTCGAGATGACGGAGCGCCGACCCGAGATTGTAGTAGACCAGCGGGTGGTCGAGCCCGTTCGCCAGGGCGGCCCGGTAGCATTCCACCGCCTCCGCCACGCGGTCGAGCGTGCGCAGCGCGTTGCCCAGGTTGTTGTGGGCGCCGGCAAGCCGCGGATCGAGCGCCAGGGCGGCGCGGTAACCCCGCTCCGCCTCCCCGGTCCGTCCGGCGGCGGCCAGCGCATCGGCCTCGCGGCACAGGCGGACGGCATCCCCGGCGGAGGCGTCGGCGGACGGCGCCGCCTTGCGCAGGCGGGATCGCAGAGGACGTCGGGTTTCCAGCAAGATGGGGGCCTCCGGCGGCAGGGCGGCAATAACCGCATCTTTACCTTGAACGCCGGATCATGGCACTCCCTAAGCATGGCCCGCCGGCGGCGGGCGCCCCTGCGGCCGGCACGGCGGATCGGATCATGAGCAGCAAGACTCTGGCACAGGGCGTTCTGACCCGGGCGGTCGCCCATCATCAGGCCGGACGCCTGCGCGAGGCGGCGGACGGCTATGTCACCGTCCTCCGCTCCGACCCCCGCCACCCGGACGCGCTGCACCTGCTGGGCGTGGTGGCTCTGCAGACCGGCCAGCCCGAAAAGGCGGAAACCCTGATCCGGCAGGCGATCGCGCAGACCGCCGGCGTGCCCGACTACTGGGACAATCTGGGCAGCGCGCTGATGGCGCTCGGCCGGCCGCAGGAAGCGGTCGACGCCCATGCCGAAGCGGTGAACCTCAACCCCGACTCCGCGCCGACCCGCCACAATCTCGGCAACGCCCTGCACGCCACGGGCATGCACGGCACGGCCATCGTCGCCTTCGTCTCGGCGCTGGTGCTGAAACCCGATTACGCCAAGGCCTGGTACAACATCGGAAACACCCTGCGCGCCCAGGGCCGGTTGCCGGATGCCATCGTCGCGCTGCGCCGGGCGGTACAGCTCCTCCCCGGCATGGTCGAGGCGCACAACAACCTGGGCGACGCCCTCGCCGCCGCCGGGCGGCTGGACGAGGCGCTGGCCGAACATCGCATGGTGGCGGACCTGCGGCCCGAGGACGCCAAGGCGCATTACAATCTCGGCGCCATCCTGCAGCAGCGCGGCGCCTTCGAAAGCGCCGAGATCGCGTACCGCGAGGCGCTGCGCCGCCAGCCCCGCCACGCCGCGGCGCTGAACAATCTGGGCAGCGTTCTGAAACGGCTCGGCCGGCCCGCGCAGGCGGAGCAGTGCCACCGGCAGGCGCTGGAGATCCATCCGGACTTCGTCGAGGCCCGCTACAACCTCGGCAATGCGCTGCAGGCCCAGGGGCGGCTGGACGAGGCGGCGGCCTGCTACGAACAGGCGCTGGAGCAGAATCCCAACCTCGCCACCGCCAGCTACAATCTGGCGCTGCTCGCGCTGCTGCATGGCGATCTCGGACGCGGCTGGGCCGGCTATGAGCGGCGCTTCGCCTCGGGCGAGGTGCTGCCCAACCGCCGCATTCCGCTGCCCCAGTGGAAGGGCGAGGTGCTGCGCGGCCGCCGGCTGCTGATCTGGCGGGAACAGGGGCTGGGCGACGAGATCCTCTTCGCCTCCTGCTATCCCGACGTCGTCGCCTGGGCCGGCGGCCCGGTCACCATCGAATGCGACCCGCGGCTGGTCACGCTGTTCCAGCGCTCTTTCCCCGCTGCCGCGGTGCGCGCGGAAAGCTGCACCCCGCAGGGCGACGAGACCATCCAGCCGCCCGACTGCGACCTGCAGGTTCCCGCGGGCGGCCTGCCCCACCGGCTGCGCGAAACCCTGGGGGGTTCGACACGCCGGCTCCCTGGCTGGTGCCCGATCCGGCGCGCGTCGCCCGCTGGGCCGACCGGCTGGCGGCGCTCGGTCCCGGATTGAGGGTCGGCATCGGCTGGCGCAGCCAGTTGATCACCGCCGAGCGGCGCGGCGCCTATGTGGCGCTGGAGGCCCTTGCGCCGCTCTTCGCCGTGTCCGGCCTGACCTTCGTGAACCTGCAGTACGACGACTGCGAGGCGGAGCTGCGGGAGGCGGAGGATCGCTTCGGCGTTCGCATCCATCGCTGGGCCGACCTCGACCTGATGAACGACCTGGAAGAGGCGGCGGCGCTGACCGCCAACCTCGACCTCGTCATCTCCCCCGCCATGTCGGCGGGCGAACTGGCCGGGGCGCTCGGCGTGCCGGTCTGGCGATTCTGCGGCCCGGACTGGACGCAGCTCGGCACCGCGGTGCGCCCGTGGTTCCCCAGCATGCGCCTGTTCCAGCCGCAGCCCGGCGAGGCGCTGGAGGCGACCATCCCGCGCATGGCCCGCCTGCTGCGCGAAACCGCCGGCGTCGCCGCGCCGCCGCCCGCCGCCGCCCGGCAACCGCCGGCCCCGCCTCCCCCCTCCCCGCCCTCGCCGCCGGCCGACCCGGAGGCGCTGTTGAACGAGGCCGTCGCCCTGCATCGCCTGGGCCGGCTGGAGGAAGCGGAGGCCGCCTACGGCGCCGTGCTGCGCGCCGCCCCCGATCATGCCGACGCGCTGCACCTGCTGGGGCTGCTCGACCATCAGGCCGGCCGTCACGAGCAGGCCGCCGCGCGGATCACCGAGGCTCTGCGCCTGGCGCCCGACTTTCCCACGGCCTGGAACCATCTCGGGCTGGTGCGTCAGGCGCAGGAGCGCGGCGCGGAGGCCGAGGACTGCTTCAAGCGCGCGCTGGCGCTGCGCCCCGCCTTCCCGGAAGCCCTGACCCACCTCGGCCTGCGGCGCCACATGCCGGGACAGCTTGCGGAAGCGCTGGTCTGGCACCGCCGCTCGATCCTTCTGGCCCCGGATAACCAGGCGGCCCACACCAACATCGGCCATGCCTGCGAGATGCTCGGCCGCTTTCCCGAGGCAACAGCGCATTATCGACGGGCTCTGGCCCTGCGGCCGGACTCCCCCGACGCCCACAACAACCTCGCCACGCTGACCAACCTGGAGGGCCGTACGGAGGAGGTGCCGCGCCACCTGCGCCGCGCCCTGCGGATCGAGCCGGGATTCCCGCTCGCCGCCTGGAACCTGGGGCTGATCGAGCTGGCGGAAGGCCGGATCGCCGAGGGTTGGGCCGGTTATGAGCGGCGCTTCTCCGCCCGGCAGTTGCAGCGGGCACGGACCATCCCCCGCCCGAAATGGCAGGGCGAGGCGCTGAACGGCCGCACCCTGCTCGTCTGGTCGGAACAGGGGGTGGGCGACGAAATCCTGTTCGCCTCCACCATCGGGGACCTTGCCGGGCTGGTCGACGGTCCCTCCGGCGGCCGGGTGATCGTCGAGTGCGACCGCCGGCTCGTCCCCCTGTTCCAGCGCGCCTTTCCCTGGGCGATGGTGCGGGCAGAGATGGTGGACGCCGGCGGCCGGGAAACCATGGTGCCGCCCGACTGCGACCTGCAGATCGCCGCCGGCTCGCTGCCCGCCCTGCTGCGTGACCGGCTCGACCGCTTCCCCGACCGCCCGGCCTACCTGTCGCCGGAGCCCGGCCGCCTTGCCCTGTGGCGGCAGCGGGTGGCGGCGCTGGGGCCGGGGCTGAAGGTCGGCATCGCCTGGCGCAGCCAGATCGTCACCGCCCGGCGCAAGAGCGCCTACACCAGCATCGCCGACTGGCTGCCGGTGATCGACCTGCCCGGCGTCGTGCCGGTGTCTCTGCAATACGGCGACTGCCGGGCGGAGCTGGCGTCGGTAGAGACGGGCGGCCGGCGCCTCCACCGCTGGGACGACCTGGACCTGAAGGATGATTTCGAGGGCGTGGCCGCCCTCATCTCCTGCCTGGATCTGGTCATCGCACCGGCGACGGCGGTCGGCGAGCTTGCCGGCGCCCTGGGCGCGCCGACCTGGCGCCTCTGCACCATCGACTGGACCTGCCTCGGCAGCGCCGTGCGCCCCTGGTTCCCGACCATGCGGCCCTTCGCTCCCAGCCCGGCGGAGAGCATGGGCGATGTCGTCGCGCGCGTCGCCGCAGCACTCTCCCGTCTGGCCGGCTCGGCGGGGCCGCGCTGATGGCGACCATCGCCGAGGCGTTGCAGATCGCCTTCGAGTTCCACCAGACCGGCCGCTTCGACGAGGCGGAGGAGCTCTACGGCCGCATCCTTGAGGCCGATCCGGAGCAGCCCCACGCCCTGCACCTGTGCGGCCTGCTGGTGGCCCAGCTCGGCCGGCTGGAGGAGGCCGCGGACCTGCTGGCGCGGGCGGTCGCCGTCGATCCTCTGGCCGCCGATCCCCATGGCAACCGCGGCAAGGTCCTGCGGGCGCTCGGCCGCCCGGCCGAGGCCTCCCGCTGCTTCCGCGCCGCGGCGGCCCTCCGCCCGGAGCTGTGGGAGGCGTGGGAGGGGCTGGGCCACGCCGCACGGGAACTCGGCGATCCGGCGGCTTCCGCCCTCGGCTTCGGCCGGGCGGCCATCGGCGGCCAAGGAGCCGCCAACCACTATCACTGGGCCCTGGCGCTGGAGGCCGCCGGCCGGCCGGACGCCGCCGTTCCAGCGTTGGAGCGCGCCGCCGCCCTCGATCCCGCCGCCGGTGCGGTGCCGGCGCGGCTCGGCGCGCTGCTGCACGGGCTGGGGCGCGAGCCGCAGGCCATGGGCTGGTACCGGCGGGCGCTGATGCTGCGGCCGGACCATGCCGACGTGCTGAACAACCTCGCGGCGCTGGAGCAGTCCGCCGGCAGGCTGGAAACGACGGTCCGCCTGCTCGGCCATGCCGCCGTCCTGCGGCCGGAGGATGGCGGGCTCCCTGCCCAGCGGGCCGACGCGCTGCTGGCGCTCGGTCGTGCCCGCTGCGCCGCCGGCCGGCAGGAGGAGGGGCTGGACCGGATCCGGCAGGCCGCCGCCCTCGACCCGTCCCGGCTGGAGATCGTCGAGGCGCTGGCCCTCCTGTTGTTCGAGACGGGACGCTTCGCCACGGCGGCAGCGGCCTATCGCCGGGTGGTGGCGCTCGACCCGGCCTCGCTCGCCGGCCACTACAACGGGGCGCTCTGCGCCAAGGCGCTGGGTGCCGTCGCGCCGGCCGTGGCCGGCCTGCGGCGCGCCCGTCATCTGAGCGGCGAGCCCTGGGTGCACAGCACGCTGCTGACCACGCTCCTGCTGCTGCCCGACCTCGACAACGCGACCCTGGCGGCGGAGGTTGAGAGCTGGCGCGACCGGTTCGGCCGGACGCGCCCCGATGCTCCGGCGCGCCCGCCTTTGCCGGGACCGGCCGCCCGGCCGCTGCGCGTCGGCTATGTGTCGGCCTATCTGCACCCCGGCAACCGGCTGCTCGACCAGATGGGACCGCTCCTGCGCGCCCATGACCGCAGCCGGGTGCGTCCCTTCGTCTATGGCGACGCCCCCTACGGCGATCCCCGGCAGGATCCCGTCCGCGGCTGGGCCGAGGGCTGGATCGACAGCCGCGGGATGGATGACGCGGAGCTTGCCGCCCGCATCCGGGCCGACGGGATCGATGTCCTGGTCTGCCTGATCGGCCATACCCGCGGCGAACGCATGGGCCTGTTCACCCACCGTCCGGCCCGGCGACAATTCACCCTCTACGGCATGCTGTCGAGCGGGGTGGAGGCGATGGACGGCTGGCTGACCGACGCGGCCGGTCATCCCCCCGACACGACCGAGCGCTTCACCGAGCGGCTGATCCGCCTGCCCAACCTCTTCCTGTTCGAACCGCCGCTGGACGCCCCGCCCGTCTCGCCGCCCCCGGTGCTGACGCGCGGCACCGTCACCTTCGGCTCCTTCAACCTGGACGCCAAGGTGAACGAGCGGGTCGTCGCGGTCTGGGCGCGGCTGCTGGCCGAGGTGCCGGGATCGCGCCTTCTGCTGAAGTCGCGCGGCACCGGTTTCGCCGATCCGGCGGGGCGGGATCGCATCACCGGCCTGTTCGCCCGCCACGGCATCGGACCGGACCGGTTGCAGCTCGCTCCGCCCGCCGTGGACCATGCCGCCCATCTGCGGCTCTACGGCATGGTGGACGTGGCGCTCGATACCTTCCCCTATGGCGGCTGCCTGACCAGCTTCGACGCGCTGAGCATGGGAGTGCCGGTGGTCACGCTGGCCGGCGATCGCTTCATCGGCCGCATGACTGCGTCACTGTTACGCAGCCTTGGCCGTACGGAATGGGTTGCGGCGAGCGAAGACGAGTACTTGGCAATAGCCAGGACTCTGGCAGTAAACATTAACTATCTTTCATCTACACGATTGGTTCTGCGCAATCAGATGATCCACTCTCCATTGTGCGATGCGGCATCCTTCGCACGATCCTTGGAGGAGGTGTTTTGCTGCGGCTTTGTGGCGCCCTGATGAAGATTATGGTTGTTCCAGATGGCAGATCGGTGAACACTCTTAGCACCGGCCCTTGAGGCCATGATCGAAGCAGGCTTCGACGGACGCCGGTCGTGGATCAGATGGAGAGCACAACATGCACACCGATGCTCGCCTTAGCTCCCTGCAAGAAAAGCACCTGCGCCTCGATCAGGCGATCGTGGACGAAGAAAAGCGGTCCTGGCCGGATGAGACGGCCGTGAAGCGAATGAAGCTCGAAAAGCTTCACGTCAAGGAAGAGATCGACCGCCTTTCCAGAATGGGCAGGGCGAACTGAAAATCCCCCAAAGCATAGAATAGGACGGCCAAAGGCCAGGGGTGTGCAACCGCCGCCCCTGGCTTTTTTAATGCCCGACCATTATCAGCGGCCCGATCCCAGGGAAGACAGCACGCGGGCGATCTCCGGCAGCAGGTCGGCCACCGTCTGGTCGGCCCGGGTCAGGAACAGCCGCATCGACGGGAACCAGGGCCGCACGGCGGTGCCGAGCGTCGTCCAGTCCCCCGCCCGTCCGAACCGCCAGACCGGCACCCCCAGCGCCCCCGCCAGTTCTCCGGTGGACACCGCCGGGGCGATGACCAGATCCAGCGCAGCGGTCAGCGCCGCGGCGCCCTCCAGGTCGTTGCGCAGATCCAGATCGTCCCAGACGGCCGGCGCCGTGCCGAAGCGGCGCCGCGCCGCCTCCAACTCGGCGGCGCAGTCGCCGTACTGCAGGGTCACGAAGTGAACTCCCGGTATGGCCAGCACCGGCCCCCAATCCTCCAGCCGGGTATAGTCGGGCATCCGCTCCGCCGTCAGCAGGCCGCTGCGCCATGCCACCCCGACCTTCAGGCCGGGCCCGAGCGCGGCCAGCCGGTCCCGCCACAACGCCACCCGCTGGGGGGCCGCCCTCAGGTAACCGGCCTCCCGCGACGGGAAAGCGGCAAGCGACCGGCGCAGCCGGCGCGGCAGGGACCCGATGGGGATGTGCAGATCCACCCCCTCCGCCGGTTCGTCCTGCCGGTCGGGAGCGGGCCGGATCGTCGCCTGCGGAAAGGACCGGCCGAACAGGGGAACGAAGCGCGGGTCGCACTCCACCACCACATGGCCGGCGCGGGCGATCAGGTCCGGCAGGCAGCCGGCGAACATCACCTCGTCACCGATCCCCTGTTCGCGGGAGACGAGGATGCGTCGACGGTCCAGCCGCTCGCCGCGCCACAGCGGCACGCCGGGCTGCCGGGCTCCCCCCGTCATCTCCGTTCCGTCGAAGCGGCGATCATAGCCGGCCCAGCCGTCCGACAGGGCGCCCCGGGTCAGGCAAAGCAGGCTCTTGTTGAAGAGCGCGGCCGGCTGTCCGGGATCGAGGCGCAGCGCGCGATCGCACCAGCGCTCCGCCCTGGCGAAGTGCCCCATCTCCCGCAGCAGGCGCCCCAGGTTCGCCATGGCCTCGGCAAGCGCGGGATCGAGGGCAAGCGCCCTTGCGACGGCCCGGCACGCCTCGTCGAGCCGGCCCTGCCTCCGCAGCGCGACGGACAGGTTCTGCCAAGCGGAGTCGAGGTCGGCGGCGAGAGCAAGGGCCTGCCGGTGCGCGGCAGCGGCCTCGCCGATCCGCCCCAGCCGCAGCAGCACCGTCCCGAGATTGTCGGCGGCCTGCGGCAGGGCCGGATCGGCCAGGGCGGCCCGGCGATGAGCGGAAGCCGCCTCCTCCAGCCGGCCGCTGCGGTCGAGCGCGTTGCCCAGGTTGGTCAGCAGAGCCGCATCGTCCGGCCGGAGCGCAAGCCCGGCGCGCAAGGCCCGGATCGCATCGCCCGGCCGGCCGAGCGCAAGCCGGACACTGCCCAGGCTGGCATGCGCAGCCGCGTAGCCGGGCTCGGCGGCGACGGCGGCAGCGATGGACGGTTCCGCGGCTGCGGAGTCACCCGTCTGATGCAGCAGCAGGCCCGACAGATGAAGCGCCACCGGATCGCCCGGCCGCAGCCGTAGAACCCGCTCGTAAAGAGGGGCCGCGTCGCCGAGCCGGCCGGCGCGATGATGCTCCGCCGCCGCCGCCAGCAGACGATCCGGATCGTCGGGGGCGGAGGGCGTGGACGGGGGCAGCGTGGACGGGAGCGGCGTGGACGGGGGCGCAGGCTCCTCTCCCGTCCGGCGAAGCACTGCCGCCATCCGCCCCACCACCTCGGGCAGGGCCTCGCCGGGCTGCGGTTGGAACAGGCGCATGCTGGGGAACCACGGACGCACCGCGGTGCCGAGCTGCGTCCAGTCCGGACCGCAGAACCGCCAGACCGGCACGCCGAGCGCCCCGGCCAGCTCGCCCGCCGACACGGCAGGGGAGATGACGAGGTCGAGATTGGCGGTCAGCGCCGCCGCCCCCTCGAAGTCATCCTTCAGGTTCAGGTCGGCCCAGCGGTGGATGCGCCGGCCGAAGCGATCCTCCGCGGCCTGCAACTCCGCCTCGCACTCTCCATACTGCAAATTCACGAAGGTCAGCCCGGGCACGGCGAAGAGCGGCGCGAAAGCCTCCAGCGTCGCGTAGGCGCCCCGCCGCTCGGCGGTGACCAACTGGCTGCGCCAGGCGATGCCGACCCGCAGTCCCGGGCCGAGAGCCGCCAGCCTCTCCCGCCATGCCTCGACCAGCGCCGGGTCCGGGACCAGCCAGGACGGCCGGTCCGGGAAGCGCCGCAACTCCGGCCGCAGCAGTCTCGGCAGGCTTCCCGCCGCCACCTGCACGTCGATGTCCCGCGGGTCCACGGTCTCCGCCCGTACCGTGGCGCCGGGAAAGGAGCGGGCGAACAGGCTGGCCAACCGGCGGTCGCACTCGATCACCAGATGACCGGCGCGGTTCAGAAGCTCGCCATAGCAGGAGGCGAACAGGATCTCGTCCCCCACCCCCTGCTCGCGCCAGACCAGCAGCCGGGACCGGGAGACGTTCTCCCCCTTCCAGGCGCGCGCGGCGGTGAAGCGGCGACGCTGGCCGAGGAACTGCGGCGTCGCGAACCGCCATTCATGCTCTGTCCAGCCGGCGCGAAGCTGTCCGTCCTCCAGCAGCAGGTGGGCAAGATTGTAGTGGGCCTGCGCGGAGCGGCCGTCCCGCGCGATCGCCTGACGGCAGGCCTCCGCCGCGTCCGTCGGGCGACCGGCGCGCCGCAGCAGAAGGCCGAGGTTGACGTGCGGCTCGGGCAGGTCGGGCCGCAGGTCCGCCGCCCTGCGGTGACAGGCTTCCGCCTCGGCGACGCGGCCCAGGGAGTCCAGCGCGTTGCCGCGGTTCGTCCAGGCTTCGGCGAAACCGGGATCGACGAGCGTCGCCCGGGTCAGCAGGCGCTCGGCCTCGACGAAGCGGTCGAGCCCGTACAGCATGATGCCGAGGTTGCTGAGCGCGTCGGCACCGGCCGGGTCGAGCGCCAGGGCCCGGCGATGGCAGGCCGCCGCCTGGACGAGATCACCCGACAGACTGTTCGCCAGGTTGCCGAGGTGGGTGTGGGCGAGCGGCAGGTCGGGCCGCAGCCGCAACGCACGAAGGATGCAGCATCGCGCCTCCTCCTCCCGCCCCAGGCGGATCAGCAGGACGGCCCGGTTCACCAGGACGCCCGCATTGTCGGGCTGCGCGGCGGCGGCATGGCGCAACGCCCGTTCCGCCGCCTCCATCCTGCCCAGCGCCTGCAGCGCATCAGCCAGCGCGGCATGGCCGGCGCCGTTGCCGGGATCGGCGGCGACCGCCCGCGCGAGCAGGCCGGCAGCCTCCGCCGCCTCCCCCCGCCGCAGGGTGATGAGCCCGGCGAGATGCAGGGCGACCGGCTGGTCCGGCACATCCGCCAGCAGGTCGCGGGCAAGCCGTTCGGCCGCCGCCGCATCGCCCTCGCGATAGAGCGCGATGGCCCGGGAAAGCTCCGTCTCGACGTCGCGGGAGGGCGGCGATGCCTCCCCGGCCGGCATGCATGTCGCCTCGGCAAGAGTGTGGCGGAGCGTGCGGGCGATCCGCTCCAGCACGGCGGGCAACGTCTCGCCCGGCTGCGGCTGGAACAGGCGCATCGTCGGGAACCAGGGCCGCACGCCGGTGCCGAGCTGCGTCCAGTCCATGCCGCAGAAGCGCCAGACCGGTACGCCGAGCGCCCCGGCCAGTTCCCCTACCGACATCGCGGGCGACAGGACCAGATCGAGACTGGCGGTCAGCGCCGCCGTCCCGTCGAAATCGTCCTTCAGGTTCAAGTCCGGCCAGCGATGGATGCGCACGCCGAACCTCTCCTCCGCCTGTCGCAGCTCGGCCTCGCAGTCGCCGTACTGCAGATTGACGAAGATGATGCCGGGAATGGCGAAGATCGCCCCCCAATCGGCGAGCGCGGTGTAGGCGGCGCGCCGTTCCGTGGTCATGACCTGGCTGCGCCAGCCGATGCCGACCCGCAGGCCCGGACCGAGCGCGTCCAGACGCTCCCGCCATCGATCCACCAGCATCGGGTCCGGGACCAGCCAGGGGGCCTGCTCCGCGTAGTCGGCCAAGCTGCGGCGCATCCGCTGCGGCAGGCTGCCCGCCGGCAGGTGGGCGTCACAGTCCGGCGGAACGATGGTTTCCCGCCCGTCCGTGCCGATGCTCTGCGACCGCACCGTCGCGGCGGGGAAGGAACGCTGGAACAGCGGCACCAGCCGCCGGTCGCACTCGATCACCAGATGCCCGACGCGCCGGATCAGGTCCGGATAGCAGGAGGCGAAGAGGATCTCGTCGCCCACCCCCTGCTCGCGCCAGACCAGCAGGCGGCGGCCGGACAGCTCCTCTCCCCGCCACAGGGGGGCGGCGAGCGGCCGGTCCTCGTATCCCTTGGCGCGGAACCGCCATTCGTAATCGTCCCAGCCCGGCCCGATCTCCCCCAGGGCCAGCCGCACCATGCCGCGGTTGAGGTGCGCCGGACCGAGATCGGGGTCGAGCTCCAGCGCCCGATCCAGGCTGGCCCGCGCGGCCGGGGCATCGGCCGACGCCTGCCACAGCAGCATGCCCAGGTTGGCGTGCGCCTCGGCCAGCGTTTCCCTCAGCGCGATGGCCTTGCGGTGGGCCGCCTCCGCCGCGCCGGTCTGGCCGAGCAGCGACAGGACGAGGCCGCGGGCCGTATGGGCGTCGGCATTGTCGGGATCGATCCGCAGGGCGCGGCGCAGCGCGAGGTCCGCCTCCTGCAGCCGGTCGAGGTCCTGAAGCTGGCTGCCGAGGTTGGTGTAGGAGTCGGGATAGTCCGGCTGAGCGGCGATGGCCTTGCGGCGAAGCTCGACCGCCCTGGCGGGCAGGTGCCATGCCTTGTAGACGCCGCCCAGATTGTTGAGCGCCTTGCCGTAATCCGGCCGCAGCATCAGGGAGCGGCGATAGCAGGTCTCCGCCGCATCCAGCGCGTGCAGCCCGTCATGCGCGGTGCCGAGGTTGTTCAGTGCCACCGGGTCGTCCGGCTGCAGCGCCACGGCCGCCCGCAGGGCCGGCACCGCCCGTTCGTGCCGCTCCAGGTCGAGCAGCACGACACCGAGGTTGTTGAAGGCGCCGGGCAGCGCCCCCAACGCCAGGGCCTGCTCATAGCGGTCCGCCGCCGCCGCCAGCCGTCCGGTGGACTGGAGCACGGTGCCCAGCGTGAACAGGACGAGCTGGTCGGCGCCGGCCGTCGCGGCCGCGGTCTCCAGCACGGCCAGGGCCTCGTCCGTCCGCCCCTGCTCGGCCAGAAGCCCGCCAAGCTCGCGGCCGAGTTCCGGATCGGCGGGAGCGTCGGCGAGCGCCCGGCGCAGGCAGGGCTCGGCGTCGGGATGGCGCAGGCCGCGCAGCGCAAGGGCCAGATGACGCCATGCCGGTACGTGACCGGGTGCGGTCCTCAGCAGCTCGTGAAAGCACCGGGCGGCGAGGTCGAGGCGTCCGGCATCGCGGTAGAGAAGGCCGAGATTCAACCGCGCCGCCGTCGAGCCGGGAGCCAGCTCCAGGGCACGGTCATAGGCCTCCGCCGCCTCCTGCCGGCGGCCGAGCGCCTGCAGGACGGTACCGAGATTGCTGTGCGCCTCGGCATAGGCGGGATCCTGGTCGATGGCGGTCGCCAGGGAACGGGCCGCCGCCTCGTACCGGCCGAGGTCGGCCAGGACCGTGCCCAGGCTGTTGTGGGCGGCGGGAAACCTGGGGTTGACCGCAATGGCGGCCTGGATCCGCTCCAGGGCCAAGTCGGAGTTGCCGGACTGATGGGCGGCGACGCCCGACAGGTGCAGCGCGTCGGCATGGCGGGGGGCGGCGCGCAGGATGCGTCCATAGAGGTCTAGCGCCTCCTGCAGCCGGCCGGCGCGGTGGCGGTCGATGGCCTGGTCGAGCAGTGCAGCGGTTGACGTCACCGTCACCCTATCGACCGTCAGATTCCGGCGGAGGGATCGTCATCCGCCTGCGGTTCGCCACCCTCTGCCGCGGTCCTGAACATCTTCCGGCAGAGCTTGAGGGCCCGGTAGTAGTTGCGCGCCTCCACCAGCCGTTCGATCTCATCCAGATCCTTCGCCCGGTCCGGCCGGGCCGCCCGCGTCTCCTCCAGGATGGAGGCGAAGCGCTGCAGGTTGAGCACCGCGTCTTCGGGAAAGATGTAGACGAGCTGGATGACGAAATAGAGCTTCTTCTCGATGCAGTCGATCTGCTCTTCCTTCAGAACCTCGCGCCCGCGCAGGAAATTGGCGGTGTTGTAGAGGAAGAAGGAGCCCGGCCGGTCTCCGGCGCCGATCACGGCACCGTTGATGATGACCTTCTCGTTGGGGCGCAGAACGAACTTGAGCGGCATGACGGGAACCCGGTGAGGCGGCATCGCCGGCCGCCGGCCGAAGCCGGCCGGGCACGGCCTGGAATAGGATGGCCATCCTGGGGACGGCCCGAAAAGGAAACGGGCGGCGGCTTGCGCCGCCGCCCGCCGGGCGTGATCCTACCCGAACTGCCAGGATTAGAACAGACGCAGGATGGACTGCTGCGACTGGTTGGCGAGGCTGAGGGCGATGGTGCCGAGCTGCTGGCGGGTCTGCAGCATCAGCAGGTTCGCACCTTCCTCGTTCTGGTCGGCCAGCGTCAGCTTGCTGGCACCCTCGGTCAGCACGTCGCTGAACTCCTTGGTGAAGTTCTCGCGGGTCGTGATGATGTTCAGGTTGGTCGACAGGTTCTGCGAGGCGGAACGGATGGTCTGCTTCGCGTAGTCGATGCCTTCCACCGCCTTGTCGATGTCCTTGCGGTCGGTCCAGTCGTTCTGGGCATAGTCCAGACGCAGGCCCTGGCCGCTCGTCGTCAGGTTGACGGCCGACACCTTGATGGCGTTGGTGTTGCGCTCGTTCAACTGCACCGTCAGGTCGTTGGCGCTGTTGGCATCCGCCACCTGCACCGTCACCAGGTTCGCCGCCGAGTTGGCCGACGCCGCCTTCCTGATGGTGTTCTGGTCGACCTTGACGCGCACCGTGCCGGTGTCGAAGGCGAAGGACTGCTCGCCGTCCGACAGCTTGCCCTCGCCGCGGGCGGCGGTGCCGTCGCGGGTGACCTGCGAGCCGTTCAGGTTGGTGGCGGTGAGCTGGATGTTGACCTTCTTCTCGATGGTCGAGATGCCGTTGCCGCCGTTGGCCGCGGCCTCCAGCAGGGTCCGGTCCACCGTGAAGGACACCACGGTGCCCGACGCGAAGCTCTCGGAGATGCGCTTGGTCAGGGCGTTGGTCGTGGTCGCCGACACCGTCATCTCACGGGCGACGCCCGTGGTCTGCGCACCGGTCAGGGTCACCGTGCCGGCGCTGCCGACGGACACCGTGGCGACGTCCTTGCCGCTCAGCCGGCCGCCGGCGCCCAGGGCCGAGGAGATCGAGGCCTGGAGCTGGGTGGCGATGTTCTGCTTGGCCGTCTGGCCGACCGCGACGTCGGTGGAGGTGGCGGTGTAGCTGAAGGTCTGCCCCTCGACCGTGATCGAGAAGATGTCGCCAGCTTCGATGGTGCCGCCGACCGTCACCTTCGAGATCTGCGCGACGCCCGAGGTCGCGGCGCGCGTCAGGTTGGTGGAGATGCTCTGGTTGTTGTCGAAGTAGGAGATCGTGCGGCTTTCCTTGCCGTCCGACACGATGAAGGAGCGCTCGCGGCCGGTGGCGCCGCGCACCTCGATCTGCACGTCGGAGAAGCTGCCCGACGAGGTCGACATGGTGCCCGACAGCTTCAGGCCGGTCAGGCCGTGCGCCATCTCGGCGCCGTTGATGTCGGCCGCCGCACCGGTGATGGCGCCGTCGCCCTTGACGCGCAGCGTGTAGGTGTCGGTGGCGATGACGTTGGTGACGCGGGCGTTCTCGAGACCCTGGATCGTGTTGACCGCGGCGCGCGAGGTGTTGGTGGAGTCGAGCCGGAGGCCGTTGCCGGCGATCAGGTTCTTGCCGGCATAGCCGCTGTCGCCGGCCAGCTTGTCGATCTGCTCCTTGAGCTGGTTGAACTGGGTGGCCAGCGCCTTGCGGGTGGCGACCGAGCCGGCGTCCGTGCCGAGGGCGGCATAGGCGGCGGTGGTCAGGCCCTTGGCCTGGTCGATCATGGTGTCGATCGACGACAGGCCCTTGTCGGCGGCCTTGATGGTGCTGATCGACTGGCCCATCGCGTCCTTCAGCGACGACAGGTCGCTGGCGCGCTGGGTGAGGCCCTTGGCGGCGAAGAAGGCGGTCGGGCCGTCGAGGGCCGTGTTCACCTTGTTGCCGGTCGACAGGATGTTCTGCTTCTTCGCGATCTGATCCTGAACGTTCTGCAGCTGCAGAAGGTTCGTCCGCATCGATGCGGTCAGGGAGACTTCGTTCGCCATGGTCGTCACTCCTTTGGAGGATTCGATCCCGCCCGGCCGGGGTCATCCCCTTTGGCAGCGCGGACGGAAGGGGACTAATTCCCCTGTGACCGTGGTAGGCAAGAAGTGGGCCACGGCAAAAACCACCCGGGGATCCAGGAAATCCGTGCCTCCCGGCAAAAAGGCACCCGGCAAGAACTGCCTAGCGCCCGGCAGTTTCTGCCGGATCCCCGGCACCGCTTGCCGGGTAGGCAGATTCTGCCGGGTATTTCCTGCCGGGCAACACAACCACCCCGCAGGCGGCGAGCGGGCCGGCCGCAAGCGCCACGCTGCCCCAGGACCAGCCGACCCCGAAGCCGGACAGCAGGAGACGCCGGCGTCCGGTGCTAAGCGCGTCGGCCAGTTCGGTGGCAAGCGCCAGGGGAATGGAGGCGGAGCTGGTATTGCCATAGGAGCCGAGCCCGATCACCGTCTGCCCGGGCGTTGCCCCGAGCTTCTGGGCCAGGTGGCGGATCATCTGGGCGTTGGCCTGATGCAGGACGAGATGGTCGATCTCCTCCATCGCCCAGCCGGCCCGGTCGAGCGCGGCGCGCACGCTGCCGGGAACTTCGCGCAGCGTGAAGGCGAAGACCTGCGTCCCGTCCATGGCGAGACGGGCGGGCTCCTCCGGACTGCGCATACCGCCGCCGGACACCGCGAGGTAGGGCGCCCCCGCCCCGTCGCTGCCGAGGTCGAAGGCCATGGCGGGCGCTCCCTCCTCCTGCTCCAGCGCGACCGCGGCGGCCGCGTCGCCGAACAGCGGCGCCACCGCCCGGTCGGCCGGATCGACCAGCCGCGACGTCGTGTCGCCGACCAGCAGCAGCGCCCGCCGCCCCGCCGCCTTCAGCATCCCGGCCGCGGTCCACAGCCCGTAGACGAAGCCGGAACAGCCGTGGGTGAGGTCGAGCACCGCCGCCCCCTTGCGCAGCCCGAGCCGGCGATGCAGCAGCGAAGCGGTTCCCGGCAGGATGTGGTCGTGGGTCTGCGTCACCAGGACCAGGAGGTCGACGCTGTCCGCCTGCCATCCCAGCCGGTCGAGCAGGCGGCGGGCGGCGAGGTCGGCGAGATCGGAGGTGCATTGGCCGGGAGCGACGACATGGCGGGACTCGATGCCCGTCGCCTTGGCGATCTTCTGCGCCGCCTCCTCGCCGAAACGGGCCGCGAGGTCGGCCTGCGTCTCCCGCCCCTCGGGGACGCAGGCGACCAGGCCGCGGATGGCGACGCCGTCGAGGGTGCTGGCGACCATGGGGCGCTCCTTTCGGGAGGACGGCTCAGCAGGTGATGCCGCCGTCCACCGTGATGGTCTGGCCGGTGATGAAGGCGCCGCCCTCGCCCAGCAGGAAGCGGACCACCGGAACCACGTCCCCCACCCCGCCGAGCCGGCCGAGCGGCGTGCGGCGGATGATCTGGTCGCGCTGGCCCGCCGACAGCGTACCCGACATCTCGGTTTCCAGATAGCCGGGCGCCACCGAGTTCACCGTCACCTGCAACCGCCCGACCTCGCGCGCCAGCGCCCGCGTCAGCCCGTCGAGCCCCGCCTTGGAGGCGGAATAGGCGGCGAGCCCGACATAGCCCCGCTGCCCGATGATCGAGGAGATGTTGACAATCCGCCCCGGCCCGCGACGCAGCAGCTTGGCCCGCAGGAAGGCCCGCGCCACCTGGATGGCGCCGGTCAGGTTGGTCTGGACGACCTCCTCCACGTCCACCTCGGGAAAGGTGGCGAGCACCCCTTCGCGGGCGATGCCGGCATTGTTGACGAGCCCCCACAGCGGCGAGGGGCCGGCCCATTCCACCGCCGCCTCGACAAAGGCACGCACCTGTCCGCCGTCGCCGATCCGGCAGGCCTGCCAGAACAGGTCCGGCCCGGCCAGCCGTTCGAGTTCGGCGGCCGGGCCGCGGCTGCAGGTGGAGACGCGGTAGCCCTCGGCCAGGAGCGCCTCCACCAGCCCGAGGCCGAGGCCGCGGCTGCCGCCGGTGACGATGACGTGGCGCTTCGCGCGGCCGTTCTCGCCTGGATCTGTCATGGCTCGGGCCTCCGGCTCTTCTTTCCCGCGGTGGACAGCGCGATGTGGTCGGCGAAGGTCAGCACCCGCGGACGGGCAGCCGGCGCCAGCGGCTCCAGCGCGACGCGGATCGCGGATCGCAGCGCGCTCTCCTCCACGCCGGGCTGCGGCACGACGGTGGCGGTCAGGATCCAGCCGGAGATCGGGTTCGCCCTCGGCTCCACCAGCGCGTCCAGCACGCCGGGAACCGCCAGCAGGGCCGTCTCCGCCGCCTCCGGCGAGACCTTCACCCCGCCGACATTGATCCGTCCGTCCAGCCGGCCGGCGAACAGCACCCGGCCGTCCCGCAGTTCCACAAGGTCACCGGTCGACAGCCAGTCCCCGGCGCCGTCCAGCATGGCGCGCGGGCTGCGCACCTCCAGCACGCCGCCGGCGATGCGGAGCCCGACCCCGTCCACTCCCGTCTCAAGCCACTCGGCCGGGAAGCCGGCGAGACCGTCGGCGACGGCGAACAGGGCGCCGGCCTCGGTGGAGGCGTAGATGTGCCGCAGCCGCGCCTGCGGAAAGCGCTCCGCGAGGCGGTCGAGCAGCGGCTGGTCGGCCGCCTCGCCGCCCAGCGTGATCGCGGCGAGTGGCGGGGCCTCCGCCCCCAGCGCCATCAGGAAGGCCCGCCAGAAGCTGGGCGTGCCGCTGACATGGGTGACGCCGTGGTGCACCGCCGCCCGTGCCAGTCCGCCGACCCCGCCCCCGGGCTCCGCCACCAGCGTCGCACCGGCCGCCGCCGCGGTCAGAATGACCTGGAGGCCGGCGAAGGCGCCGGGTTCGTAGGTCAGCAACCAGCGGGCGCCGGCGTCGGCGGTGCCGCGCAGCCGGCCGCGCAGCCGGTCGAAGCCATGGCGCACCAGCTTCGGCACGCCGGTCGTGCCGGAGGTCTCCAGCAGCACGGCGAACCCGGGCAAGGCCGGCAGGTCGGGATCGGATCCGGCGTGGCGCTTCAACAGGATCGGCTGCCCCGCCCGCTCCGCGGCGGCCAGGGCGACGAGAACGACGGAGGGCCGCCCCGCCTCCACCACGCCGCCGGCCGGCGCCGGCAGCCGGCACAGCGCCTCGCGGTCGAAGGACGTACCGCCCTCGATCAGCCGGAATCCCGGCGCGATCCAGCCTGGCGGGGCCGAGACCGTCATGCCGCGACGGCGTAGAGCGATGCCAGCTCGCCGACCGTCGTGAACTGGCGGAATCCTTCGCGGAACGGATCCCGGCCGGTCCGCTGCTCCAGCACCACCAGCAGGGTCGCAAGGTCGAGCGAGTCGATCGGCAGGTCACCGCCCAGGAAGACGGTGCCCGGCGACAGCGGCGGCAGGGTTTCGCCCTTGTCGGCGACGATGCGGCCGAGCTCTTCCGCAATCAGGGCAAGCAGGGAGTCGGTCATGACGGATCGCAGGAGGACATGAAGGAACGGAGGGCGGCGGTCAGCGGGCTCGAAGCCTCAGTATGCGGCAAGTGGCCGGCATTGTCGAAGAGGTGGAAGGGGGCGTCGGGTGGCCGCAGCTCCGGGGGCGGAACCGGGATGATGTGATCCTCCCGCCCCCAGAGGAGCTGGACCGGCGCGGTCAGCGCCGCCCAGTCGACCGGTGCGCCGGGGCCGCGGGCGAAGGATCCCTCGATGATCGCCTCCAGCGCCGCCCGCCGGGCCGGGTCGGCCGCCTGGGCATGCAGGACCTCGCCCACCCGGCCGACGAGGACGGAGGGGCGGGCGAAGAGGCGGCCGGCATAATGGCGTCCCTGCTCCACCGACTCGAGCCGGACCAGCCGGTGCAGGAATCCGACGTCGAACCAACTGCCGAGGCCTGCCGAGGCGATCAGCGACAGGCTCAGCACCCGCTCCGGCGCCTGCCGGGCAAGCTCCAGCCCGACATAGCCCCCCATCGAGTGGCCGACGACATGGACCTGCGGGATCTCCAGCGCGTCCAGCAGCCGCAGCAGCCAGGGCGCGAAGCTCCCGATCCGGCCGTCCCCGACGTCGAGCGTCGAGGCCCCGTGCCCCGGCAGGTCGACGGCGATCGTCCGCCGGTCGGCGGCGAGGCCGGACAGGTTGAACTGCCAGGTCAGCAGATCCCCGGCGAATCCATGGAGCAGCAGGGCCGGAAGCCCGCCGCCCCGCCCGGCCGACAGGTAGGCGGCGGGACCGCCCTCCATCTCGGTCAGGGCACGGGACAGGCGCCCGCCGGCCGACACCGGACGCGGCATGGTCACGCAGCGACGGCGACGCCGGCCAGCGCCAGGAGATCGGACACCGTCTTGGCCTTCGCCAGCTTCTCGCCTTCCAGCACCACGCCTAGCTTCTCGTCGACCAGTGCGATGAAGCTGATGACCGCCAGCGAATCCCAGTTTTCCAGCGTCTCCAGCACCTCGTCGCCGGTCAGGGTGCCGGCATCGAGTTCGAGCATCTCGTCAAGAGCGAGCAGGAAGTCCTTACGATCCATTGTTCTTCTCCTTGTGCGCCATCGGCATGCCCGGTCTGTGCAGGGTCTTCTGACGGACGGCAGCGTTGATCCCGATCCAGTCGGGATGGCGGTTTAGCACATTGCAACAATCCTGCCACCCGAAGTCGGGCTTTTCCGGCACAAGGGCCTCCAGCAGGCGGCGGACCAGCTCGAAATCCGCGGGTTCGTCGACGCACCAGCGCTGCGGCGGGCCATCGGGCGCCGGGGCCGGGCGCAGCGGCTCCGCAATGCGGAAGCGGTCCGGGCGGCGGTAGATGTAGGGGGTGACATGCTCCCGCTCCGCCGGGTCGGTCGCCTGCGCCGCAGCCTCGTCCAGGGCGGCGCGGGTGAAGACCTCGGCATCGAGGCCGCGCGGAAAGCGGCTGGTGTCGATGGACCGGTAGTCGGCGGCGGGGCCGGCGACGAAGCCGCCGACCAGTTCGTCCACCAGCGCCGGGTCGATCAGCGGGCAGTCGGAGGTGACGCGGACCACCAGATCCGCCCCGGCCATCGCCGCCGCTCCGGCGAAGCGCGACAGCACGTCCTGCTCGCTGCCGCGGAAAACCGGCAGGCCAAGCGCACGCCCCGCCCGCTCGACCGGATCGTCGGTGCGGTTGACCGTCGTCGCCAGAACCACGGCGTCCAGGGTCCCGCAGCGCCGCAGCCGCTCAAGATGATGGGCCAGCAGGCTCTTGCCGGCGGCCTCCAGCAGGATCTTGCCCGGCAGGCGGGTCGAGGTCATGCGCGCCTGCGAGATGCAGACGATCCGGGGCCGGCGGTCCCTCATCGCCCGGTCTCCTCCGGCGCCAGCATGTCCCAGCGCAACGGCTCGCCGCGGCGCAGCGGCCGGGCGGCGCGGCGCCCCAGAACGGCCGGGAGATGCTTGGGTTCAAGGCCGAAGCCGGGCCGGATGGAGCGGACATTGCCCACCGTCAGCGGTTCCCCCGCCGCGATATCGGCTGTCACGTAGAGTGAGCGGCGGTAGGAACGGCCGCCCGCCTCGCTCGGCTCGACGCCGTAATGGACGCGCCCCAGCGCCGCCCAGGCGGTCCGCGCCGCCTCGGCCATCGCCTTGAACTCCGCCGGCTCCAGGGAGAAGGCGCTGTCGACCCCGCCGTCGGCGCGGGACAGGGTGAAGTGCTTCTCGATGATCGTCGCCCCCTGCGCCACCGCCGCCACCGGAACCGCAACGCCATGGGTGTGATCAGACAGGCCGGTGGTGACGCCGAACGCCTCCGCCAGATGGGGAATGGTGCGCAGGTTGCACTCCTCCGGCGGGGTCGGGTAGCCGCTGACGCAATGGAGAAGGGCGAGCGGGACGTCACCCGCCGCCTCCACCCCCTCGGCGATTTCGCCCAGCGTGGCAAGGCCGGTGGAGAGGATCAGCGGCCTGCCCGAGCGGGCGGCGCGGCGGATCAGCGGCAGGTCGATCAGCTCGAAGGACGCGATCTTGAAGGCCGGCGCGTCGAGCTCCTCCAGCAGGGCCACCGCCGTCTCGTCGAAGGGGGAGCTGAAGATGGCGAGACCGAGTTCACGGGCGCGCGCGAACAGCGGCGCGTGCCAGTCCCAGGGAGTATGCGCCTCGCGATAGAGGTCGTGCAGGGTGCGGCCGGCCCACAGCCCTCCCTCCAGCCGGAAACCCGGGCCGTCATGGTCGATGGTGATGGTGTCGGCGGTGTAGGTCTGCAGCTTCACCGCATCCGCCCCCGCCTCCTTCGCCGCCTCCACCAGCGCGAGCGCCCGCGACAGGTCGCCATTGTGGTTGCCCGACAGCTCGGCGATCAGGTAGGGCGGGTGGCCGGGGCCGATGGGACGGCCGGCGATCTCGAGGGCGGCGGGCTGGGACACGGGATGCACCGGGCTCCTTGGGACGAATCATCTGTGTGCCGGCAGCTTGCCACAAATCCCTGAAGGAAGGTTAATTTCCGCCGCCATACAGCAGGCCCCGCGCCTCCTCGCCATAGGCCAGCAGACGCTCGACGCAGCGCTGGCGGTCGCCGATCTCGGCGAAGCGGGCACGCGCCTCGTCCGATGCCGCCGCGCACACCTGCGGATCGGCGAAGAGGGTTGCGGCGCGCGTGACATAGGCGTCCCGGTCGGGGACACAGAAGGCCGGACCGGCGACGCTTGCCGCGTCGCCCCAGGCGAAGGTGACCACCGGCACACCCTCGGCCAGCGCATAGGCGGCACCGCCACCGCCGCCCTGGCGGGCCGGGTTGAGGAAGGCTTGGCAGCCGCGGTACAGCCCGCGGATGTCGTTCACATGGCCCAGCGTCACCACGCGCCCGCCATGGCGCATCGCCTTGAGACGCTCCGGCATCTCCTTCACCTCGCCGGCGAAGGCGGCAAGGGCGCCGGGGCAGCGGTCGAGGATGTCGTCCAGCAGGCCGAGGAACTCCGGCCCCGCCTCCAGATCCAGCCGCGTGCCGACCACGGCGAAGACGAAGGGCGCCCCGGCCAGCCCGGCGACCGCGACCTGCCCCGCCGTCGGCGGCAGCGTGTAGCCGAAGGTGAAGGGCCGGAAGCGGCGGGCGAACGGGCCGCGGTAGAGCGCCGGTATGGCGGCCGTATGGTCCCGCTCGTCGAAGCCGAGAACGATCTGCGCCAGCGAGATGGTGATCCCGGACGTGGTGGGGATGCAGACCACCGGCCGGGCGCCGGCCTCGGCGAACAGGTCGGCCACGACGTTCGATCCGCCGAAGGACACGATCAGGTCGGGGTCGTAGCCGTCCACCGCCTGGACGATCGCCGTCAGCTTGTCCTGCGAGAAGGCCGGGTCGGTGAAGGAGGCGACCTTCACCCGCCGACCGAACATCTGCAGGGCGAAGACCCCCTCATACTCCGCCACCGACTCCGCGATCATCGGCGGGATGAACAGGGCCTCCACGCGTCCCGGCAGGGTGTTGCAGTTGATGATGGCGACCTCCAGCCCGAACTCGTCCTGCATGCGGCTGGCGAAGTCGAAGCAGTCGCGCGTCGGCTGGTGACGGTCGTTGGTGAACTGGTTGGTCACCACCGCGACGCGGCGGATCGGGCCATCGCGGCGGGCCGGCCGCTGCGGCGCGAGGTCCCAACGCCGGGCGATCGACCGCACCATCGCCTCGTAGAAGCGGTAGAGGTCGCAGGGCACGAAGCTCACCGCCTTTTCCGGCGAGGCGGCGCCGAGGAACAGCTGCCGGGTCAGGCACCAGTAGGCATAGTGCAGCAGCTCCGGCGCCACGCTGTCGCCGCCCAGCAGCAGGTAATGCAGGATCCGTTCGTAATGGTAGAGATCGCCGGTCAGCTGGAAGAGGACGGAGTGCAGCCGCACCGTGTCGCCGGTCGGCGCCTCGCGCCGCAGCCGGTCGGCGATGGCCAGCCGCGCCGGCTCGTCGAGGTCGCGGCGCATCGCCTCGCACAGCCGGGCGAAGCGGTTGATCTTGTCGGCATCGAACTGACGGTCGGTGAGCAGGGTCATCAGCTCGGCGACCTTGGCGTCAACCCCCTCGGACATGCTGTTCCTCCGCCCTTGTGCGTTCAGGTCATAGCCGCCCGCGCACCACCGCTTCAAGGGCATCGCGCATCGCCGCGACGACCGGGGACCAGTCGCCGGGCGCCGGCTGGCGGAACAGGCGCGCGGTCGGATACCAGGGACTGTCCGACCGGTCGAGCAGCCAGCGCCAGTCCGGCGTGTGCGACAGCATCACCCAGACCGGCCGCCCCAGCGCGCCGGCCAGATGCGCCGGGGCGGTGCAGGAGGAGATGACGAGGTCGAGCCCGGCCATCACCGCCGCGGTGTCGGCGAAATCCCCGATCTCTGCGCCGAGGTCGGTGAAGGAGGCCGGCATCGCCTCCCCCAGCAGGGCCAGCCGCCCCGCCCCCACCTGCAGCCCGTAGAACCGGCAGCCCGGCTGTGCCAGCAGCGGCCGCAGCACCTCCAGCCCCGGCGAGCGCTCGCGATCCCCGGCGAAGCCGGGATTGCCGGCCCAGACCAGCCCGACCCGCAGGGGTCTTCCGCCGGGGTCCGCGTCGGCCAACCGGTCCGCCCAGCGGGCGGTCCGCTGGGGATCGGCCTGCAGGTAGGGCACCCGCGCCGGAATGTCCGGCAGGCCATGGCCGAAGGCGCGCGGCAGGCTGAGCAACGGACAGTGCAGGTCGAAGGGCGGCAGCGGGTCGCCGCTCACCACGACCTGCGACACGCCCTCGACGCTGCCGAACAGGGCGGCGAGATCGGCGCCGGTCTCCACCACCACACGGGCACCGCGCGCCGCCACCAGCGGGGCGTAGCGGATGAACTGGATGGCGTCGCCCCTGCCCTGCTCCTCGTGCAGCAGGATGGTGCGGCCGGCGATGGGCCCGCCGCTCCACAGCGGCTGGGTGAAGCCCCGCGGCTTGGTCGGGAAACCGGGGGTGCGCCAGCGGGACTCGTAATCCTCCCACCCCTCGCGGCAGCGGCCGGCCAGCAGGCTGGTCAAGCCGCGGTTCCACCGCTGCTCCGCGGCGGCCGGAGCGGCGGCGACCGCCCGGTCGTGCAGGCGCAACGCCTCGTCCAGCCGGTGGGCGTCCCGGTACAGCAGGGCGCGCAGCCCGACCTGCTGCGGGCCGGCCGGGTTCAACGACAGGGCCCGTTCGACGGCAAGCCCGCGACCGCCCGCTGCCCCCGCTCCGCCGCCGCGATGGCCAGGGCGGTCCAGCGGTTGGGATGCTCCGGGTCGAGGCGGAGGGCGCGGCGGTAACAGGGCAGCGGGTCCGCGGCCCCCCGCTGGCGCCAGCGGACGACCCCCAGAAGCTCCAGCACATCCACCGCCGCCGGGTCGAGGGCCAGGGCCGCCGCGAGCTGCCGCGCCGCCTCCGCCCACCGCCCGCCATCGCACAACGCGCGGGCGGCGTTCAGCCGGACCTGCGGATCCAGCGGATCGAGGGCGGCGGCCTGACGCAGAACCGCGATGCTCTCTTCATCGCCGGCACGCTGGAGCGCGACGCCGAGCTGGTGCCAAGCCGGGGCATGGTCGGGGCGCAGCCGGACCGCATGGCGCAGGCAGCGGACCGCGTCTTCGCCACGGCCGGTCTGCCGCAGCAGCGCGCCGGCCTGCAGCCACGCCTCCGCCAGATCGGGCTGGAGAAGGGCGGTGTGGAGGAAAGCAGCGATTGCGGCGGACCGCCGGCCGAGGTCGCGCTCCAGCCCCGCCAGGACGAAGGCCACCTCCGGCGCATCCGGGCACAGCCGCAAGGCCTCGCGATAGGCCGCGGCGGCCTCGGCCGGCCGGCCCGCGGCGCGGTGGGCCTTGCCGAGATTGACGCGGCTCTCCGGATGGTCGGGGCGCGCCGCGACGGCACGGTCCAGCAGCGCCACGGCCTCGTCCAGCCGGCCGGTCTGGGCGCGCAGCAGGCCGAAGAGATGCAGCGTGTCGGGATGGTCGGGGACGGCGTCCAGGATGGCGGCATAGATCCGCTCCGCCTCCACCGTCCGGCCGCCGAGATGATGGTCGAGCGCCAGGGACAGGGCTTCCTGCACCGTCGCCATGGCGCCGCCTATCGCAGTCCGGACAGCAGGGCCTGCGCGATCCTCACCGCCCCCTCGCCATCCAGCGGCAGCGCCATCGCCTTCTCCGCCATCGCGCGGCGGCGGTCCGGATCGCGCCACAGGCGCATCGCCGCGGCGACGATCAGGGGCACGGCGTCAGGACCGCGGCCATCCACCGCCTCGCACCAGCCGAGCGCCGCCGACCCTGCGCTGGCCGGCGCCTGGTTGTCGGCGATCACCACCAGCAGGGTCGGCACCGCCATCAGGGCCAGTTCGCCCTGGGTGCCGCCGCCGGCCGACACGGCAAGGCCCGATCCCGCCATCACGGCGCCCATCCGGGTCGAATCGACCTCCACCGTCACCGGCGCTTCCAGCCGCTCCGCCAGCCCCAGCAAATCAGCCACCCGCGGGTTGCTGCCGCCGACGACCGCCAGGATGCGGCAGCCCTCCGGCCGCTCCGCCGCCAGCCCCTCCAGCACGGGGCCGGTCAGCCCCAGCGGATCGGAGCCGCCGAAGGTGAGAAGAAGGGTCCTCCGCTCCGCCATCGGCGGACGCGGCCGGGCGGCGGCCAGACGGATCTCCCGCCGGAAGGGAACATGGGCGGGGCCGAGCAGCAGACCGGCGCCGGGCGCCAGCCGGTCGTAGGGAAGCCGCTCCGCCTGGGGGGCGGGATTGACGACCAGATCGGCATGGAGCGGCGGCCCGTCGGCCAGGTCGTCCCAGGCTAGCACCCGCGCGCCCGACGCCTTGAGCCCGGCGCGATAGTCGTCGCCGAAGCCGTAGCCGTCGATCATCACCGCCGCTGCGCCGTCCCGCCGCAGCGCGGCCCGGGTGGCGGCAAGATCGCCGGCATCGCCGATCGGACCGGGAACCATGATGCGGCCGATCCCGGCGGCGGCCAGACGGGCGTCGATGGCCGGCGTGCTTTCGGCCATGGCGAACTGGATGCGGCAGCCCTGCCCGCGCAGCACCTCGGCCACCGCGAGACAGCGCATGACGTGCCCCGTGCCGATGGCGGCGGAGGCGTCGGCACGGACGAGGACGGTCGTCACGGCTCCCGCCCGCCGGCTGCGGCAGCACTTTCCGGAGCGCCGAGGTCGACGAAGCGCGCCTTCGCGACATGGGCGTGCAGGGAGCCCGGCGGCGCCTTGGCCAGCACGTCATGCTCCAGCGACGCGACGCCCGCGGCGGCGATGCCGTCGAGGAAGGCGGCTGAAAACAGATAGACGCCGGCACTGATGGTCCCGGGTCCCGGCGCCTTGCCGAGAAAGGCGCGCAGCCGGCCGTCCGGCCCGACGTCCACCCGTTCGTGCCGGGCGGCATCCTCCACCGCGACGCAGAGCAGCGACGCCTCCGCCCCCGACAGCCGGTGGAAGGCGACGAAGGCGCGGAGATCGGCATCGAGAAAGGTGTCGCCGTTCATCACCAGCACGGGGTTGGAGCGCAGCTCGCTCCGCACATAGCCGAGCGCGCCGGCGGTTCCCAGCGGGCTGGGCTCGATCTCGCACACCACGTCCATGCTGCCGGTCGGACCGCCCCGCGCCAGCCAGGCGGTCACCCGGTCGGCCTGGTCGCCCAGGCATAGCACGACGCGCCGCGCACCGAACTTGCCGAGATGGTCCAGGAGATGGCCGAGGAAGGCGCGGCCCGCCACCGGGGCCAGCACCTTCGGCGTTCCGCCGGTGACGCCGCGAAGCCGGCTGCCCAGGCCGCCGGCCAGCACCGCGACGTCGATGTTCGCCAGAACCTCCTCAGACCGCACCGAAGGCCCTTTCCTCTGCCTCGCGCCGCGGGAGCGCACCCCGCGCGGACTGATGACATATTCGCAAAAGGGGGCCCGGCGGAAGCCCAAAACGGCGGTGCCGCGGACAATTCGTTGCAATCCGGCGGCGGCATTGCCCGGGGCGGCTCGAACAGCCGGTCTCCCGGCGCAGTGGCCGGGCCGGTGATGACCGGAAGGGAGACCTTCAGACGAACAGGCTGAAGCTGCCCATCAGTTTCTGCGTGCCGGTCTGGCCGGTGGGAATGGACTTCAGAGAACTCATCGCCGAGTTCAGCCCGTCGAGCATTGCCTGCTGCCCGGTCGAAAGCTGGAAGGGACTGTCGCCCTTCCTCGGATTCTTGGCGACGGTGTCGTAGTCCTGGGTATAGCCGCCCATGCTGAACTGGATCGCGTAGTTCTTCGCCGTCTTCGCCGACTCGCCCTTCTCGCGGGTGACGCGCACGGTGTAGTCGCCGCGGTCCAGCGCCAGGTTGCCTTGCAGAAGCTCCTTGTAGGAGTCGTAGGACTTGCCGCTGGTCTTGTCGCTGTCGGCCACCACCACGCCCAGCTTCGACATAAGCTGGACCCGGACCCCGCTGTCGCCGATCTGCCCCATCGTCGCCTCCCCCTTGGTGGTGACGCGGAACTTGTAGAAGTCGACATTGTCGCCCGGGCTCAGCCCGCCGATCACGTTGAGGCGCGTGACGTTCTTCGACAGGACGCCGATGTCGGTGGCGAACATCCGGCTGTCGGAGGAGGATTTGCGGACGGTCTTCTGGAAGTTCTGCGCATTGGCGGCAGCGGCGGCTTCCGCCTCCTTCTGCGCCTTCATGCGTTCGACCGCGGCGCCGACGGATTTGTTCAGGTCCGACACCAATTGGCCGAGGCCAACATCGTCCGCCATCGCATCCTCCATCCCGTTGGGCGCCGACCCGCGCCGTGCCACATTCCGACACCTCCCTGTGTAGGGCGAGTGTCGTTAATCCTTCATTAATACCTGCGGCCGGGCCGGCAAAATATGCCGGCCGAGCCACCCTGCCCCGGAATACATGCACGATGCGTGCCGCCTGGCGGCCGGAGCCCGGGCATTTCCTGCTTGCGACTCTGTCGCAGCCTGATGTAGGAGCATCTTGCGTCGTCGCGAAGGCATGGCGCCGTAAGCGTTACCGTCATTCAACGCACCAACGGAACCCGCCGCCGGCGCGGTGCCCTGGTGCGTGAGCGACCAGCGCGACCGGCACGGGAACGAGAGAGACGCAAGACATGCCTTACGATCACCCCGACACCCGCCCTGTCCGCCGCAAGCTGCCGGCGCGCTATGCCGCGATCGTCATGCCCCTGGTGCTGTCGGTCTTGATGACCTGCATCGTCTCGGCAATCTCGACCCTGCGCGGGGTCGGCATGGTGGACGGCGTCCACGTGATGTGGCTGCAGGCCTGGGGCCTGTCCTGGCTGGTTGCCTTCCCGACCCTGCTGCTGGTCCTTCCTCTGGTCCGCCGGATCGTCGGAATGGTGGTGGAGACGCCCTGAGGCGTCTCCCTCCCCGGCACCGCCGGCCGAAGCGACGGCTCAGTCCTCGCCGGCCGGCACCGGCGGCCGCGGCGCCCCGTTGACCGGGGCGGCGAGCTGGGCGTCCACCACCGCCACCGCGGTCATGTTCACCAGGCCGCGGGTGGTCACCGACGGGGTCACGATGTGGACCGGGCGGGCGACGCCCAGCAGCATCGGACCGACATTCTGCGCGTCGCCCAGGATCTTCATCATGTTGAAGGCGATGTTGGCGGCGTCCAGCGTCGGCATCACCAGCAGGTTGGCCTCGCCCTTCAGGCGGCTGTCGGGCAGCACGCCCTTGCGGATGGGCTCCGACAGGGCGGCGTCGGCATGCATCTCGCCGTCGATCTCCAGGTCGGGCATTTCCGCCGTGGCCAGCGCATAGGCCGTCCGCATCTTGCGCGCCGACGGGGTGTCGGCGCTGCCGAAGTTGGAGTGGGAGAGCAGCGCCACCTTCGGCTCGATGCCGAAGCGCCGCACCTCCTCCGCCGCCAGCCGGGCGATCTCCGCCACCTGCTCGGCGGTCGGATCGACGTTGACGTAGGTGTCGGCGATGAAGTGGACGCCGCGCTGCGAGATCAGGGCGTTCATGGCCGCCGCCACCTTCACGCCCTTGCGCAGCCCGATGATGTCCATGATGTGGCCGAAATGGTCGCCGTAACGGCCGGCGATGCCGCAGACCATGGCGTCGGCCTCGCCGCGGCGGACCATGAGGGCGCCGAAGACGATGGGCTGGGTGCGCACCACGTTGGCGGCGTGGGCGGGCGACACGCCGCGGCGGCCCATGATCTGCCGGTAGATTTCCGCATAGTTGTGGTAGCGGAGGTCGCGGATGATCTCGATCACCTCGACGTCCTGGCCGACCTTCAGCCGCAGCCCCATCTCGGCGATGGTGCGTTCGATCACCTCGCGGCGGCCGATCAGCACGGGCTGCGCGATCCCGTCATCCACCACCACCTGGGCGCAGCGGATCACCCGCGGATCCTCGCCCTCGGCATAGACGACGCGCTTGGGCGCCGTCTTCGCCTTGGTGATGACCGGCTTCATGAAGAGGCCGGAGCGGATGACATACTGGCCGAGCTGGTCGCGGTAGGCGCGGAAATCGACGATCGGCCGGGTGGCGACGCCGGACTCCATGGCCGCCTTGGCGACCGCCGAGGACACCTCGATGATCAGCCGCGGATCGAAGGGCTTCGGCAGGATGTAGTCCGGGCCGAAGCGCAGCGATTCCCCGACATAGGCGGCGGCCACCACGTCCGACGGCTCCGCCCGCGCCAGGCTGGCGACCGCGTGGGTGGCGGCGATCTTCATCTCCTCGTTCACCGTCGTGGCGCCGACGTCGAGCGCGCCGCGGAAGATGAAGGGGAAGCACAGCACGTTGTTGACCTGGTTCGGGAAGTCGGACCGGCCGGTCGCGATGATCGCGTCGGGCCGCGCCTCGCGCGCCAGATCGGGCATGATCTCCGGCTCCGGATTGGCCAGCGCCAGGATCAGCGGCTTGTCGGCCATGCGGGCCAGCAGTTCCGGCTTCAGGACCTTCGGACCCGACAGGCCGAGGAAGATGTCCGCCCCGTCGATCACGTCGGCCAGGACGCGCGCCTCGGTTTCCTGCGCATAGGCGTCCTTGTAGGGGTTCATCTCCTCGTTGCGGCCCTTGTGGACGACGCCGACGCGGTCGACCAGCCAGACATTCTCGCGCCGGATGCCCAGCCCGACCAGCAGGTCGAGGCAGGCGATGCCCGCCGCCCCGCCGCCGGTCGACACCACCTTGACCGTGCCGATGTCCTTGCCGACCAGGGCGAGGCCGTTCAGCACCGCGGCCCCCACCACGATGGCGGTGCCGTGCTGGTCGTCGTGGAAGACCGGGATCTTCATCCGCTCACGGCAGCGCCGCTCGATCTCGAAGCAGGCCGGGGCGGCGATGTCCTCGAGGTTGATGGCGCCGAAGGTCGGCTCCAGCCGCACGATGGTGTCGACCAGCCCGTCGACGTCCTTCTCGTTCAGCTCGATGTCGAAGCAGTCGATACCCGCGAACTTCTTGAAGAGGACGGCCTTGCCCTCCATCACCGGCTTGGCGGCGAGCGGGCCGATGTCGCCGAGGCCGAGCACCGCGGTTCCGTTCGTCACCACCGCGACCAGGTTGGCGCGGGCCGTCAGCTCCGCCGCCTGGGTGGGATCGTCGGCGATGGCCGTGCTGGCGACCGCCACGCCGGGCGAATAGGCCAGCGCCAGGTCGCGCTGGTTCGCCATCGGCTTGGTGGCGACGATGCCGAGCTTACCGGGCTTGGGGTTCCGGTGATACTCAAGAGCCATTGCATCGAAATCGCCGGACATCGGGCCAATTCCTCCAGTTAACTTGTTCTCGGTTAATTGCGCGCCGTTTCCTTAGCCGCTGCGGGGTTTATATCCCATGCTCCCGCCACCCGGAAACGGTAAAGGGACGGCCCCGCCAAAGGAACCGTCCCGCAACCTTATACCAACCGTCCGCTTTGACTGGATATCAAATGCGGACGATGGCAGGTTCCTTGAAATGATGCTGGTATTCGGCGACTGCCTTGCTCTCGTCGAACTCGCCTTCCATCTTGGCCACCACCACGGTGGCGACGCCATTGCCGATCAGGTTCGTGATGGCGCGCGCTTCGGACATGAAGCGGTCGACGCCCAGCAGCAGGGCCAGCCCTTCGATCGGCAGCGCGCCGGTGGCCGACAGCGTGGCGGCCAGGGTGACGAAGCCGCCGCCGGTGACCGCCGCGGCCCCCTTGGAGGTCAGCATCAGGATCAGCAGGATGTAGATCTGCTGCCAGATCGTCAGATCGACGTTGAAGGCCTGGGCGATGAAGATCGCGGCCATCGACAGGTAGATGGAGGTGCCGTCCAGGTTGAAGGAATAGCCGGTCGGGATGACGAGGCCGACGACATGCTTGGAGCAGCCGAACTTCTGCATCTTCTCCATCATCCGCGGCAGCACGGATTCGGAGGAGGAGGTGCCGAGCACGATCAGCAGCTCCTGCTTTATGTAGCGCAGGAAGCTCCAGATGCTGAAGCCGTAGATGCGCGCGATGGTGCCCAGCACGACGAAGACGAACATCGCCATCGTGATGTAGACCGCCGCCATGAGCTGTCCCAGCGAGGTCAGGGAGGAGACGCCGTACTTGCCGATGGTGAAGGACATGGCGCCGAAGGCCCCGACCGGCGCCACGCGCATCAGGATGCCGATCACGCCGAACAGGGCATGGCCGACCTTGTCGAACACGTCCTCGACCAGCTTGCCCTTCTGGCCCATGGCGGCCAGCGCCACGCCGAAGACCACGGCGAAGAACAGGATCTGCAGCATGTCGCCCTGGACGAAGGCGCCGACGATGTTGTCCGGCACGATGCCGACGACGAAGTCGATGAAGCCGTGCTCCTTCGCCGTGGTCGCGTATTTCTGCACCGCGTCGGCCTTGAGCTGGCCCGGCTGGATGTTCATGCCGGCGCCGGGGCGCACGAGGTTGACCACCAGCAGGCCGATGCCCAGCGCGAAGGTCGTGACGATCTCGAAGTACAGCAGGGCCTTGCCGCCGACCTTGCCCACCTTCTTCAGGTTGCCCATCGAGGAGATGCCGGTGACGACGGTCAGGAAGACGATCGGGCCGATCACCATCTTGACCATCTTGATGAACAGATCGCCCAGCGGCTTCATCTCGACCGCCAGGGACGGATAGAAATGGCCGAGCAGGATGCCGATGGAAATTGCGCTCAGAACCTGAAAGGTCAGGTTCGTGTAGAACGGCTTCTTGTGCGCCGTCTGATGATCTGCGGACATCTGGATCTCCTCGTGGCGTATCCTTCGCCGGCTGCCCGTTCTTCGCTTCGGCCATGCGGGCAGGCCGTCATGGTTGCCCATGAAAGCAAGCGGTGGGCCAATTGCTGAATCCAGCAACATCAAGCACTTCGAGGAATCGGGTGAGCGAGAATCCACACGACAAGCCGCTTTCGGATGTGCGAGAATCCGCACACATGGATGATTTGTTGCGGCGCGCAGCTCCTGCCGCGACATTTGCTCAGGACCAAGGCCATCACGCCGACAGATTCGACAACGCACCCCCGCCCCAGGCAGCGTCCCTTCGTCGGCCTGCTGGCGGAGCCGCTGCAGCTCCTGCTGCTCATGCTCGTGGTCGGAGCGCCGGTCGCGGCGGCGCTCGCCGCCATGTGGGCGGCGGCCGTCGCCTCCACCACGCTGCGGGAGGATGCGACCACCCAGCTTGCCATTTATGAGGCGAACCTGCGCGGCGAGCTGGAACGCCATGCCGCGGTTCCCCTGGCCCTGACGCGCGATTCCGACGTGGTCGAGCTGCTGCAAAGCCCGGATCCCGGACGGGTGACGCGGATGAACCGCAAGCTGGAGGAACTCGCGACGGCCCTCGGCGCCTCGGCTCTCTATGTGATGGACCATGCCGGCCTGACGCTGGCGGCGAGCAACTGGAACACCGCCACCAGCTTCGTCGGGCAGAATTTCGCCTATCGCCCCTACTTCCGCATGGCGATCGCGTCCGGCGAAGGGCATCACTTCGCACTCGGCACCACCTCCTTCGTACCGGGCTTCTATACGGCCCATCGGGTGATGGCGGAAAACCGCACACTGGGAGCGGTCGTGCTGAAGGTGGGATTCGAGCGGCTGGAGCGCACCTGGCGCCTCGGTCCCGACAAGGTGGCGGTGACCGACCGCGACGGCATGGTGTTCATCACGACGGAGGACTCCTGGCGCTACCATGCCCTGCCCCGCCGCCTGCCGCTGTCGCTGCCCTCGACGCCGGAGCCGGCGCGGGAGGAGACGCCGAACCTCCCCTGGGCCTTCGGCGGCGGCGCCGACCGCATCGCGGTGCGGGAGGATGGGGCGGAGCGGCGCTACCTCCTGCTCTCCGCCGCGGTACCCGGAGGCGACTGGACGCTCCACACCCTGACCGGCATCGCGCCTGTCGCGGAGTGGGCGCAGGTGGCGGGGCTGCTGGGGGCCGCGCTGGCCGCGCTGGCCGGCCTCGCCGCCTATGCCGTCGCCCAGCGCCGCACCACGCTCGCCGACCGGTTGGCGATGCAGGAGACCGCCCGCGTCGAGCTGGAGCGCCGGGTCGCCGAGGCGACGGCCGAACTGCGCGAGGCGGAGAACGAGCTGACCCAGGCGGTGAAGCTTGCGGCCCTCGGCCAGATGTCGGCGGGCATCGCGCACGAGATCAACCAGCCGCTGGCCGCCATCCGCAGCTTCGCCGACAACGCCGTCGTCCTGCTCGACCGCGGCCGGCCGGAGGCGGTGCGCGGGAATCTGGCGGAGATCGCCGGCCTGACCGACCGCATGGCGGCGATTACCCGCCAGTTGAAGGGCTTCGCCCGGCGGGCGTCAGGCACCCTGTCCCCGGTGCAGGTCGACGCGGCGGTGGAGCAGGCGGTCAGCCTGCTCGGCAGCCGGCTGCGCCGCGACGCCGTGACGGTGGAGACCGACCTGCCCGGCGAGCCGGTGTGGGCGATGGGCGAGGATGTCCGGCTGCAGCAGGTGCTGGTCAACCTGATCGGCAACGCCGCCGACGCGGTGCGGGGCCGCCCGCAGCGGCTGGTCCGCATCCTGCTCACCTGCTCGGGCGACGGCGAGGCGATCCTCAGCGTGCGCGATACCGGCACCGGCATCCGCGAGGAGGATTTGCCCCGCCTTTTCGTGCCATTCTTCACCACCAAGGAGGCCGGCGAAGGGCTGGGCCTCGGCCTGTCGATCAGCCACGGCATCGTGGAGGAGTTCGGCGGCAGCCTGACCGCCGCCAACCACCCGGATGGCGGCGCCATCTTCACCCTGAGACTGAAGCGAGCGGAGCAGACGGCTCGATGAGTGGCCCCGATGAGTGAAAGCCATAAGAAACGCGACGATCCGGCCGACGCCGGAGCCGTGCTGTTCGTGGATGACGAGCGGGCCGTCCGCCTCGCCGGCCAGCAGACGCTGGAACTCGCCGGCTTCGACGTCACCGCCTGCGACGGGGCGGAGCGGGCGCTGCGCCAGATCGGCCGCGACTGGCCGGGCTGCCTCGTCACCGACGTCCGCATGCCGCAGATGGACGGGCTCGCCCTGCTGGCCCGCGTGCAGGAGATCGACCCGGACCTGCCGGTCATCCTCATCACCGGCCACGGCGACGTGCCGATGGCGGTGGAGGCGATGCGCAGCGGCGCCTACGACTTCCTGGAGAAGCCCTTTCCCGCCGACCGCCTGGTGGAGGTCGTCCGGCGGGCGGTGGAGAAGCGGCGGCTGGTCCTGGAGAACCGGCGGCTGCGCGCCGAACTGAACGGCGGAGGCGGTGCGGTCCAGGCCATCGTCGGCCGCACGCCGGGCATCGAGCGGCTGCGCGCCACCATCGCCGCGGTCGCCGACACCGACGCCGACGTCCTGGTGCTCGGCGAGACCGGGACCGGCAAGGAGATGGTCGCCCGCGCCCTGCACGGCATGTCGCGCCGCGGCCGCCACCCCTTCGTCGCGCTGAACTGCGGCGCCATGCCCGAGACGATCTTCGAGAGCGAGCTGTTCGGTCACGAGGCCGGCGCCTTCACCGGGGCCGGCAAGCGGCGCGTCGGCCGCATCGAGCATGCCAGCGGCGGCACGCTGTTCCTCGACGAGATCGAGAGCATGCCGCTCTCCCTCCAGGTCAAGCTGCTGCGCGTCATTCAAGAACGGGTGGTCGAGCCGCTGGGCTCCAACGAACAGATCCCGGTGGACCTGCGGGTGGTCGCGGCGACCAAGGTGGATTTGCGGCAGGCGGCCGACGCGAAGACCTTCCGCGCCGACCTCTATTACCGGCTGAACGTCGTGGTGCTGACCATCCCGCCGCTGCGCGAGCGGCGCGACGACATCCCCCTGCTGTTCCAGCACTTCGTCCTGCAGGCGGCGAGCCGCTACAACCGCGAGCCGCGCATGCCGCCGCCGCCCCTGATGCAGCGGCTGATGGCGCATGACTGGCCGGGCAACGTGCGGGAACTGCGCAACGCGGCCGACCGCTTCATCCTCGGCCTCGACGAGACGCCGGCGCCCCCGGCACCGGCGGCGGCGCGGGGAAGCGCCCTCTCCCTGTCCGAACAGGTGGACCGCTTCGAGAAGACCCTGATCGAGACCGAGCTGTCCCGTCACAAGGGCAGCGTGAAGGCGACGATCGAGGCGCTGAACGTCCCGCGCAAGACCTTCTACGACAAGCTGAAGCGCTACGGTCTCAGCCGGGAGGACTTCGTGGAGTGACGGATCCGGGAGGGGGCGGCCTGCCCCCTCCCCCATCGTACGGCAGCTTTCGGATCACATGCTTCCGGATCAGACGGCGGCGAGGATCGCCTCGGCCGAGGAGACCTCGAACTGGCCCGGCTTCTCGACGGCCAGATGGGTCACCTTGCCGTCCTTCGCCACCAGGGCGAAGCGCTGGCCGCGGGTGCCGAGGCCGTAGCCCGAGCCATCCATCGTCAGGCCGAGCGCCGAGGTGAAGGTGGCGTTGCCGTCCGGCAGCATCTGCACCTTGTCCGAGACGTTGTTCTTCTCGCCCCAGGCGCGCATCACGAAGGGATCGTTGACGGCGAGGCAGACGATGGTGTCGACGCCCTTGGCCTTCAGCGCCTCGGCATTCTGCACGAAGCCCGGCAGATGCTTGGCCGAGCAGGTCGGGGTATAGGCGCCGGGCACCGAGAACAGCACCACCGTCTTGCCCTTGAAGATGCTGTCGGTGGTGATGTCCTGCATGCCATTGTCCGTCAGATGCTTCAGCGTGACGGACGGAATGGTGTCGCCGACCTGGATCGTCATGGGGGAAATCCTCCCGGAAGTTGAACCGTTCTAAAGCCGAGTTCTAGCCTGCGGCAAACTGCCGCGCAAGGAAAGCATCCTCTCAGGGCTTACGCGACGCGACGTCCAGCGCCGCCAGAACCGCCGACTCGCTCAGCAGCTCGGGCAGGGCGATGCCGTCGGGCGCGCCGGGGCCGTACACGATATTGAAGGGGATGCCGTAACGGCCATGGTCGGCCAGGAAACGCGCGATCGTCTCGTCCGGCCGCGTCCAGTCCGCCCGCATGGTCACCAGCGCCGGATCATCCAGCCGCTTGGCGACCGTGCCCCGGCCGATCACCAGCTTCTTGTTGGCCTGGCAGGTGATGCACCAGTCGGCCGTCACGTCCACCAGCACGGTGCGGCCGGCAGAGACGTGGTCGCGGATCGCCGCCTCGTCGAAGGGCACCCAGCGCAGCGACGCCTCGGTCACCGTGGTCGCCGCTCCGGCCGAGGGGCCGACCGCCGCCGGAAGGCCGAAGGCGGCCAGGGCCAGCACGCTCGCCAGCGCCGGCCCGACCCAGCGCCGGCCCGTCAGCGTCCGCCCGGCCCACAGCGCCGCCACCAGCCCGATCATCAGCAGCGCGACGGTTGCCGCCGCCACCTCGCCCATCTGCACGGCCAGCACGGAGAGCAGCCAGACCGCCGTCAGCGCCAGCGCGAAGCCCAGCACCCGGCGCAGCACGGCCATCCAGCGGCCCGGCCGCGGCAGCAGCCCCGCCACCCGCGGCACGGCGGCCACCAGCAGATAGGGCAGAGCCAGCCCGATGCCGAGCGCGGCGAAGATCGCGTAGACATCCAGCGTGCCGCCGGCCAGCGCGAAACCGACCGCCGTGCCGAGGAACGGCGCCGAGCAGGGGGTCGCCAGCAGCGTCGCGAAGGCGCCGGTGGCGAAGGGGCCGGCCAGCCCCTCCCCGCCCAGCCGGTCGGCCAGCAGGCGCGGCAGCGGTATCTCGAAGACGCCCCACAGGTTCGCGGCGAACAGCGTGACCAGTACGACCATGAAAGTGAGGAACAGCGGCTGCTGGAACTGGATGCCCCAGCCGACCGCACCGCCCGCCGCCTTCACCGCGACCAGGGCGGTGGCGAGCAGCAGGAAGGAGGTGACGATGCCGGCGGCGCTGGCGAGAAAGCCGGCGCGCACCGCCGCGGGCGCCTTGCCGCCGTGCTTCACCACCGACAGCAGCTTGAGCGACAGCACCGGCAGCACGCAGGGCATCAGGTTGAGGATCAACCCGCCGAGCAGCGCGACGCCCAGCATGGCCAGCAGCCCGCCGGCCGGCCCGGCAGCCCGCCCGGTGCCGGCGGTCGCCCGCGACTCGACGGCGCGGGAGCCATCGACCAGAGTCATCGTCAGCACCCGGCCGGACAGTTCCGTTCCCGCCGGCGCGTCGGTCGCCTGCAGCGTCATCCGCACGCGGCGGTCACCGTCCGAAAAGCTGGTCGTCGGCGCGGAGAAGGCCAGCGGCGGGTCCGTCTCGACGAACAGGTCGGGAGAGACGAAGGTGTCGGCGACCGTCGCCTCGACCTCCAGCAGCGTACCGCGGGCGCGGACCGAGTCGATCTTCAGCAGCGAGGCGCCCCCCTCCTCCTGCAGGCGGGGGACCAGCGACTGTGCCCGGGCGATGTCGTTGGCCGATGGCCCCGGAGTCGCCGGCCCCTCGGGGACGCCGAGCGTCAGCTTGACCGACTGCGGCACGCAGATGTCGGAACAGACCAGCAGTTCGGCCGACAAGGCGAGGTCGAGCGGCTTGCCCGGTTCGGCAAGCGTGGCGCGGATGGGAAACAGCACCTCCGTGTCATAGCCGGCGGTCTCGAACCCCAGGACCGAGAAGCGGTGGGGAGCCGGATAGGACAGGCCGGCCTCCTTCAGGTTCTGCGAGGCCGACCAGTCGAGCCGCGGGGCGAACCCCGCGTCGCCGGGGGAGCGCCAGTAGGTCTTCCAGCCCGGCTCCAGCCGGACCTCCAGCCCGATCGGCAGGCTCGTCAGGTCGCCGGTGCCCGTCACGGACGAGACGATGCGCGCCTCCACCGGGCCGGCCTTCGTCCAGGCGCCCTGCCCGTCGCTCTGCGCCGCGGCGGCCGGCTGCGCGGCTACCGTTCCGGGCAGTGCCAGGGCGAAGAGGGTGAGGGCGAGGACGGCAAGCCTTTTCATCGTGCGCATCGTGCTCATATGAGTGAGGCAAACGGCCATCGGCCGCAGCTATATATAGGTGACAAAGCTTGGCCCCTGCTGCCACACTCCCGACAAGTGGGTCGGGGAGCCGCCGGGCTCAACCGGATGGTCCCCAAAAAACCATGGCCGAGAACGCCGTGGCCGAAAAACCGAGGCCGCCTTCGCCGCACTCTCCGCCGCAAGGGCGCCCGATAGAAACAAGTCAAGGATAACCGCCGATGCCGCGATCCACCAAGCCCCCGGTTACCCCGCCCGCCAAAGGCTCGTCCAAGGGCTCCAAGGACCAGTCGAAAGGCATGCAGTCGCTGACCGGCCAGCTTCTGATCGCCATGCCCGGCATGGAGGACCCCCGGTTCCAGCGCACGGTGATCTATGTCTGCGCCCATAACGAGGACGGGGCGATGGGGCTGGTGGTCAACCGCCTGTTCGGGTCGATCACCTTCGAAGACCTGCTGGACCAGCTCGAAATGGACATTCCCAACCCGGTTCACAACATGCCCGTCCATTATGGCGGTCCTGTCGAATCGGGCCGCGGCTTCGTCCTGCATTCGACCGACTACGTGCGCGAAGGAACGCTGGTCGTGGACGACGGCGTCGCGCTGACGGCGACCATCGACATCCTGCGCGCCATCTCCGAAGACCGCGGGCCGCGCCGCAACATCCTGCTGCTCGGCTATGCCGGCTGGGGCCCCGGGCAGCTCGACGCCGAGTTCCAGGCCAACGGCTGGCTGAACGTCCCCTGCGACGAGGAACTGCTGTTCGACCCCGACCTCGGCGCCAAGTGGGAGCGCGCGATCGCCAAGCTGGGCGTCAGCGTCTCCATGCTGTCCGGAGAGGCCGGGCACGCCTGACCAGGTTCCGCCGGGTGGCGGTGCTGCACCCGCCCGGCCATCCGGCCCGCCGCCGGCCGCTGCGCCGTCAGCGATCCCAGCGCGACGCGGCCTCGTCATCGCTCTCCTTCGCCTCGACCCAGCGTTCTCCTTCGGGTGTGGCCTCCAGCTTCCAGAAGGGAGCCTTGGTCTTCAGCCAGTCGATCAGGAACCGGCAGCTTTCGAAAGCGGCATCGCGATGGGCGGACGCGGTCATGACCAGCACGATCTGGTCCCCCGGCTCCAGCCGTCCATAGCGGTGGATGATCAGCACATCGTCGAGCGGCCAGCGTCCGCGCGCTTCCGCCTCGATGGCGGCCAACTGCTTTTCCGTCATGCCCGGATAGTGTTCCAGCGTCATTGCGCTGACCGCCTCGCCGCCGGCGATGTCGCGCACCAGCCCGACGAACATCGTCACGCCGCCGATCGAGCGGCGCCCGCGCGTCATCGCGGCATATTCGGCGCCGACGTCGAAATCCTCGGCCTGGACACGGATGGTCATGGGTCAGCCGCCCGTCACCGGCGGGAACAGGGCGACCTCGTCCGACGCGGACAGCGGATGGTCGTAGGGCACATGCTCCTGGTTCACCGCGACCTTGACCACCTTGCTGTTGGCCAGGGCCTCGGCATGGCGGGGACTGCGCGACTTCAGCCACTCGATCAGGCCCGCCACGTCCGTCACATCCGCCGGGAGGTCGACCGTTTCGGACGGCACGCCGATCTTGGACCGCAGCCACGCGAAATACAGAACCTTCATCACCGGACCTCGCTGAAAGGCAGATAGGCCACCGTCATTCCCGGTTCGACCTTCGTCACCTCCTCCGGCAGTTCGACGAACCCGTCGGACTCGACCAGGGAGGACAGGATACCAGCACCGTCGCGCGGGTGCTTGACCGCGGTCAACAGGCCGTCCTCCCCGCGGGTCAGGGTTGCGCGGACATATTCCCGGCGCCCCGCCTTCTTCTTCGCCGTGAAGCCGGCCCGGACGGCGAACAGCACCGGGTCCGGCTCCGCCGCCCCCATCAGGCGCAGCAGGATCGGGCGCGCCACCCGCAGGAAGGTCACCATCACCGCCACCGGATTTCCCGGCAGCCCGACGAAGACCGCCTCCCCCACCCGTCCCAGCGCGACCGGACGGCCGGGCTTGATCGCCAGCCGCCAGAAGTCGAGCCGTCCGTTCGCCTCCACCGCCGCCTTGACGTGGTCCTCCTCCCCGGTCGACATGCCGCCGGAGGTGATGAGGGCGTCATGGCTGCCGGCAGCCTCGGCCAGGGATTGGCGGATGACATCGAACCGGTCGGCGAGGATGCCGAGATCGGTGACCGCGCAGCCCAGCCGGCTGAGGGCGGCCATCAGCGCGAAGCGGTTGGCGTCATAGACGCAGCCGGTGGGAAGCGCGCTGCCGGGCTCCCGGACCTCGTCGCCGGTGGAGAAGACGGCGACCCGCAGCGGACGGCGGACCGCCACCTCCCGCAGGCCGAGCGAGGCGAGCAGCCCGATATCCTCCGGCCGCAGCCGGCGGCCGGCCTGCAGCACCGTGGCCCCCCGGGCGATGTCCTCCCCGGCGAAGCGGCGGTTGGCCCCGCGCTTCAGGCCGGCCGGCAGCACCACCCGGTCGCCTTCCAGCCGGCAATCCTCCTGCATGAAGACGGTGTCGAAGCCGCCGGGCATCGGCGCGCCGGTGAAGATGCGCACCGCTTCGCCCCGCTGCCCGTCGCGTCCCAGCGGATGGCCGGCGGCAACCCGCGCCGTGACCGGCAGCACCGTCTCCCCTGCCGGGTTCAGGTCGTCGAAGAAGACCGCATAGCCGTCGACCGCGGAATTGTCGTGCGGCGGCACGGAGAAGGGTGCGACCACCGGTTCGGCCAGGATGCGCCCCTGCGCCTCGACCAGCGCCACGCGTTCGGACCCGGTCACCGGCTGCACCCGCTCGGCCAGCAGGGCGAGCGCCGCGTCCACCGCCATCATCTCGCCACCGAAGGCGAAGCAATCGTTGCTGAGCTGCACCATGCCGGCAGTCTAGACCGCCGCACCGGCCGATGCGAGGCCGGAAAAGGTCGCAGCGACGCATCCCCGCCGAGGGATGCCCTTCTCCCTCCGGCCGAGGTCAAGGATCAGGCGCTCGTCCTGCCGCCGCCTCCACAACCTCCTCCATCGACCGAAGCAGCAGATCCGGGTGGCGGGCAGCCAGCGCCTCCGCCGAGGCGTAGCCCCAGGTGACGGCAGCGCAGCGCACCCCCACCTGCCGGGCGGCCTCGATGTCGCGGATTTCGTCGCCGATGGCGATGGCGTCCCGCGGATGGATGCCGCTGGCCCGCAGGACGCTGCGGAACTTGGCCGGCTTGCCGAAGAGGGAGGCGCCGCAGCCATAGTGGTCGACCAGCGCTGCCGTCTCCGGCCCCAGGATGCGCCGCACATTCTCCGCCGAGTTCGAGGTGACGACGGCCACCGTGACGCCCCGGCGGCGCAGCGCGCGCAGCATCTCGCCGGTGCCGTCGAACAGGGGGATGTGCTCGGCATCACGGGCGGCGAGGCCGCGCATGTGCCGGGCGATCAGCGGCAGCTTCCATAGCGGCACGCCCAGGTGCCGCATCAGGCGCCGGGCGTCGTAGCCGCGCAACGCCTCCACCTCCTCCGCCCGCACCGGGTTGAAGCGGTAGCGCTCGGCCACCCCGTTCAGGACCCCGATGAACCAGCCGAAGGAGTCGGCCAGCGTGCCGTCGAAATCGAAGATCGCCAGCCGGACGGACATCTCGGGCGGCGTCAGCGGCCGAGACCGCAGCGCTCCACCACGAAGGCCGCAACCGCCTCGGCATCGTTGAGGTCGAGCACGGGGACCGGGCAGTCGGGAACCGGCCCGTCGCTGACCACCGCGACGATGGTCGGATCGTCGGGCGCGATCAGGGGCTTGCCCACCTCGGCCCGCCACACCTCGATCTTCTCGTGCGGCTGGCGCTTGAAGCCCTCGATCAGCAGGAGGTCCACCGGGGCCACCTTGGTCAGCAGCTCCTCCAGCGTCAGCTCGGGATCGCCGTCGCGCAGCTCATGCATCAGCGCCCAGCGCTTGGGCGAGCTGACCAGAACCTCCGTCGCGCCGGCCAGCCGGTGATTGTGGCTGTCCTTGCCGGGATGGTCGATGTCGAAGCCCTTGTGGGCATGCTTGACGGTGGAAACCCGCAGACCGCGGCCGGTCAGGGCGGGGATCAGGCGGACGATCAGCGAGGTCTTGCCGCTGCCGCTCCAGCCGGTGAGGCCGAAAATCTTCATGGGGAGTGCTCTGGTTCCGTGAAGCCCCTGCCGTTGCAGGAGCCGTCAGCCGGTGCTGCGGGCGGAGCCGGCGGTGGGGGTATCCCGCCGCTGGGGCTTCGGCTGTTCGGCCATCATGTGCGTCAGGCCGGCGCGCATATAGTCCCATCCCGTGTAGAAGGTCAGCGCCGCGGCGATCCACAGCCCGACCGTGCCGATCAGGCTGACGGGAATCGCCGGCGGCCCATAGTCGCCGACGATCAGGAAGCCCAGCGCGATCATCTGGATGGTCGTCTTCCACTTGGCGAGCCAGGTGACCGGCACGCCGACATGCAGGCCGGCGAGATACTCGCGCAGGCCGGAGACCAGCACCTCGCGCAGCAGAATCACCACGGCCGGCAGGACCGACACGCCGGTCAGCCGGTCGAAGGCCGCCAGCATGATCAGCGTCGCCGCCACCAGCAGCTTGTCGGCGATCGGGTCGAGGAACTTGCCGATCACGCTCTCCTGCGCCCAGGCGCGGGCCAGGTAGCCGTCGAACCAGTCGGTGATGCAGGCCGCGGCGTAGAGCGAGCAGGCCGTGTAGGCGGCCCAGGCCTCCGGCACGTAGAACAGCCCGACCACCACCGGGATCACCGCGATGCGCGAGAGGGTCAGCAGGTTCGGCAGGCTGGTCAGCATCGTATCGGACTCGGAGGCCGCTGGAGGACGCGCGGAACGGCGGGCCGATGTGCACCGGCCCTGTCCGTCCTGTCGTGCGGCATTCTAACCATCCGGATGGAAGTGATCGTATATCTTTTTCGCCACCGTCCGATTGATCCCCTCTACCGCCTCCAGATCCGCCAATCCCGCCCGTGCGACGGCGACGGCACTTCCGAAGTGATGGAGCAGGGCCTTCTTCCGTGACGGCCCGATCCCCGGGATCTCGTCGATCTGCGACCGGCCCAGCGCCTTGGTCCGCTTGGCCCGGTGCGTGCCGATGGCGAAGCGGTGCGCCTCGTCGCGCAGCCGCTGCAGGAAATAGAGGACCGGGTCCTTCTGCTCCATCTGGAAGGGCGGCCGGTTCTCCATGAAGAATCGCTCGCGCCCGGCGTCGCGGTCCGGCCCCTTGGCGATGCCGACCAGCGTGACGTCGTCGATCCCCAGTTCGGCGAACACCTCCAGCGCGACGTTGAGCTGGCCGAGGCCGCCGTCGATCAGCACCAGATCGGGCCAGCTCCCCTGCGTCCGCTCCGGATCCTCCTTCAGGGCGCGACCGAATCGGCGGGTGAGCACCTCGCGCATCATCGCGAAGTCGTCGCCGGCCGCCCCTTCCGTCTTGATGTTGAACTTGCGGTAGGCGTTCTTGATGAAGCCTTCCGGCCCCGCCACGATCATGGCGCCGATGGCGTGCGCGCCCTGGACGTGCGAGTTGTCGTAGACCTCCACCCGCTCCGGCGGCGCGTCCATGCCGAAGACGGCCGCCACCCCTTCCAGCAGCCGCGCCTGGGACGAGCTTTCGGCCAGACGGCGGCCCAGCGCCTCGCGCGCGTTGGTCTGGGCGTGCTCGACGATGCGCCGCTTCTCGCCCCGCCTGGGCACCGCCAGCTCCACCCTGTGGCCGGCCCGCAGGCTCAGCGCCTCGGTCAGCAGCTCGATCTCCGGCAGGTCGTGGCTGACCAGCACCAACGCGGGTGCGGCCTTGTTCTCGTAGAACTGGGCGATGAAGGCGGCCAGCACCTCCTCCGTCTCCGCCGCCTTGTCGTGGCTCGGGAAATAGGCGCGGTTGCCATAGTTCCGCCCGCCGCGGAAGAAGAACACCTGGATGCAGGTATAGCCGCCGTCGGCGAAGGCGGCGATGACGTCGGCATCCTCGACCACCCCCTCGACGTTGATGTCCTGGTGGGCCTGGATGGCGGTCAGCGCGCGGATCCGGTCGCGGTAGCGGGCCGCCGTCTCGAAATCCAGCGCCTCCGACGCCTCGGTCATGCGCCGGGCGAACTCGCCCTGGATGTCCCGGCTCTTGCCGGACAGGAAGGCCCGGGCCTGGTCGACCTGGGCCTGGTACTCCTCCGGCGAGACGCGTCCGACGCAGGGCGCCGTGCAGCGCTTGATCTGGTACTGCAGACAGGGCCGCGTGCGGCTGGCGAAGACGGTATCGGCGCAGTTGCGCAACAGGAAGGCGCGCTGCAGCGCGGTGATGGTCCGGTTGACCGCCCCGGCCGAGGCGAAGGGGCCGAAATAGTCGGCATCCCGGCCGCGCGCCCCGCGGTGCTTGGTCAGCTGCGGATAGTCGTGGTCCTTGGTGATCATGATGTGCGGGAAGGTCTTGTCGTCCCGCAGCAGCACGTTGTAGCGCGGCATCAGCTTCTTGATCAGGTTCGATTCAAGAAGCAGCGCTTCCACCTCGGTGTGGGTGTTGACGAATTCCATCGTCTCCGTCTCCGACACCATGCGCTGGAGACGGACGGGCAGCTTGTTCACCTGGGTGTAGTTGGTCACCCGCCGCTTCAGGTTCCGCGCCTTGCCGACATAAAGCACCGTGCCGTCGCCGGCCAGCATGCGGTAGACGCCGGGGGTCTGCGGCAGGGTCTTCAGATGGTCGCGGATCACCTCCACCCCGCGGGCGAGGTCGGCGGTCCGGCGGCGCGCGCGCGACGCCGCCTCGCGCAGGTCCGCCTCCGTCGCCGCCTCGCCGGAAGAAGGCATGGGACCCGTCTCGCCGTCGGGCGGGGCATGGGACCAGGGTGTCCCTGCGGATCGGCGGCAGCCGGTTCGGGGGCGGACGGATGGATATCGGACATCATGCCAATGTCGTCGAGCGTGCCTGCATGGTCAACCACCCCCTGCCCGAATTGGTTAAGGCTTCCGACTCAGGAGGCCCGAAGACTATCCACCATTCCTGTGGATAAGTTTGTCGATAACGATATGGGTAGCGTCGCCGGAGCCAAGAGTCCCAAGGCTTCCCAAGGGTCTGCCCAAAAATCAGGCAAATACGCTAACCCATTGATTCCGCTAGGTCAGGCGAGAGTCAAGGGTGTCCGGAGGGGCACTCACGCAAAATTGCCATCCCTCTCACGCGACCTCTTGCGTCCGGATTGCCACCTGTGTAAAACGCGCGGTCCTTTCGCGTGGCGGGCTGCGGGGACCCGCCGGCCCGGCGACGGAGTCGGAGTCTGCCCGGCATGGGTTTCCGTCTTTCCGCCTACTCCACCGGAACGAAGCCCTGGCCCGGCTGAGCCCAACCGAGATGCTCCCCGCCGTCCAGCGCGATCATCTGCCCGGTGACCGCCGGGGCGTCGATCAGGAACCGCACCGCCGCGCAGATCTCCTCCGGGGTCGTGCCCCGCCGCAGCGGAGTGGCTTCCCACTGGGCGGTGAACTCCGCCTCCGTCTGGCGGCTGTTGCGCAAGGTCGGCCCCGGCCCGATCCCGTTCACCCGCACCTGCGGGGCCAGCGCCATGGCCAGCGTCCGCGTCAGCGCCCACAGCCCCATCTTGGAGACCGTATAGGACACGAAGTGCGGGGTCGGGTTCCATACCCGCTGGTCCAGGATGTTGACGATCAGCCCGCGCTCGCCCTCGGGCAGTTGCCGGGCGAACTGCTGGGACAGTACGAAGGGCGCCCGCAGGTTCGCCTCCATATGCCGGTCCCACGACCGGCGGGTGGCGTCCAGCGCCTCGTCCCGCTCGAAGACGGAGGCGTTGTTGACCAGCAGCCCGAGCGGGCCGAGCCGCTCCACCGCCGCCGGCACCAGCCCCTCGACCTCCGATTCGCGCTCCAGATCGCCGGCCACCGCCACGGCACGGCCGCCGGCCGCGGCGATCTCGGCCACCACGGCATCCGCATCGGCGCGGGACCGGAGGTAGTGGACCGCCACGTCCCAGCCATGTGCTGCAAGATCGAGCGCGATGGCCCGCCCGATTCGCTTGCCGGCCCCGGTGACCAGGGCCGCTTTCCTCTTGATCTCGACCATGGCGCCATAGGTACCCTGCGGCCGCCGCCGGTCAAGAGGCGAGGCGTGGGGAAGAGGGGCGGGTATGCTGCGCGAGGCGTTCGAGTATCTGACCACCCCCTGCCCGCCGCTCGCCCGCCGATACGGCTATCTGGCGGAACTGGTGGCGCTGGGGGCGCGTCATCGCCGGCAGCGCCGGTCCTGGGCACCGCACCTCGCCGCCTGCCGCCACTTCGTGGCTGACGCCGCGGCCCGCGCGGCGCCGGGCGGCCGGGCGATGGTGGCGGGTTCCGGCCTGTTGCTCGAGGTGCCGCTGGCCGAACTCGCCGCGCGCTTCCGCGAGGTGGTGCTGGTCGACATGCTGCACGCCCGCAGCGTCCGGCGGCAGGCCAGGCAGTTCTCCAATGTGCAGCTCGTCGAATGGGACGTCAGCGGAACGCTGCAGGCGCTGGATGCCGCGCTGGCCCGCGGCGGGCCGCTGCCCCCGGCAGACCGGCCGCCGCTGCTGCCCGGCGAGCGGTTCAGCTTCGCCATCTCCTGCAACCTGCTGTCCCAGATCCCCCTGCTGCCGCTCGACGCCATCGAGCGGCGGGCCCCCGCCATCCTGGATGCGGAGCGGCTGACCTTCGCCCATGCGCTCGGCCATGCCCACCTGGAGTGGCTCGACCGCTCGGCCGACCGCGCCGCCCTCTTCACCGACACCGAGAGCCTGTGGCTGCGCGGCGGCGCCATCGAGGAGCGCGAGGACTCCCTGTGGGGGCTGGAGCTGCCCGCCCCGGACGTCCAGTGGCTGTGGGACATCGCGCCGGCTCCCGAGCAGGACCGGCGGCTCGACCTGCGCCACAGCGTCGGCGGCTGGTTCGATGTCCGCACCGTGACGGCGGGCGTCAACCTCTGTTGACCCGGTCACCACCGGGCCACACAGCAGGGAAGCCAGCGCATGAGCAACGATCCGTCGAACAGCCGCGACGAACGCCCGATCCCGCTCGACATCCAGGACACCCGCGACGCTCCGGGCGTGGATGAGGAGAAGATGGGGTTCCAGCGCATCATCGGCCCCGGCGCCGACACCCCGGCCGACGAGGATATGCCGGGTCAGGCCGTCGGGCGGGACGCCGACGGCATGCCGCAGCCAGGCAACCCGCGCGACCATGAAGGATCGGGCATCGATCCGACGGCGGACGGCGGCCCCGCCACCCCGGCGATCGGCCGCGACGGCGCCCAGGCGGGCGGCGGTCCGCATGTCGGCGGCACCGAGGGCGGCACCCATGGCGTGCTCGACCTCGGCACCAGCGCCACGGCCGGCTCCACCCGCGGGAGCGACGACCGCGACCGGCCGCAGCCCACGCCCGACACGTCCGACCGCATCATCGACGACCGCAACGTCTCGGTGGACGGCGGGCGCGACCGCGCCTGACGTCTTCGCCTCTTCAGCCGGGCGCCTCCTCGGGCGGGCGCCTGTACAGCCGGGCCGGCCGTCGGATAGCATGGGGCTCCCGCCGGGCCGGCAGATCGCCGGCTCGCCGGGAGGGTGCCGCCCCTCGCGGTGAAGACCGGATCCGACATGCGCGACGTCAGCGACAGGATAGCCGCCCGCCCGGTACCCGAAGATTACGGCCTGACCGCGGAGGACCTGCGGATCTGGTATTCGCCCGGCCGCGCCGGGGTGGTGCTCGCCCTGCTGGTCACCGCCGGGCTCGCCCTGTCCTACGCCATCGACGGGTCGCGCCAGTCGGACCCGTGGATCTGGGGCGCTGCGCTCGGCCTGCTCTACGGCGCCTTCTTCGGCGGTTTCGCCGGGCTGGGGGTGCTCGTCCTGATCCACTGGGCCGACCCGCTGGTCGGCCGCCTCTGGCCGGTCTACGGCCGCCTGCGCCTCTACCGTGACGCGCTGCAGGCGGCGCGGGAAACGGCGTAGCCGCGGCAGGCGGTCGCCGGCGACGATCCGGCGACGATCCGACAGGATCCGTCGAAACGAAAACAGGCGCCCCGAAGGGCGCCTGTTCTCATCTGTCGTCGAAGCGGCCCGAGGATCAGGTCCCCATCGGCTCGGGATCCATGCCGCCGGCCTCCTTGCCGCCGCTGGACGGCACCGAGGAACGACGGCCGGTCGAGGTCGGCTGGCGCGGCGGCGCCGCGTGGAAGCTCTCCTTGTCGTCGTCGCGGATCAGCGGTTCGCCGCGCAGCAGGCGCTGGATGTCGTCGCCGCTCAGCGTCTCGTACTCCAGCAGGCCCTTGGCCAGGGTGTGGAGCTGGTCGATGTTCTCGGTCAGGATCCGCCGGGCCTCGGAATAGGCCTCGTCCACGATGCGGCGGATTTCCTCGTCCACCGTGCGGGCGGTGGCGTCGGACATGTTCTTGTGCTGGGTGACCGAATGGCCGAGGAACACCTCCTGCGTCGGCTCGCCGTAGAGCAGCGGGCCGAGCTTCTCGCTCATGCCCCACTCGGTGACCATGCGGCGGGACATCTCGGTCGCCATCTTGATGTCGCCCGAGGCGCCGGTGGTGACGCGCTCCTTGCCGAAGATCAGCTCCTCGGCGATGCGGCCGCCCATGGCGACCCGCAGGTCGGCCAGCAGCTTGGCCTGGCTCAGCGAGATGCGGTCGCCTTCCGGCAGGCGCATCACCATGCCCAGGGCGCGTCCGCGCGGGATGATGGTCGCCTTGTGCACCGGGTCGCTGTCCGGCTGGTGGATGGCGACGATGGCGTGGCCGGCCTCGTGATAGGCGGTCAGCTTCTTCTCTTCCTCGGTCATGACCATGGAGCGGCGCTCCGCGCCCATCATGACCTTGTCCTTGGCGGCCTCGAACTCGGCCATGCCGACGACCCGCTTGCCGATGCGCGCGGCCAGCAGCGCGGCCTCGTTCACCAGGTTGGCGAGGTCGGCGCCCGAGAAGCCGGGGGTGCCGCGCGCGATCACCTTGGCGTCCACGTCGGGAGCCAGCGGGACCTTGCGCATGTGGACCTTCAGGATCTTCTCGCGGCCCAGCACGTCGGGGTTCGGCACGACGACCTGGCGGTCGAAGCGGCCCGGACGCAGCAGCGCGGGATCGAGCACGTCCGGACGGTTGGTCGCGGCGATGAGGATGACGCCCTCGTTCGCCTCGAAGCCGTCCATCTCGACCAGAAGCTGGTTCAGGGTCTGCTCGCGCTCGTCGTTGCCGCCGCCCAGGCCGGCGCCGCGATGGCGGCCGACCGCGTCGATCTCGTCGATGAAGATGATGCAGGGGGCGTTCTTCTTGCCCTGCTCGAACATGTCGCGGACACGGGACGCGCCGACACCCACGAACATCTCGACGAAATCGGAGCCGGAGATGGTGAAGAAGGGAACGTTCGCCTCGCCAGCGACGGCGCGCGCGGTCAGGGTCTTGCCGGTACCCGGAGGACCGACCAGCAGCACGCCCTTCGGGATCTTGCCGCCCAGACGCTGGAACTTCTGCGGGTCCTTCAGGAACTCGACGATCTCCTGCAGTTCCTGCTTGGCCTCGTCGATGCCGGCGACGTCGTCGAAGGTGACGCGGCCGACCTTCTCGGTCAGCAGCCTTGCCCGCGACTTGCCGAAGCCCATGGCCTTCCCGCCGCCGGACTGCATCTGGCGCATGAAGAAGATCCACACGCCGATCAGCAGCAGCATCGGGAACCAGGACAGCAGCACCGAGAACAGCGACGGCACGTTGCTGTCGTCCGGCACCGCGCTGATGCGCACGTTCTTGCTGGTCAGCCGCTCGACCAGCCCGGCTTCGGGCGGGACGTAGGTGCTGAAGGACCGGCCATCGGTGAAGTGGCCCGAAACCTGGTTGCCCTTGATCGTCACGTCGGCGACCTGGGCGCGGTCCACTTCGGCGAGAAGCTCGCTGAACGGAACCGTCGTTTGCGGGCTGCGCGTGGAGGAGCTCTGGAACAGATTGAACAGGGCCACCAGCAGCAGCCCTATGATGATCCAGAGCGCGAGATTCTTGCCGAAATTGTTCACGTCACACGCCTTTCTGCGAACCCTGCGCCGTGCGGCGCGCCGTGACGGCGGCACCGCTGAAGCTCCCCGGGCACACTTTCCAGATTAAATAATGCCGCGCCCTTCCGAAACAACCGTAAAAGCTGGTACTCCCAGCGGGACCCGGGGGGTGAAGGCTGCCGCATCCGCGAACGGCTCGCCGGGTCCACCGGCATAGGGGCCGGCACCGGGAAGCGGCGCCGCAACCAACCGCTCGCCGTCCCACAGGCCGGGCAGCGACGCGCGCACCGCCTCGTGCAGGGCCAGCCGCCTCGCCTCCGGTCTCCAGCCGACCACGCATCGCCAGCCATCCTCTCCCAGCCGCGCCACCGTCAGGCCGGCCACCCGCTCGGGCGCCAGGCGGACGGTGAAGCGGCGATCCCACAGCACGCCGCCGCCCGGCATGATGTCTATACGGTCCGCGACCAGCTCCGGTTCACGCGCCACCAGCAGTTTGCCGCGGTGCCGCAGGACCCGGCAGCCGGCCAGCGTCCGGCCCGCCCCTTCTGCAACGTCGGACAGCAGCCGCTCCAGCGCCTCGTCCCGCGGGGGATAGGCGGTACCTCCGACCGTCCGCAGGCAGGTGCCGAGCGCGCGCAGCGCCACCTCGTCCGGCGCCCGCTCCAGCGCCCGCGGATCGAGGAGGAGCCAGCCCTCCGGCCGGACCTCCGCCGCCACGGCGAGCAGCGCGGCGGCCGCCTCCTCCAGCGCGGCACGGGCGCGGGCGGCGCGGCGGGCGGTGCGGGCGAGCCGGCCGGCGTCCAGCCCCTCCGCCGCCAGAACGCTGCCGACCGCCCGCAGACGGGCGCGGGCGAAGGCCGGGTTGCGGTTGGACGGGTCCTCCACCCACTCCTGCCCGCGCGCCCGGCAGGTGGCGACGAGACGGTCGTGTGGAACCTCCAGCAGCGGGCGGATCAGCCGCACGGCCCCCTCCGCCCGCACCGGCGCCATCGCCGCCAGCCCGTCGATCCCGGAGCCGCGGGCGAGCCGCAGCAGCACGGTCTCCGCCTGATCGTCGCGATGATGCGCCAGGGCGAGGTGCAGGATGCCCTCGGCCGCACAGGCCTCGGCCAGCAGCCGGTGGCGGGCGGCCCGCGCCGCCTCCTGGATCCGCGATAGCGGCTTCTCCCCCTCCCAGCGGAGGATCCGATGGGCGATGCCATGGGCGGCGAGCCAGGAGCCGACACCGGCGGCCTCCTGCGCGGACCCGGCCCGCAGCCCGTGATCGACCGTCAGCGCCAGGATCCGGCCGCCCCGCTCCCGCGCCCAGTCCCCGGCCAGCAGAGCCAGGGCGAGGCTGTCCGCCCCCCCGGAAACGCCGACCGCCAGCCACGGCGCCGACTCGAAGGGACCGAGCCGGGCCAT